>JBKOZJ010000052.1:0-60736 GCA_046725875.1 Actinomycetota bacterium
ACTACCATGCCCACCACCAAGACGGCCAGCCGGCCGATCTTCACACATAACCGGGTGCGCATGAAACCCGGGATGCCTCACTCTGTTTGGGTGGTTTCGTTTCTGGCGCTTGCTTGCTCCGATCGGCCAGGGCTGGGGCGCTGTGACCCCCCCTTCCCAGCGCCCCAGCCAGCCTCCTCCCCCCGCAGACTGGTTCCCCGAGCCCTACGGCGGACAGGTCACCGCAGAATCCTGTTCGACAAACTTGTCACACGTGCTCTTGAAGTCGTCCCGAACAACCTGTCCAAATATGAAGACCGCGACAATGATCACACCGGCGACGGCCGCGATGATGAGTCCGTACTCAAGGCTGGATGCGCCTTCCTCGCAAGCGTTTGTAGTCACGTACGTTTCCGTCCGGTGACCGATCGCCTACCTTCACTGGGGGGGAGCCGGCGGCGCCGCACAGTCGGAATTCGTCGGTTGCCCGCCCTTTGAAGCGATGGTCTCGCATGTGCTGTCGAAGGCGTTGAAGACCCACTTGCCGAGCGTGAACGCGACGGCAACGATCACTGCGGCGATAGCGGCGACCAGCAGACCATACTCGACCGCCGAGGCGCCCTCTTCGGACTGTTGCCGTTCGCGGAGCTTTCTGAAGTAATCGATCATCTGGGAGACCTCCCCGAAAGTTCTAGTTCCGAGGCCCCTTCACAGAGACCGTCGGCGTCACGAGGAGAGGTTTCCTTACCAAGGCCTGGCAGCGATATCGCGTGGCCGGTCAGTCCTGCACGACATGCGGCTTAGCGCTGATCCACCATTCGGTGGATTGCCCGATTCGACGGGCATGAAGGCACGTTCACGCAATACGTCCAAGGCAAGGGGCCCCCTCAGCTGTCAGCGTTTCGAGTGAAGGTGCCCCTTCATGCGACAGCGCGCAGGTGCGAGTATGCGGGATGCAGGCGGTGACCTACTCCGGGGATTCGGCGGACAGGAGTCCGAGCTTCAGGGCCGTCATGAGGGCTTGTGCACGGTTCTGGGCGCCTAGCTTCTCGTAGACCTTCATCACGTGCGTCTTTGCCGTGGACGCGCTGATGTAGAGCCGCTTGGCGATGACCGGTACCGCATACCCATCGGCAAGGAGCTGGAGTACCTCCCGCTCCCGCGGGCTGAGCTTCGGCCCGGCCGGGTGCAGGCGGCGCTGCATGGCACCGGCGAGGTCGTTCGCCGTGAACGACTGGGGAGTCTCCGCGGCCATCCGGGCGGCCGCCATGACCTCCGCTGCAGAGGCGTCCTTCACGACGAAGGCCGACGCGCCCGCCTCCAGGGCGGCGAGCAGCTGGTCGTCTCCAGCGAACATCGTCAGTACGACAATGCCGAGCCCAGCACCTTCGGCTCGCAGGGTGCGCACAGCCTCAAGGCCGTTGCCGTCCGGCAGCCGCACATCCACGACTGCGACGTCCGGCCGCTGCTCCCGTACTGATGCCAGCCCGTCGGCCATGGTCGCCGCAGCACCCACAACCTCGAAGTCTGGGTTGCGCTCGAAGGCGTGCGCGAGGCCCTGGCGGATCAGGTCGTGGTCGTCGATCAATACGACGCGGATGGTCATGCTGCTCCCACTTCGCTTGTCATGCGTCCCCCACCTCAGTGGCGATGAGTCCTGCGACACTACGCCGGTCCGCCTGGCCGGTGGGCAAGCGGCGGACCCGAACGGCAGGCGCTGGAGGTCCTACCTGAACGTCGACTCGGGTGCCGCCCTCCGGTCGAGGCTCGATGACCAGCCGCGCCGGGATCCGCTCGGCTCGCTCGTGCATGATCGTGCGGCCGTAGCCGCCGGCCCGCCCGGGACCGAGTCCCACGCCGTCGTCTTCGATGATCAGCCTGGCGCGCGGTGGAGCGACCCGGCAAGTGACCCACATGTTCTCGGCCTTGGCATGCCGGCGCACGTTGGCGATCGCCTCCTGGGCGATTCGCAGCAGTTCCGCTTCGACCTGGGCTGGCAGCCGGATGGTGCCCTCATCGAGTACGAGATGGACGACCAGGCTGCTGGTGGCGCCGGCGGTCCGTACATATTCGGCGAGCGCGGCGGCCAGGCCACCGTGCCGGTCGACATCGCTGCGCAGCTCGAAGATGGACATCCGCACCTCGGTGAGCAGACCGGACATCGTCTGCCGCAACTCGGCCAGCCGCTCGGCGCCCTCCAGATCTCCCTGCTCGCGCGCGGCCTCGGCAAGGGCGTCGACTTCGTAGCCCATTCCGGCGAGCTCCTGGGCGATCCCATCGTGGATCTCCCGAGAAAGCCGCCGCCGCTCCTCGATCGTCGCCACCTCGCGGACCTTGTCGAAGAGCAGGGCGGTCGCCAGCCGTACCGCGTTCGACTTTGCCGCCCGTGCCCCCCGCGCCGCGGCTTCCTCATTGATGGGATAAGGCTCGCTCGCCTCTAGCGCAACCACACCGATCAGGTGATCGGCGGCTGCCAGCGGAATGGCAAGACTGCGACGCGGCTCGCGGTGGCCCTCCGCCCGGCGCACGCCCATCGGCCGCAGCTGCACGCTGCCGCTGCGCCACGCGTCGGCGACCGGTCCCGAGCCCGTTATCGCGGTGTCCCAGTCCAGCCGGTCCGTGCCATAGTGCGCAACCGGGACAAGCAGCTCGCCGCCGGCCTCCATAAGCACGGCCGCCTCGCTGACCCGGGTCGCGCCGCCGCGGTTTACCGCATTGACCACGGCGTCGAGCAGCGCCCCGGCCGCGGCGATCGGATCGAGTGCGCCGGGCAGCCGGGTGGTGATTGCGTGCAGCTGTTCAAGCAGCCGATGCGCCTGGAGATACTGCGCGCCGTCCTGATCCCGTACTCGCAGACTTCCCACCCATGCCGCAAGCAGGCCCACTACGAGGGAGAGCACGACGAACTGCGCGGCAAGGGTGCTGAACTCGGCGATCGACTCCATGCTTGTGAGGTCCATGCTCGCGGCGATGCCCTGCGCCACGACCAGCCCCAGGGCGGCGATCCCACTGACCGTGAATGCCCCCGGCATCAGTGCGGACATCCCCGCGGCGAAGACGGGCGCAACCGCATATGGCATGAGCGCGCTGCGCGCGCCGCCGCTGTAAACCACCGCGAACGCCCAGATGAGCGCTTCCATGCTGTACGCGAAGGTCGCGGCCGGGCCGCTGACTCGGAAGCCGGCCGCCGTGGCTGCCACGGCGCACAAAACGGCGAGCCAGGCGATGGCCTCGCGCTCGCCGGTGGCGACCGACAACGGTAAGCAGACGATCACGAGGCAGCCGCGGACGAGCAGCCCAGGCCGGCGCAGGGGTCTGGGGATTAGTGCCGCGATGCCAGACACGGGCCACAGACTGCCAGGAATCCACCGAGGAAGGGGCGAATTCCGGATAGCTCTGTCCGACCGTTCGCTGTCACCACTGGAGGGTCATTGGCGACAAGCTCGAGTCGCCGCCGGCCGCGCTCGCTCTCAGCGCCTGGGCTGGAAGCGGCCCTAGCTCCAGACCCATTGGGGGCAAAGTTCCCTTCCACCAGAAGTGCCAGGAGCGGGCGGCTCAGCGGCCGGTGAGCGTACGGATGATGTCGATGGCGGCCGGCCCAAGGACGACGATCATAAGCGCGGGAAGGACGCCGAAGATGAGTGGAAAGAGAATCTTCACCGGTACCTTCTGGGCACGCTCCTCCGCCAGCTGAGTCCGCCGTACCCGCATCTCCTTGGCCTGCACGCGCAGCACGTGTGCGATCGGGATGCCGAACGCGTCGGCTTGCACCATCGCGGTCACGAACTGCCGCAGCTCGGGCACGTTCGTCCGCTCCCCCATCGCTTTCAGTGCCTCAGACCGGCCGAGCCCGATCTGCATCTCCTGCAGCACCCGGAAGAACTCCGCGGCGAGCGGCCCGGTGGTGTGCCGGGCGACTTGCGCGAGTGCGGCATCGAAGGCGAGCCCGGCCTCGACGATGATCGTGAGCAGATCCAGCGCGTCCGGCAGCTCGCGGCGAATCCGCTCGCCACGGCTGTATGAGAGCTGGTAGACGACCATGTTCGGCACGAAGTAGCCGAGCGTCGCGATGCCGGCCGCGATGGTGATGATCTGGATCGGCTGTCCGCCGAGCACGACGCCGATCAAGATGCCGATGGCGAGGCCGGCACCGAGGCCGAGGACCTTGTACGCGAGGACCTGGTTGACATCCCAGTTGTCGGGGGTGCCCGCTTCTTCGAGCCGGCGGCGGATGCGCAGCAATTGGCTGCCTGGTGTCAGCCGCTCGCCGATCCTGACGAGGCGGGCGAGTCCGGGCCTGACGACCCGCTCCTTGAAGGGCCGGTCGAGCTCGTCGAGCAATTCCGCGGGCAGGCTGCGATAGTCTCCGATCGCTGACAGGGACCGGTGCACCTGCGTTCGCTCCCGGGTGATGAGGCCGATGACGGCGAGCACAACCGCCAGCCCGAGGAAGACCAGCGCCAGCCCGGCGGTGAGGGCGGTGGAGTCGGCCATCTCAGACCTCCACCCGGACGAGCTTGGTCATCCAGATGATGCTGCCGACGAAGACGATTGAGCCGCCGATGACCATTGCGATGCCGAGTGGGTCGGTGACGAGCTGCATCAGGTACTCCCGACGCACTGCGAACAGATAGATCGTGAAGACAATCGGCAGCGCTCCCAGGATTACTGCAGATATCCGCCCCTCGGCGGAGAGGACGCGGACGTGGCGGCGCAGCCGCTCCCGCTCGCGCAGCGTCGCCGCGACCGTGGTGAGCAGTTCGGCCAGGTTGCCGCCGACGTTGCGCTGGATGCGTACTGCCATCGCCACCCACGCGAAGTCCTTGCTGCCGACCCGCTCCGCCATATGGTCGAGTGCGTCCTCGATCGTCACCGCGAGCCGCGCTTCGGCGACGGCCCGGCGCAGCTCCGACGCGATCGGCTCGGGCGCCTCCTGGGCGACCGTGTCGACCGCTTGGGGCAGCGAGTGGCCGGCCGCGAGGCTACCGGCCAGCAGCTGGAGCGTTGGCGCGAGGTTCTCCTCGAACTTCTGCTTGCGCCTCGACTGGCGCACCGTGAGATAGACGTACGGGCCAATAGCGCCGAGCAGTAGCCCAAGCACGGCAAGCGGCAGGTCGCCTACGCTGATCAGGAGCAGGAGCAGTGCGGAGCCGAGCGCGATGCCCGCGTGCAGCAGCAGCCACTCTGCGGGCTTCATCGGTATGGCAGCGGCTTCGAGCCGACCAGCGAGCCGGGCCTCGAAGTCCTTGTGTGCAACGACCTTCTCGGCGAGCCCGACCGCCGCCCGGGCGAGTTTCACGTCCCCAATCAGGGGTGTCGGAGGTGGCATCGGCCGTTGTGCGCTTGCGCCCTTGAGTGTGTACGGCGCGAGGCGCTGGCGCATGATCGACTCACGGCGCCCGGCGGCGAACGCGGACGCGGCGAAGCCGAGCACGACGAGCGCCCCGCAGAAGACGAAGGCCAGCGCGATCGGAAGGATTCCGGACGAGCTTAGCCAGCCGTCGGTGCCAACCGGGGCCGGCTGGACGCGCGGCGGCTCGGCGGGCACATCGGCCGCGGCGAGCAGCATGAGCGCGTTGTCGGTGAAGGTCGTCCCGTCGTCGGTCGCTACCTTGACGGTGACCGGTAGCTGACCCGTCTGCATGCCTGGCACGAGCTCGGCGGTGACCAGGACCTGGCTGGAGATCGCCTTGGCGGACTCGGCGAATGCCGCCGAGAGATCCTCTGCATCGTCCGCCGCGACCAGGCGCCCCGATCCCGTGCCCACCACCTGCCGGAGGACCGACAGGGCCTCGGTCGTCCGGAAGGCCACCGCATCTACGCCGATGCCGGAGTCCTTGAGCTTGCCGATCACGGTCGGCAGCTCGGTCGCGCTGCCGACGTCCACGCCGTCGCTGAGCAGCACGAGGCTGCGGACGGCATCGGAGTAGTCGGACCGGCTGAGCCGGGCGACCGCCAGATTCAAGGCGTCGTAGAGCGCCGTATCGCCGTCGGCCTCGAGCAAGGCGACGGCGGAACGGACCTTCGCCCGGTCGGTGGTGGGAGCGACCAGGAGCTTTGCGTCGTTGGCGAAGGCCACCAGTCCGACCTTGACATCGGGCGGCACGGTGGAGAGGAACTCCTCGGCCGCCGACTTCGCCGCCTCCAGCGCCTGACCACGCATGCTGCCCGATGTGTCAATGACCAGCAACGAGGCCCGCTTCACCTCCGGGGTAGTGGCACCAACCAGGTCGGCGGACGCCGGAAGGGCCCGGTCGCCGACCGTTAGGTGGACGGTCGACGGGTCCAGGGAGTCACCGGCGGCTAAGCCCGGGGCCTCGAAGACCACCTGTACCTTCCCCGCATCGCTCGTGATCCGCAGTATGCGACCGTCACCGGCATAGGACGGCGAGGCAGCCGCCGCCAACGTCGCTACACCTACAAAAGCGCCGAGCGCGGCGATGATCCATCGGCGGCGGCGGCGGGACGCTGCCCGCTTACGGCGTGGGTCGAGCTGAGGTACCACTCCACTCGTCACCGCAACCCAGCGCTCCCGAACTGCAGAAGGCCCCAATCCAGCCGTACGCCGCGATGGGCGAGCTTCTCGACCAGCCGGGGTCGCAGTCCGGTGGACTTCAGCTCGCCAAGCGACCGGCCGTCCTCGCCGTACCCGAGGGTGTGGTCGAAGGCGAAAAGGTCTTGGAGGGTGATGATGTCTCCTTCCATGGCGACTACCTCGGTGATCTGAGTGATGTGGCGGGAGCCGTCCCGGAACCTGGTCTGGTGGACGATGAGGTCAAGTGCGCTTGCCATCTGCTCGCGGATCACACGCACGGGAAGTTCCATGCCGGCCATCAGCACCATGGTCTCGACCCGGGCGAGCGCGTCGCGCGGCGAGTTCGCGTGAACCGTGCTGATCGAGCCGTCGTGGCCGGTATTCATGGCCTGCAGCATGTCGAGCGCCGCCGCGTCACGTACCTCGCCGACGATGATTCGATCGGGCCGCATGCGAAGCGCGTTCCGGACAAGATCCCTGATCCGGACCTCGCCCCGGCCCTCGATGTTCGGCGGGCGGTATTCCAGACGCAACACGTGCTCCTGATGAAGCTGAAGCTCCGCCGCGTCCTCGATCGTGATGATGCGTTCGTCTCCTGGGATGAACGACGAAAGGACGTTGAGGGTCGTAGTCTTCCCGGCACCGGTGCCGCCGGAGATCAGGATGTTGAGCTTCCCACGTACGCATGCGTCGAGAAAGTCGGCGGCGGTTCCGCTTATCGTTCCCAGCGTGATCAGGTCGGCGGCCTGGAAGGGGTCGGTGGCGAACTTGCGGATGGTCAGCATCGAGCCGTCCAGAGCGAGTGGCGGGATCACCGCGTTGACCCGGCTGCCGTCGGGCAAGCGCGCATCACACATCGGGCTCGACTCGTCTACGCGGCGGCCAACCCTAGCGACGATCTTGTCGATGATGCGACGCAGGTGCGCCTCGTCCGCAAAGATCACGTCAGTCCGGTAGATGCGGCCGGTGCGCTCAACGAAGACCTGGTGCGGTCCATTGACCATCACCTCGCTGACGTCGGGATCCCGGAGCAGTGGCTGGATCGGGCCGTAGCCTAGGATGTCGTCAGCGATCTCCTCCGAGATTCGGGCTCGGTCGGCGACGGTCAGCGGCGTCTCCTCGGCCGCGATCACGTCCGCCAGGGTCGCGCGCACTCTCGACTCGAGCTCGCTCTGCGTCATCTGCGCGTCGTAGAGCTGTGGCCCGAGCGTCTCCAGCAGCGCCTCGTGCACCGCCTTCTTCACCTTCGCGAACGGGTCCCTACTCCGGCGGCGAGGCCGGTTGACTCGTTGCGGCGCGGCCGGGGCGAGCAACGGGTCGGCCAGCGGCTCCTCGAGGCGCTGACGTACGACGGCCAGGCGATCGGACAGGCTCATCAGCTGCGGGCCCTTCGTCGGAGCAGGCCGCGGCGCCCCGTGGTTGCGCCGCCGCCCGTCGGATCGTGCTGTAGGGCCAGCGCGACGACGCCGTCGGCGAGCTTGCGGATCTCCTGGCTGACGGGGTGCCCCGGGTCTTCATGTACGAGTGCGACGCCGCGGTTGATCGAGATCGGCACGGACCGCGACGACGGGATTTGCGCGCTCACCGTCGTATGGAGCGCCCGCTCGGCCTCGCTCACCGTGAGCCCGACCTTCGAGTCGGCCCGGTTCAGGATCACTCGCCAGCGGTCTCGGCGGTAGTGGAGCAGGTCCATTGTCTCCAGCGTCAGCTTGAGATTCTTCAGCGCCGGGATGTCAAGAGTGGCCATGAGGAGGAAGAGGTCGGTTACGTCGAAAGTGGCGAGCACTTGGTCCGAGAACGCAGCTGGGGTGTCGACCACGATCACGTCGAACATGCCGCGGAGGACCCGCAGCAGGTCACTGACGAGCGCAGCCTCGATGTGGTCGGCCGCGCCAGGCTCGGTCGGGGCCGCAAGCACCGCTAGGCCGCGCGAATGCGGGGTCAGCAGACCGCGCAGACCGGCCTCGTCCAGCCCGCTCAGCCGCGGCGCATCGGCGATCGTATGCGCCGGGTGCAGCTGCAAGACGATCGCTACATCGCCGAAGGCGAGATCGAGGTCGAGGACGCACACATCTCGATCGGTGGCGGCGAGCGCAGCACCAAGATTCGTGGCGAGGGTGGTCTTGCCGCAGCCGCCCTTCGCCGAGAAAACGGTGACGACCATGCCGTTGCGGCCGGACCCACCGGGGGCAACGCCGCCTGCCACACCGCCGGGCGGAGTCTCGGGCTGCAGCCGAGCCGCCAGCTCGGCCGCTCGCCAGACCGCCGCCCGGAGTTCGTCCAGATCGGTGCGCGCCACGACCTCGCGGACCCCAGATCTCAATGCGTCGGCGAGGAGGATCGAGTCGAAGCGCTCCCGCACGAGGATCACGCCGAGGCTGGGACGCTCGATCCGCATGCGACCGGCAAAGTCGAAGCCGGCCGCGAGTGTCACGGTCGGCCCGAGTACGACGACGCTTTCGTTCGGGAACGAATGCAGGTAGCGCTCGAGCTCGGCGAGGCTGGACAGGGCCAAGGCGTCCGGCCCGAGAGCACGAACCAGGTGATTCGCGCTGTGCGGGTCGAGATCCACGAGGACAGGCATGATGTGTGGCGGCTTCCTGTTGGTTCCTAGCCGAAGAGGTTCTGTGGCGAGACGGAGAGCTCCTGGGTGACCTTCGACTTGTCGTTGAGCAGGCCGAGATAGAGCGTGCCATGCTGGGAGCCGTAGACCAGCTTCGCCGCCTCCTTGTCGGTCAGCGCGAGTGTGAGCAGCGCGCGCGGGATCTGCTCCTCGTTGGCAGCGTCCTCGCTGCTGATGCCGTCTTCCACTCCGTCGGCCGGCTGTGGTGCCGCGGTAGTCGGGCCGACACCGATGACCAGCGCCTTGGGCAGCAGGACTCTGGTCGCCTCCTGCTGGCCCTGGTCGGCGATCGTTAGGAAGACGACGACGTCGCTGCCCGGCTTTACGAAACCTGCCACCCGCCCCGGGTCGGTGAACTGAAAGCTCACCGCGATGTTGCCGATCGGGATCGGCAACGTCTGGCTCGCGGCCAGCGTCTTGCCGAACATCTGCGTCGACAGCTGCTGGTTCGGGAAGATCGTGGTGAGCGCGACCTGCTCCTTGATCGGCTCGATGCTGGTCATCGCGCCGTCGATGGCCGTTGCTCGCGGGACCTCCGTCTGCTCGAGGTCGCCGTTCTCGATCGCCTGCGTTACCGGGGTGCCGGCCGGTATCTCATCCTTTGCGACGAGCACGGTAACCGGGTTCTGGTCGGCGAGCGCACGGTCGTCGGCATTCTTGGCGTAGGTATAGACGAGTACGGTGCCGAGCGCCGCGATTAACGCCGCCGCCGCCAGCAATACAATTCGACGTCCCACGATCTACCCCATCATCTCTTGCAATCGTTGTTCTCTTGCGCTCATCACCGAATCAACGTGCTCCCACTCCCCGGGACCGGCGTGCTTCGCTTAATATTCGGCACCATCCACAAAGTGCCACTCCCACGCAGGCGGAGGCGTTTCGCGACCAATTGTGCTCGGTCCTGCGGGAGCGATGTGCCACCACCGAATTCGAACTGTGCGTTTGGAACGAAGAGCGTGCCGTCGACAGGCATGTTGGACGGACCATCCACTGTCGATGCAGTGCTGCCGTTGGCCCAAAGAGCCAGGTCTTCAAAGCAACCACCCGAAGGGGCGCTCGCCACCGACGCTGCGGGCACGCAGGTGAGCTGCTGATTGTACGGGCCAACCCAGCTGACCAGACCCGTGGTGGCTACGTCGACATTGCCAGCGACGTAAACGAACGCCTTCCGCACGATAAGTGACCCACGAGACGAGACACTGAGATCACCGCCGATGTAGACCGGACCAGGGTCGTCCCCTGACGCGAGGGGGTCAACGAGCGGCGGGAGCGCAGAACAGGTCCCCTCAGGTTCATCGCCGACCCAAAGGCACCCGCCCTGGACATCGACATCCCCGCGGACAACGAGCTTCCCTTTGACCGCTAAGGTCCCGTCGATACGCAATGTGTCACAGTCCGCGTATACATCCTTCGGATGGGGATCGGTCCCGGTGACGCGACATTCCCCTCCTTCCAGTCGATCCCAGTCTTGGGAAATCTCGGGGAGGGTGGGCGCGGTCGTCGTCGCCCAACTCGTCCACTGGTCGACGAAGTTGTATGGGCCGACGGGGGGAAAGTCATCTTCGTGACCACAGGCGGCCGGGGAGTCTGCGGGGCAGTTGTACCGATCGACCCATGGCACAGCTGTGACACGCCTGTCACGTGGGGTCGGAATGGGGCAAACGTTCGTGTCCCAGGCTCTCAACTGGTCAACGTTCGAACTCCCACCAAGGCATCCGGCGACATCAGCGGCGTTGTAGGCCTTTCCGGGCGGGCTGGGAAGGAACGCCTGCGACATGACCTGGATCTGCGCCTTTGCGCCACTCGGCGTGTCGAGGGCCCAGAGATTGTTGTTGTTCGACGCAACTATGACGGTGTCGTTCGATCCACCACCGCAATCGGACCCGTCCGAGTCCACCGCGATAGCTCCGCCGTATTCACCGGCGGGGTCGGCCGCAACAACGACCTCGCCACTGCCCTCGAGAATGAGTGCCCGGCAGGCTGTCTCGTCCAGGACGACGAGCGGAGCTGCGACCTCGCCAGTTTCTCCAACGTCCGAAAGGGCGACGCTGCGCGAGCTGGTGGTCTGGCCGGAGAAGCCGAAGATGCCGGCGAACGAAAAATCTCCACGCTGGACGATCTCAACGGCCATGCGCTGACACGGCTTGCCGTCCTGGCTAGAGATGCCCTGCACTATCGTGGTCGTGTTTTCCCGATCCGGATCGGTCATGAGCGGGTCGTCGTCAGGTACGGGCCAACTGATCTCGATCCGGAACCGGTCCCGGTCCGGCGACTCGCCCGCGGGGTAGGCCGGAACCTCCTCGGCGATTAGCTTCGTACCTAGTGCGCAAGCGGCGGCGACACCAACGTCTGAAGCCGGGAAGGTCGCCGCGCAGGTGTTCGCGCTTGGAGCTGTTATCCCGAGGTTCGCCTCGGCGTAGCTGACCGCCTTGAGACAGGCGTCTCGCGGGTTATTCGCCGCCTGACCGAGCTCGGCAGCGGCCGCGATAGCCGCGGAGTCTGCCGCGGCGCGGTTCGCCCGGCGGTCGAGACGGAGTGTCGCGAGGTCGAGGACGAGCGCTGCGATGCCGACGATGACAGTTATGAGGACGGCGTAAAGGACCGCGTATGCACCGCGGTCCCGGCTCTCCGGGTCAACAATCGCCCGCTGCCACCAGTTCACGTCGCGTCCCGCCGCTCATATGGAATCGAGCTTCGGGTTCGTAGCTCGAGGTCGGAGTTGAACACGACAGCGTTAAGCTCCGCGTCCCGCCGTACCAGCACCTGTACGCGGCTTTCGACCCGACCGTCCGCAAAGCAACCGCCCGACTCCAGCAGATCGTCCGACTCTTTCACTGACCCAACGGTCATCCGATTCGTGTCGACAAGGCCATCGTCCGCCGAGACATAGGCCACGCAGATGAAGGCTCCGGAGTCGGGAGCCGACACGTCCCCCAGGCTGCCCCAGCCCGACTCCGTTGCGGCGACGGTGGCAACCATTGCAAGCCAGTCGCTGATCGTCTTCTCTCCTGACGGTGCCGGCTCGGCGGTCGATATGGGGAAGGTCGCGCCGAGCCGGGCGGCGTCACGGGCGCCCTGCGTCAGCTCGATGTGGCGCCAGAAGGCGATACCTCCCGTGAGCGTGCCGAAGGTGAGCATGACGAAAATCGGCAAAAGTAACGCGAACTCGACAGCAGAAGCGCCGGCGTCACCGGGCGATACGCGAGACCGTACCGCTAAGCGCATCTGCTCCCCCAGCAACACCGTGTTCCGACCATGCCAAGAGGTGGTCCCCCGAGGACCACCTCACCGACAGGATGCGACGATGACACACCAACGGCCCGGCCGGGAATGCAACGACGACCTGACGTACTAGTCAGCCGTTGGCCCGGGATTAGGCTCCACCATTCGGTGGATACCGCAGCGGCGCGGGCCTAGTTCGTTCCGCCCGGGAGTCACCCCTCACGCGCGATAAGTCATCCACGATATCGACCCGACCGCGACGTGCTTCCTTCCGAGCTGGTGTGTATCGCGGGTTCCTTCTTGATGTGCATACTCGTGCCCGTCGAGCGCGGGAATGGCTTCGCTCTAGCTGTCGTCGATGTCGATCAGGTCTTCGGCCCATGGCGGGTAGAGGTGGGCCGGGTCGTCGGTTGCCACCAGGTCGTCGATCTGCTCGTCGAGACCCGGGTCACCGCGGCTGGCCGGCTCGATGATGGCGCCGATGGCTTCGGGGGCAATGTGGTAGACGTGGCCGGTGTTTGAGGTCCACCCGAACCGGCCGGGTTCGGGCTGGTCTAGCCGCCAGTAGCGGCGGGTTTTGGCCCAGTGGTCCAGGCCGCGGCACAGCGGCGCGAGATTCCAGTCCGCGGTCACCCCGGCCGGCGCCGGAATCGTGTGGTCAAGATCACACTGGTGGGCGGGGCGACCACAGGTCACGCCGCGGCAGGTCCGGTCGCGGGTAATCACGTGGTCGACCAGGTGCTGGGGTGGCCGGTAGAGGGTGGTGCCGTAGTCCAGCAGTGCGCCGGACGCGGGGTCGGTGAGCAGCCGCCGCCAGACACCGTCTTGGGCGATCCGCCGCGCCACCGAGGCGGGGATCGGCCCGTACCCGGCTAGCTCGGCCGGCGCGTCATCCAGGCCGAGCAGAGTGGTGACCGCGACGGTGACCTGGACCACCGGGCGGCGGCCCTGCCCGCCGGCCAGCCGCAGCCCGCTGGGGACGCCGCCCAGGTGCCCGGTGTCCAGCGCGGTGCGTGCCATCGCGACCAGCGCGTCCGCGCGCCGCTGGTCCACCGTGCGGACGTCGGTCGGGTCGACTGTCTTCATTCCGGCGGCGGCGGCGTCCAGCGCACAGCGGATCGCCGCGATCCCGTCGGCGGACAGCTCGGCGAACAGCTGGCCCATCCCATCCGGGGCCGGGGCAAACAGCACCCGACGGCCAGCGGCGGCCCGCTGGTGCCGCTGCTCCGCCGAACGCGGGTCGACGGCGAGCATTGCCCGGGCGACTGCCTTGCGGTGCTCGGCGTGGGTGCGCTCCCCGGCCTTGTCCAACACCCGCTCTTCAACCGCAGCCGCATGACATGGGTCGAGGTCGGTGGTGGCCTCGGCCAGGGTGCGGGCCCGCAGGTAGTCGATCTCCCCGTTGGACAGCGCCGCCAACGTGGGCGGCAGCACGCTCGCTAGCCGGGCGGCCACGCTCACCCGCACCTGCGCCGCCCACGGGGAGATCCGAAACCGGGCCGCGATTTCCATCTCGGTGTTGCGCACCCGATCCTCGGCCGGCGTCGCCACCGGGGCGCCGTCGACGAGCAGCGAGCGGGTGGTCAGCTCCGCCACCGATGCCGCCTGCACCGCCGCCGGCCACGATCCCAGCCGCTCGGCCGCCGCCGCTGCCTCCACCAGCCCAAACCCGTCTAGGTCCGGCAGCCCGGCAGCGGTCGCGGCCAACAGAGCGGCAAGACCCGGCCCGGTCGGCGTTTCCGCCAACATCATGCCGGCATCCGCGCCCCGACCCGGGTCAGCTGCGGCATCGGAGTTCTCGAACATGTCTTCGATTATCTAGGCCACCCCCGACAATTCCGGTCAGGGCAGGGCCGTCACTCGGACGATCAGCGGGACCGGTCTCCGGCCGATGTGAACGCACGATCCGCAACCGTCATAGTGGTCGCTCCCGGTAGGCGACCACCTCAACCTCCACGAGCATGGTCGGGTCGACGAGACCTCCGACCACGACCATCGTCGCCGCCGGCGCCGCCGCTCCGAAGACCTCCGCGTGGGCACGGCCGACGTCTTCAGCATCCTGGGTATGGACGATGTACATCCGGGTTTGGACTACATCGGTAAGCGTTGCGCCGGCCTGGACAAGCGCGCGTTCGACCATCTGCATCGCAGTGATGGCTTGGTTATACGGATCGCCTTCGTGGCGCACCGAACCATCCACGACCGACGTACAACCAGAAATGAAGATGAACGGGCCCGCACAGACCGCGCGGGAATATCCGAAGCGCTCCTCCCACGGCCCTCCCGAAGAGTAGCGACGGATCGGGTCGGGTGCCGCAGCGGCGTCGGCGACCCTCGGCTCCGTTTGGCTGCGGCCAGCTTCCCGCGCGGTCACGGCCCGCCCTCGCCATCCCGTAGGGGCGGCCCGCCGACCACGGCAAGAGCCTCTTCGAGCGTAAACGCGCCCGCATAGAGCGCCTTGCCGACGATCGCCCCCTCTACGCCAATATGTACGAGCCCGGCCAGCGTCGCTAGGTCATCGAGGGTCGCGACTCCCCCGCTCGCGATCACCGGTCGCTCGGTCGCCGCGCAGACCGAGCGCAGCAGTTCGAAGTTCGGCCCGGCGAGCGTGCCGTCGCGGGTCACGTCCGTCACGACGTAACGGGCACAGCCGGCCGCGTCGAGCCGGTCCAGTGCCTCGTACAAGTCGGCTCCAGCACGAGTCCAACCACGCGCGGCCAGCAGCCGTCCGCGTACATCAAGCGCGATCGCCGCGCGCTCGCCGTGCTCGGCGACCACCCGAGCACACCAGCTGGTGTCCTCCAACGCAGCGGTGCAAATATTGACGCGCTCCGCGCCGGTCTCCAACGCCGCAGCCAACGATTCGTCATCGCGCAGCCCGCCGGACAGCTCGACTCTTACCTCCAGCGAACGCACCACCGTCGCCAGCAGGTCGCGGTTGTCGCCCCGCCCGAACGCCGCGTCCAGGTCGACAAGGTGAATCCATTCGGCACCGGCCCGCTGCCACCCGAGTGCGGCCGCAAGCGGATCGCCGTAGGTTGTCTCGGTGCCCGCCTCGCCCCTCGTGAGGCGTACGGCCCGACCAGCGGCCACGTCCACCGCAGGAAGCAGCGTCAGCGACATGCCCAGACCCTACGACACGACAGGGATGCAACCCGAGCTACCGGATCGTGCCGAGCCAGTTCTCCAGATGGGTGGCGCCGCGGCGCCGAGACTTCTCCGGATGAAACTGCGTAGCGGCAAGCGGAACGTTCTCCGTTCTCCACCGCGGCGACGAAGCGTCGATTGAGCATGCTGCGCGCCGGGCCCGCGCGACCGCCTTGAACTGTGCCTCGTGCACGGGATGGGA
The DNA here is from genome assembly GCA_046725875.1 of Actinomycetota bacterium. GTDB lineage: Bacteria > Actinomycetota > Actinomycetes > JAKEEW01 > JAKEEW01 > JBKOZJ01. The sequence goes on from JBKOZJ010000052.1 coordinate 15,709, forward strand.
ATTCCGGCCGGCGAGGCTCAGCGCTGCGCGGGTCGCCCGCCGTCTAGACGGCCCGGCACGACATCGGACAGAGCGGAGAGAAATGCCATGCCTTCCGCCGGCCGGCCCGCCGTGACCCGCAGCCAACCCGGAAGGCCGGGATCACGCACCAGCACGCCGCGGTCGAGCAGCCCCCGCCAGATTTCCTGCTGATTCTCGAACCGGCCGAAGAGCACGAAATTCGCGTCTGACGGAACGACCGTGAAACCGCGGGCGATCAGCGCAGTGACCAGCCTGTCCCGCTCTGCCCGGACTCCGTCGACCGTGGCAAGCAAAGCTTGGCCATGGTGCAGCGCCAGCCGCGCGACCGCCTGGGTCAGGGCCGATAGGTGATAAGGCAGCCGGACCAGCTGCAGGGCATCGACGATGGACGGGTGGGCCGCAAGGTAGCCGACGCGCGCGCCGGCCAGCGCGAACGCTTTGGACATCGTCCGGATGACGACCAGCCGGTGGTGGCGGCCGAGCAGCGTCAAGGCAGTCCGCCACCGATCGCGTGCGAACTCTGCATACGCCTCGTCGACGACCACGATCCCCGAAGCGGCCGCACAGACCGCGTCGACAACCTCAAGCGGCAGCGCGGAGCCGGTGGGGTTGTTCGGTGAGGTCAGGAAGACGACGGCGGGCTCGTGTGCGCGAATCGCGGCCACCGCGCGGGCCGGGTCGAGGGTGAAGTCCGGCTCGCGCCCCTCGTCGATCCACTCGGTGGCAGTTGCCAATGCAATGAGCCGGTGCATCGAGTAGGAGGGCTCGAAGCCCAGGCAACGCCGGCCCGGACCGCCGAAGGCCTGCAGCAGCTGCTGCATCACCTCATTCGAGCCGTTGGCCGCCCAGATGTGCTCCGCCCGCAGCCCATGGCCGAGATACCGAGCCAGGTCGGCGCGCAGGTCGGTCAGGTCGCGGTCGGGGTAGCGGTTGAGGTTGCCCGCGAGGTCGTGCAGGACAACGACGAGGTCATCGGCAAACTGGGCCGGGGGTGGGTACGGGTTCTCATTCGTGTTCAGACGCACCGGGACGTCGCGCTGCGGCGCTCCATAGGGCGTGAGGCCGTGCAGGTCATCGCGCAGCACCGGTCGCGCCGGCGGTGCGACCGTCGCCGGCGCAACAGTTCCGAGCCGGCTCCCTCCCTGCGGCGGGGTCATGTCGAGTGCACCTGACGGGCGCGACGGGCAGGCCCCTCCAGCCCGCTGCGCACGGCCGGACCGAGCGAGGCTAGCGCGTCGTCGAGGGCATCCTTCGGCACCCGAGTGACTGCGAGCTCGACGCCGTCGAGCCGCGCGGTGGTCTCCTTGACCGCCACGACGACGGGCTCCCGAACGGCGGCGCAGACAGGTCGCACGACCTCGACGGCCGCTTCCACGTCCTGGTGGGCCCGAGGCAGCAGCCAGGACATGTCAGCGGTTGATCCGCGCAGATCACGACGGTGGATCACTCGGCCAAGTCTAGGAACCGGAACAGACACGGCATGGCTTGTCTCAGGTCTTGGCCCTTTGCGTACGGGGACCGTAACCCGATTGCTGCCGACCCGAGACAAGTAGGCAGCGGCGGAAGCCGATCGGGCGGCGCCGGGTTTCTGTTGCCGCCGTACAGCGGCTACGCTATTGATAAGGAGCATGGGGAAAGCGCGGCGCGGCACCGGTACGCCCGCGACCGTGGCGTTGAGCCGGGCCGGAGTGAGCTTCACCCTTCACCACTATGATCACGACCCGGCCACGGAGTCCTTCGGGCTGGAAGCGGCCGACGCCCTCGGGCTCCCGTACAACCGCGTGTTCAAGACCCTGGTCGCGCGCGTCGACGGGGCCCTCGTGGTGGCGATCGTGCCGGTGGACGCGCAGCTTCACCTCAAGGCGCTGGCGGCGGCGATCGGAGGAAAGCGAGCCACCATGGCCGAGATCGTCCTGGCCGAGCGGACGACCGGCTACGTCGCGGGCGGGATCAGCCCGCTGGGGCAGCGCAGGCGCCTCCCGACCGTCGTGGACAAGTCAGCTCTCGATCATCAGACGATCTTCGTGTCGGCCGGGCGACGTGGTCTCGACGTCCAAGTCACACCGGCCGACCTCATCCGCTTGACTGCGGCAACCGCCGCCCCGATTTCGCGTCGCTGACCCCCGCCTCGTCCCGATCGAAGATGGCGGTGAGTACGAGCAGGACAAGGACCGCGGTGATCGGCCAGACCAGCAGCACCCCTTTAGCGCTCAGCTCGAGCGGCCCGTCGAACGTCGAACCGTCGGGCGCTCCGCGATGAGAGTCGATTGGCCCAGGTCCGAGGGTTGCTCCGACCCACCATGCCAGCAGCGAGCCGAGCAACCCACCGACAGCTGACCCGACCGGGAGGGCGTAGGCGGCGCCCACGCGCCTCCGGAAGACGAAATAGGCGGTGGCGCCGGAGAGCAAACCGGCGGCGACACCCAGCACAGCAAACCACCCGTCGGCCGCAATGAAGTCGGTTTGCTCCACCTCGCTGAGGAAGGCCCCGCCGCGCTGGACCACCCAGTGCGGTTTGGGGGCAAGCCGCTCCCAGACGACGCCCAGCAGAGCGCCAACCGCGAGCGACGCGAGCACCACCATCAGAGCCGCAAGAACATCCTGCTGGGGCCAGGCGAGCCGCGTCTTCGGTGTCGGACCGATGCTGCGCCGGTCCACCGACCCGCCGTGCAGCGGGGTGGTTCGGTCGATCGGCCCGGCTGGGGCCTGTCGCCACCCGGCATCCGGCCACGTTCGATCCGATCCGTACCGTGCGGGCGGGCCGAGGCCGGGCGGCCGGTGGCCGGCGGAATCCCCGGGATTCTCCATTGCCACGACGCTACCTCCCGCCGCTACCGCAACCGGCTGCCGCCATGCCTGCGGGCTCGCGAACGGGTCGCGCCGTAGCACGACACAGTAGGCAGGCTCACCGATCTCGATCTTGCCCAGCCCAGGGACGCCCGCCAGCCCGGGGACCCCGGCGGCGCGGGCAGTGGCGGCGAGCACCGCCCCCCTCGGGCCGAGCCCCGTCCGCGCCAGGAGGTCGAGCTCCGATGGCTCCGCGCCCGTTCGGGTCCGGTCGTTCCCCAGGTCCGTCCCGTAGATGACAGGTACGCCTGCAGTAACGAGTGCGCGGGCGTTCTCCTCGACCGCGGACGCCGGATAGCTGCGCAGCGCATGAATGGTGGAAACGACGGGCACTCCGCCGGCGGCGACCCGCTCCACGAGCGCGGCCGGCAACGGGGCGACCGGGATGTGGGTGAGTTCGTCGACGCCGGCATCGAGGGCGCGCTCCACCATCCGGGTCGTCAACGCATGCGCCGCGACCGCCAGGCCGATGTCATGGGCGGCAGCTACGATCAGCCGGGCGGTGTCGAGCGAGGGCACCGGCTGTCCGTCCGCCGGCTCCAGGGCGATCTTGACAAGATCGACACCGTGGTCGGCGAGCCTGCCGACGGCTGCTTTCGCCTGTGCCGGACTTTCGACCTCGACGGCGAACCCGCCAGCTCCCCAGCTGTTCGTTGGATATCCGCGGGGCGCCGTGACAATTGGCCCGGCAACCGCGACGACCGGCCCGGTCGGTCCGGCTGACGGGCGGCCATCGGCTCGCCAGCGAAGCGCCTGGTCGAGCGGCGCGCCGAGATCCCGCACGGCGACCACCCCGCCGGCCAGCATCTCCCGTGGTGAGCCGAACGCAAGGTGGACGTGCGCGTCCACGAGACCTGGGCCTATCCAGCAGCCCACACCACCCAGCGCAGGAAGGTCCCCAGGCATCTCAACGGAGCCGACCGGGCCGGCCGCGACGACCCGAGCGTCACGGTCCAGGATCACCACAGCCGAGGGCTCGACCTCCGCTTCACCGCCCCGCCAGAGATCGCCCCGAAGCGCCCACCCTCGCGGGCCGCCCAAGCCGTCCATCGCGGCCGAGCCTACGTGGCTACGAGATGGCAAGTTTGCGACCCAGCCGGTGATAGTCGGCGACAAACTTGACCCGCGGGTGGGTAAGTACTGCTCCGTCAGTCAGCGACGACGCGGAGCGTGGTCGTCGACCCTTCCTTCGTGGAGACGGAGGTCAGACCGATCCCGGCGATATGGCGGAGAACATCCTGGTCGCTGGGGTCAATGGACCCGGGACTTTGAGCCAGGATGGCCTCGGCGATCCCATCGAGGTCGACCCAGATCGCCTGCTGCGCTGACTCAAGGTTCGGCAGGGCCTCCTTGAAGGCCGGATCTCGCACGCCGGGTCCGGACGGTGGAGCGGATAGATCATCCGGAGACAGGCCGACGAGTACGTCGGAGCCGGTCCGCTGCCAGGAGAGCTTGAACGGAGCCCCCGAGTCTCTCAGGAGCGCATTGAGCTTCTTGACTGCCCCACCGGCGGCCCGGGCATCGGTCTCGGAGCGAAGCACGACCCCCTGCGGAACCGCGCTTTCGAATATGTAGCTGTCGACCGTGAGCAGTGCGCGGCGACCGAGCAGCGCAGTGATGTCTTCCGGGAGTCGCAGCCTCGTCTGCCGCTCCAGCTCGGCAAGCCCGCCCCCGTCCGATCGGTTGAAGCCGAAGCTGTCGAGGGCCGGAGCGGCGAAGAGCTGTCTCACCGCCTTGTCCATGCCAGAGACGCCGACGGCGATGACCGTGCTCTCGGGGAGGCTCGACATCCAGGACCCGACGGGTTGCGCATCGGCGGAGGGCACGGCGAAGCCGGAAGTGCCGGCGCCGCGGACGGTCAGATCTGCATGGTTGCCGTCGAAGGTGACCGCTCCGGCGATCCGTCCCCGGAAGGACTCTTGGAACAGCTCGGCCTGGCCCGGCGGCAGACCGGCCAGGCCGCGACCCCGCGAAGACTCGAGCTGGTCGCCGACGGCCGTCAGATCGACCCAGAAGGCGGCGACGTTGTGGCCGAGCGGCTCGAGGTCGGCGCGGAACTGCTCGTCCTCCCCGAGGTTGGACTTGGCGGCCGCATCCCGAGCCGCGTTCGCCATCGCCTCATCATCGGCGAGCAGCGCGTAGCCCCCGGTGAAGACCATGGCCGGCGGGTCGTCACCGTCGAGCAGCTTCGGTAGACCCTTCCGCGCCCTATCTGGATCCTTGACCTGCAAAACGCCAAGCGAGGTGGGCTCGTCCCCGGGCGACGTGCCCGGCAGAACGGCCACCGCCAGCCGGTTGCCCAGCCAGGGAGCGATGTCCTTGTCGAAATCAAGCTGCTGAAGCTTGGCGTTGTCCTCCTGCAGGAGGTTAAAAATGATCTCCCGGACATCATCTCCTCGCAGCGCCTTGGATCCGCCGGGGAAATGCCGGAAGAACCGGAGCGCCGCGACCTTCTGCCCGGCCGCCGGGTCCAGATCAAGCTTCACGAACGCGATCGCGTTTGCCGGCACGTACTTCTCCGGCTGGGCGCCCCCGCCCGACAAAAGGGAGTACGCATAGACGCCCCCCGCTGCGACCAGCGCTAGGGCGAGCGCCCCGGTCGCCGCCACCAGTCCGCGCCGGCGTCGCGGCCGCGCGGCCGGCTCACCGCCAAGGACGACGGTGCGCGGCTCAGCTAACCCGTCATGCTCGGATTCCGCCGAGACTACGTCTTCTGGCTGCTCAGCACTCGGTCGGGCCCAACGGCCACCGCGGCTGCCGGATTGGTCACTCATCGATATAACACCGCCTCAGCTGCCTTACTCCTCGTGACGCAGAAGACCCACTGCGGCGTGGCTCAGTGAACCAAAGTCGCCGACGGCCGAAGCGGATTCGCGTTGCAGTATGGCCACAGATCTAACCTGCAGGCGCGCTTGCAAACGTCAGGCACCGGTGACGAGACACGCCGCGCCGAGCAGGGCCTTCAGGTCACCCATCAGCGCCGGCGAGGGTGTCACGCGGTAACCGTCGGCCAACCGCAGGAGCTTCGCGCCCCCGCCGGAATCCAGGCGCAGGTGAACCTCGGTCATGCCGGGATGGGTCGCCAGCACCTCCTTGAGCCGCTCCACGACCGGCGGCGTGCATCGCGTCACCGGCAACCGAACCACCACGGGACCGTAGGTGGCCTCGCCTAAATCGGGCACCGAGATCTCCATCGCGATGACCTTGGGAACGTCCTCCCGCCGATCGAGCTTGCCGCGGACGACGACGATCGCGTCCTCGGCAAGCAGCGGGCCATAAAGCTGGTAGGTGGTCGGGAACACCATGACCTCGATCGCGCCGGCCAGATCTTCGAGCGTGGCCAGCGCCCATGGAGCGCCCTGCTTGGTCACCTTGCGCTGCAAGCCGGAGATGAGCCCGGCGACCGTAACGGTCGTGCCGTCCGGACGGTCATCCCCGTCGGTAAGTTGGGCGATCGAGCAGTCGGCGGCCTGGGCGAGCACATGCTCGACACCCAGTAGCGGATGGTCTGACACATACAGCCCGAGCATCTCGCGCTCGAGCGCGAGCAGGGTTTGCTTGTCCCACTCCTGCGTTGGGATCGGGATGTCGAGCGACCCGCCGCCAGCCGCGTCGTCGTCCCCAAAGGCGCCGAACAGCGAGTCCTGACCGATTGCCTCGTTCCGTTTGACGTCGACGACCGCGTCGATAGCACGTTCGTGCACCGCGAGCAGACCGCGGCGGGAGTGGCCCAACGAGTCGAAGGCACCCGCCTTGATCAATGACTCGATCGTCTTCTTGTTGCAGACGCCGACTGGCACCTTGTCGAGGAAGTCGTAGAAGTCGGTGAAACGCCCGCGGGACCGGCGCGCGTCGATGATGGCGCCAACCACATTGCCGCCGACGTTTCTGATCGCGGCGAGGCCGAACCTGATGTCCTTCCCGCGGGCGGTGAAGTCGCCGGCCGACTCGTTGACGTCGGGCGGCAACACCCTGATGCCCATCCGCCGGGACTCGTTGAGATAGAGCGCGGACTTGTCCTTGTCGTCGCGCACGCTGGTGAGCAATGCGGCAAGATACTCCGTCGGATAGTTGGCCTTGAGGTAGGCCGTCCAATACGAGACGAGCGCGTAGCCCGCCGAGTGGGCCTTGTTGAAGGCGTAGTCGGAGAACGGGACGAGAATGTCCCACAGAGTTTTGATCGCGGCGTCCGAGTAGCCGTTGGCGCGCATCCCCGCGGCGAACGGCACATACTCCTTGTCGAGGATCTCCTTCTTCTTCTTCCCCATCGCCCGCCGCAGCAGATCCGCCTGGCCAGCCGAATAGCCAGCGAGCTTCTGGGCAGTGGCGATCACCTGCTCCTGATAGACGATCAGACCGTATGTGTCGCCGAGAATCTCGGCGAGCGGCTCGGCCAGCTCGGGATGGATCGGAGCGACCGGCTTCCGGCCGTTCTTGCGGTCCGCATAGTCGTTGTGCGCGTTGGCGCCCATCGGCCCGGGTCGGTAGAGGGCGCCGACGGCGGAGATGTCCTCGAAGGAGTCCGGCTTCATCGAACGGAGCAGGGCTCGCATCGGTCCACCCTCGAGCTGGAACACACCAAGGGTGTCGCCACGAGACAGCAGCTCGTAGGTGGGTTTGTCGTCCAGCGACAGCTTTTCGAGTACGACGCCGTCGCCGCCATTCGCCGCGATGCCGGCCAGGCAATCGTCGAGAACGGTGAGGTTGCGCAGGCCGAGGAAATCCATCTTCAGCAGACCGAGCGATTCGCATGCGCCCATGTCGAACTGAGTGATGATCGCGCCGTCCTGCTCCCGGCGCTGGATGGGGATGACGTCCGCTAGCGGCTCGCGGGAGAGGATCACACCAGCCGCGTGCACGCCCCACTGCCGCTTCAATCCCTCGAGACCGCGAGCGGTGTCGACGACCCCCTTGACGTCGGCGTCGGACTCGTATAGCTGCCGGAACTCGGTTGCTTCGGCATGGCGGGGATGGCTTGCGTCGAAGATGCCGGCCAGCGGAATGTCCTTGCCCATGACGGCCGGCGGCATCGCCTTGGTGATGCGATCACCGAGGGCGAAGGGATAGCCAAGGACCCGCGATGCATCCTTGATCGCGGCCTTCGCCTTGATCGTGGAGTATGTGATGATCTGCGCGACCCGTTCCTCTCCGTACTTCTCGGTCGCATAGCGGATCATGTCGGCCCGCCGGCGCTCGTCGAAGTCGATGTCGATGTCTGGCATCGACACCCGCTCCGGGTTCAGGAAGCGCTCGAACAGGAGCCCATGCTCGAGCGGGTCGAGGTCGGTGATCCCGAGTGCATATGCAATCAGCGCACCGGCCGCGCTCCCGCGGCCGGGGCCGACCCGGATGCTGTTCTCCTTCGCGTACCGGACAAGGTCGGCGACGACCAGGAAGTAGCCCGGGTAGCCCATCTGCTTGATGACATCAAGTTCGTAGGCTGCGCGGGCGGCATGAGCTTCCGGGACGCCGTAGGGGAACCGCTTGGTCAGTCCGTGCTCGACCTCCCGAACCAGCCAGGTCTCCTCGGTCTCGCCCTCTGGTACCGGGAAGATGGGCATGAGGTTGCGCGGGGCAAAGGCGGCCTCATAGCTGCTGACCCGCTCCGCCACGAGCAGCGTGTTGTCGCAGGCCTCCGGCAGATCGCTCCAGACGGCGCGCATCTCCTGCGGCGATTTGAGGTAGAAGTCGTCCCCGTCGAACTTGAAGCGATTCGGGTCGGCCATCGTCGAACCGGACTGCACGCAAAGCAACACGCCGTGCGCCTGTGCATCGCGTGGATAGGTGTAGTGGAGGTCATTGGTTGCCAGGACCGGCAGGTCGAGCTCCTTCCGGAGTCGCATGAGACCGTCGCGATACTGCCGCTCCACCGCGACGCCGTGATCCATTAGCTCGACGTAGTAGTTGTCCCGACCGAAGATCTCGAGCAGCTCCCCGGCGGCCGTCCGCGCCTCGGAATACTGACCCAGCCGCAATCTCGTCGGGATCTCCCCGCCAGGGCAGCCGGTGGTGGCGATCAGCCCCGCCGAGTGCAGCGAGAGCAGCTGGCGGTCGATCCGCGGCTTGTACCACTGCCCCTCGAGGCTGGCGAGGCTCGCCAGGCGGTAGAGGTTGTGGAGCCCCTCCTCGGTCGCCGCCAAGACCGTCATATGGAGGTAGGCGCCGCGGCCCGATACGTCGTTCTCGCCTCCCTCGCCCCAGTTGACGGCTCGCCTGAGGAACCTGCTCTCCGGCGCGACGTAGAACTCGGCGCCGAGGATCGGCTTGATGCCGGCGGCCTTCGCCTGCTTGTAGAAGTCATAGGCGCCGTAGAGGTTGCCGTGGTCGGTCATCGCGAGGGCCGGCATGCCCATCCGGGCCGTCTCGAGGAACAGGTCATTCAGCCGGGCAGCCCCGTCGAGCATCGAATACTCGGTGTGCACGTGGAGATGCACGAACGAGTCGGGCACGCGACACTCTCCTCACCGTGGGGAATGTCGGAAGCCTAATCCGGAAGGTTGATCCACTCCCGCCCACACGCCGGTTTGGGACGGCGTTGACTCCGGAAGATTGAGATCACGCCATCCAGCCAAGCACCTGCCGCCGACAGAACGGGCGGCGTCGTAAACCGGCGCTAGACGTCCTCCATGGTGATGGCGTCCTCGCCGACCTCGAGGAATTCCGTGTAGCCGGCGATCACGTCGTCTGGCGGGCCCTGCATGACCATCTTGCCTTTGTGCAACCAGATCGCCTCGGTGCACAGCTCCTTGATACTGGCGAGTCCGTGGCTGACCAGGAAGATCGTCCGAGCGTCCGCACAGAGTTTCTTCATCCGTTCAAAGGACTTGTGTTTGAACCTGGCGTCTCCGGTGGATAGCGCCTCGTCGATGAGCAGAATGTCCGGATCCATGTGGACCGCGACCGCGAACGCCAGCCGCGAATACATGCCCGAGGAGTAGGTCCGCATGGGGAGATCGATGAAGTTGTTCTCGAGCTCGGCGAACTCGACGATCTCTTGGTAGCGCTGCTCGATCTGATCCCGGCTCATACCCGCGGCGAGGCCGCCGAGGATGACGTTCTCCCGCCCGGTCAAATTGGCATTGAACCCGACGCCGAGCGAGAGCAGCGTGCTCACCCGACCGTGAACCTCGATCCAACCACTTGTCGGAGGAAGGATGCCGGCGATGGTCCGAACCAGGGTCGACTTGCCGGCGCCGTTCGCGCCCAAAATCCCGAGCACCGAGCCGTTCGGTACCTGGAACGACACACCCTTGAGCGCCTCGACCTCGATGACGGATCGGCGGCGGCCGAGAAGCGAATTGCGAAGGGTGCGCTTACGCTCGATGCTTGTCCGGTACGTCAGGTGGAGATCCTCGACCCGGACGGCGAGCGCCTTGTCAGTCACCGCTTCAACGGTCTTAGAGACGGACAGCAAACTCACGCTCCCGAGAGAGGAAGACGTACGCGCCGAGGAGCAGGACCACGACCGCCCATCCCCCACCGATCAGCAGGTAGGCGAGGCGCGGCTGATGATCCTGGACCATTACTCGGCTCCACACCGCAAGCGGACCGAAAAGCGGGTTGACGATGGCCATGAGATCGCGATGCTGCGCCGCGATGTCCGACGCGAACCAAAGCACCGGCGAGACATAGAGCCACACCCTCGTGATGTATGGAAGGAAGCTGCCGACATCCCGGAAATAGAGGTTGAGCGTCGCGACAAGCATCGCGGCCCCGGCGCCGAAGATCGCGAAGATGACAAAGATGGGTAGACCCCACAGCATCGTGAGCGACAGCCCGGCTCCGCTGGCCAGCCGGACGATCACGAATACCAGCATGGTCGGTATGAATCGGTAGATCGCCACCAGAACGGCAGACAGTGGGAGCAGCACTTTGGGGAAGGCCGTATTGAGGATCAGCCGCCCGCCCGACACGATCGATCCGGCCCCGGAATTCATGCATGACTGGATGAAATAGAAGATGAAGAGCCCCGCCATGATGTGCGGCAGGTAGTCCGGATTGTTGCGCGCGCCATGCCTGACGATCGTGATCAGCAGGTAATAGACGCCGGCGAAGAGCAAGGGGTTCAGAAGCAGCCACAGCTGCCCGAGCGCGGTGTTCAGGTGCTGGGCGCGGATCTGTGTCCTGGCGAGCTCGACCGCAAACTGCCGGCGCCCCCAAAGATCGCGAAAGTAGAGGGCTAGATCTGGCAGGCCCCGACGGTACGGTGTGTGAACCCGTACGCTCTGCGCGGTTGCCCGCGTCGTCTCAGTCGTACTCATTCACCACCACTCGGGACGAATCCGCTTTCAAGAAGACGCACCTGGGCGGCAGGTGCCGCCATGGGCCACTTATTGCGGCCGTTCCCCCCAACGGTCCGCTCGACGGCTCACCGTACCTTAACAACGCGGCTTACCCAGTATCCGCTGCTCGGCCCCGGGGCCGCAGCACACTAGAGCGATTCTGCGCGTAGCACGTCGAGCGCGTGGGCCAGGTCGTCCGGGTAGGGGCTGGTGAACTCGGTCCAGGCTCCGGTGGCCGGATGCTCGAAGCCCAGGCGAACCGCATGCAGCCACTGCCTGGTGAGGCCGAGCCGCCGGGCAAGGGTCGGGTCGGCGCCATATGTGAGGTCGCCCACGCAGGGATGCCGCAGCGCCGCCAGGTGAACCCGGATCTGGTGCGTACGCCCGGTCGCCAAGTCGATCTCCAGCAGCGATGCCGCCCGGAACGCCTCGATCGTGTCGTAGTGCGTTATCGACGGCTTGCCATCCGCAACGACGGCCCACTTGTAGTCGTGCGTTGGATGCCGTTCGATCGGCGCGTCGATCGTCCCCCGCAGCGGGTCGGGATGGCCTTGGACCAGGGCGTGGTAGCGCTTGATCACCCGGCGCTCCCGAAAGGCGCGCTTGAGGGCCGAGTACGCCGCCTCCGACTTGGCCACGACCATGAGGCCGGAAGTGCCTACATCCAGCCGGTGTACCACGCCCTGCCGCTCGGCGGCGCCAGACGTGGAGATCCGAAACCCAGTCGCCGCCAGTCCTCCGACGACCGTAGGCCCGGTCCAACCGGGGCTGGGATGGGCGGCGACACCAACTGGTTTGTCCACCACCACCACGTTCGCGTCGTCGTACACGACCTTCATCCCGGGTGCCGGCTCCGGCACGGCCTGGACGGGCGACTCGGGGGGCGGCAACTCCACGTCGAGCCACGCACCGGCCCGCAGCCGATCCGATTTCGTCGCGGCCGCGCCATCGAGCCTTACCCCGCCGGCCGCGACGAGATCTGCCGCCTTTGTCCTGGAGAGCCCGAACAGCCGCGCGAGCGCCGCATCAAGGCGCTCGCCATCGAGGCCTTCTGGCACAGACAAGGAGCGTCGGTCGGACACGCTCTCAATCTTGGCGTACCCGCTGGCTGACCGGCTCGGGGTCAGAACCAGCGGGGCCGGTATCGGTCACTGCGTGCCGACCCTCGAGCGGCACACCCCGAACAGCGAGGACGAATATCAATATGCCGGCTCCCACGATCGCCGAGTCGGCAAGGTTGAAGACCGGCCAGTTTGGCAACTCGAGGAAGTCGACCACGTGACCACGGAAGACGCCCGGCGACCGGAAGATCCGGTCGCTCAGGTTGCCGAGCGCGCCCCCGAGGAGTCCGCCCAGGGCGATTGCCCAGGGCAGCGAGTAAAGCCGCCGCGCGGTCCGGAGGATCGCCACGACCACCGCGACCGCCACGACCGTGAAGACCACGGTCATGCCGACGCCGATGCCGAAGGCCGCGCCTGCATTCCTGGTGAGGCGCAGGGTGAGAGCGCCGCCGAACAGCTCGATCGGTTCCCGATCGCGCAGAGTAGCAACCGCAACGATCTTGCTATTGACGTCGAGTAGGAGCACCGTCGCGGCGACGATCCAGAGGGCGCGCAGGTGGGGGCGAGCCGCCGTCGAGCGGTTCAAACCGCCGGACGAAGGACTGGCATGATCATCCGCACCGCGGCCGCTCAGCGGCGCTCCTGACGTTGTTTGCATGACATGCATAGCGTCGCACGCGGGAACGCCTGCAGCCGCATCTTCCCGATCGGGTTGCCGCACGACTCGCAGACGCCGTAGGTGCCGTCGGCGATCTTCGCGAGCGCCCGCTCGGACTGGAGGAGCATGTCGCGCTGATTGTTCGTCAGGGACATCTCGTGCTCACGCTCAAAGGTCCGGCTGCCCTGGTCGGCCTGGTCGTCACCGGCGCCGTCGCCACCATCGCGCAGCAGGTCGGCGAGGTCGACCTCGGCCTCGGCGATCTCCAGATGAAGCTGGCGGATTTCGCCCTCCAGCCCGCCGCGCAGATCGTCCAGCTCTGCCTCGGTCCACGGCGCTTCGGTGGGGAGTACAGCTATCGCCGCGGGCTCGGCCCGGCGGTCCGCCACGACGACAGCCGCGGGCGGCCGGGCCGGCTGCTGCTTGGCCACCGGTTTTCTGATCGCCGACTTGGTCGCCGGAGCCTTCGCCGAGGTCTTCTTCCCCGCGGGCGCGGTCCGCGCGGACCGGCCGGTGACCTTCGGCGATGCCGTGGAGGTGTTCGAGGCAGTCTTGCTCACAGCGGCCTTCCTTCGCGTCGTGACCTTCGATGTGGCGGCCCTAGCCGCACCTGCGACCGAGCCGGTGGCCGAGCTGGCCCGGTGAGTTTTCGCTCTTGGGGAGGACCCACCCGCGCCCGCCCCGGCTGTCGGGCTCGTCCGCACCGTCTTGCCCAGGCTCGCCGCAGCATTACTCCGCTTGGCCGGCGCCGCTTGCCTTGGCGCTGTGCTGCTCGCCGCCCTCTTGCCAGGCGCTTTCTTGGCCGCAGTCGCCTTGGTTAGTGAACGAGCCGTGGCCTTGCGCCCGCTCGCCGGCGCTGTGCTCGCCGGCTCCCGCGCAGGCGCGCCGGTCCGGGACCGCCTGGCCGGCAACTTCGCAGCGGCTGCCACGCGCCTCCGCTCCCCCGTCGTCCCGGCTGCCATCGCGCCTCACTCCCCGCGTGATCAAAAACACAGGCGGCGGCCGCAACATAGGGCCACCTTGTGTCCCTTCAACGCGCCGCGCCGCCAGGTTGTGCCCGGAGGAATACCCTTCGCGACCGCGGGCCGAAACCCGCGTTTGCTGGCAACGAGGCGGTCTTGCGTCACCCGCTTGGATGCACTCAACCCGGCCGGTGCTCACTTTCTTCCCGTGAGCTGCGAGAAGCGGCTCCGAAGATCGTCCTCCGAAACCGGCAATCGGCTGGACTGCGTGCATACACTGATCGGTGACTGCACGGTGTCGATGGGACGAGTAGGCACGGACGCAGCCGCCAGCGACCCGGGAACAGTGGAAGCCCGGGGGTGTGCACGTCCCGAAAATCACCCGGAGCCGCCGGAAGAAAGGGCTGTGCCGCCGACGACGCAGCGGCGACGGCCCGAGTAGAACCGGCACGCAGCGCCCGAACGAAGTGGGTCGCGACGCAACGGGCGGCAGCTCGATGGCGTTGGACCAAGGAGGGTGGTACCGCGGGGCGGCGGAACGCCGCGGCCTCGTCCCTCTGCCGGAGACCGTTGGGTCCGGGCTAGGTAGGCCCGAACGCTAACAAGATCACCGTCGGAGGCCCGATGTATCGCCAGGTTCCCCCGCAGGTCGACCTGCCTGCACTCGAGCATGAGGTGCTCGCGTTCTGGCGAGATCACCGGATCTTCGACCGCTCGCTCGAGCAGACGGCGAACGGGCCAGTCTGGGTGTTCTACGAAGGACCACCGACCGCGAATGGCAGACCGGGGACTCACCATGTCGAGGCCCGGGTCTTCAAGGACGTCTTCCCGCGGTACCGGACCATGAAGGGCTATCACGTCCCGCGCAAGGCAGGCTGGGACTGCCACGGCCTGGCGGTCGAGTTGGCGGTCGAAAAGGAGCTTGGCTTCTCCGGGAAGGGAGACATCGAGGCGTTCGGTATCGCCGAGTTCAACGCCCACTGTCGTGAGTCAGTGCTGCGGCACGTCGACGAGTTCGAGCAGATGACCGAGCGGATGGGCTTCTGGGTCGACATGTCTCAGGCCTACCGGACGATGGATGCGGACTACATCGACTCCGTGTGGTGGTCGCTGAAGGTCATCTTTGACAAGGGCCTGCTGGTCGAGGACTACCGGATCACGCCGTACTGCCCCCGCTGCGGCACCGGCTTGTCCGACCACGAGCTCGGCCAGCCCGGCGGCTACGAAACCGTGGTCGACCCGTCGGTCTACGTACGCTTCCCGCTGACCTCCGGCCCGCTCGCCGGAAGGGCCTCACTGCTCGTCTGGACGACGACACCCTGGACGCTCGTCTCCAATACCGCGGTCGCGGTCCACCCGGACGTCGCCTATGTCGCGGCGACAAACGGTACGGAGACGTTGGTAGTGGCCGAGCCCCTGCTGGCCTCCGTACTCAATGACGACGGCTGGAAGGAGACGGCGAAGTTCGCTGGGCGCGAGATGGAGCGCTGGACATATCGGCCGCCGTTCGACCTGGTGCACATCCCCGACGCCCACATCGTCGTGCTTGGCGATTACGTGACCACGGACGACGGCACCGGCATCGTCCACCAAGCGCCTGCCTTCGGCGAGGACGACATGAATGTCGTCCGGAAGTACGGATTGCCGGTCGTCAATCCGATCCGTTCCGACGGCACGTTCGAGCCGAACATCCCGCTCGTGGGCGGCCAGTTCTTCAAGAAGGCCGACGAGGCGCTGGTGGCCGACCTTGGGGCGCGTGGGCTCATGTTCCGGCATGAGGAGTACGAGCACTCGTACCCACACTGCTGGCGCTGCCATACGCCGCTGCTCTACTACGCGCTTCCGTCGTGGTATATCAAGACCACCGACGTCAAGGATGCGCTGCTCGCGGAGAACGAGCGGACCAACTGGTATCCCGAGACGATCAAGTGGGGACGGTACGGCGACTGGCTGCGCAACAACGTCGACTGGGCGCTGTCCCGCGACCGTTACTGGGGCACGCCCCTGCCCATCTGGCGCTGCCGGGACGGGCACCTGACCTGCGTGGGCTCCCGAGCGGAGCTGTCGGAGCTCGCCACCGCTGCCTTGTCCGGCCTAGACCCGCACCGGCCGTATGTCGACGAGGTCACCTTCGATTGCCCGAAATGCGGGGAGACCGCGACGCGGGTGCCCGAGGTCATCGATGCGTGGTACGACTCCGGATCGATGCCGTTCGCACAGTGGGGTTCTCCACACGTCGAGGGTTCGGCGGGCCGGTTCGAGCGGCGCTACCCGGCTCAGTTCATCTGCGAGGCGATCGACCAGACGCGAGGCTGGTTCTACACGCTGATGGCGGTGGGCACGCTGGTCTTCGAGCGGTCCTCCTACGAGAACGTGCTGTGTCTCGGCCTGATTCTCGCCGAGGACGGCCGGAAGATGTCCAAGCACCTCGGCAACATCCTCGAGCCGATCCCATTGATGGAGGAGCACGGAGCCGACGCGCTGCGCTGGTTCATGCTCGCCGGCGGCTCGCCCTGGTCCCCGCGCCGAATTGGGCACACCTCGCTTCAGGAGATCGTGCGCAAGATCCTGCTCACCTACTGGAACACGGCGTCGTTCCAGACCCTCTATGCGCGGGCGGCACACTGGACGCCTGGAACCCCCACGTACGAGCGGCCAGCCAAGCGGCCGCTCCTGGACCGATGGGTACTTTCCGAGCTGAATCAGCTCGTGCGCGCGGTCGAGGACGCGCTGGAGGACTTCGACAGCTACCGTGCGGGTCGCTTGCTTGCCGCCTTCGTCGACGATCTCTCGAACTGGTACGTGCGCCGGTCGCGGCGACGCTTTTGGGACGGCGACCCGGCGGCCCTCGTAACGCTGCACGAATGCCTTTCAAAGCTCACCCTGCTGCTTGCGCCGCTTACGCCGTTTGTCACCGAGCGGGTCTGGCAGGACCTGGTTCGGCCGGTGACACCCGATGCGCCGGAGTCCGTACACCTAGCCCGCTGGCCGGCGGCCGACGAGTCCGTAATCGAGCACGGACTGTCCGAGCAAGTGGCGTTGGTGCGGCGCCTGGTTGAGCTCGGCCGGGCCGCCCGGGCTGCTTCAGGGATACGGACCCGGCAGCCGCTCGGCCGCGCCTTGGTCGGCGCGGTAGGTTTCGCCGCCCTGCCGAACGAGCTACGCGACCAAATCGCGGACGAGCTGAACGTCTCCTCAGTGGGGGCGTTGAGCGAGGTGGCCGGAGCCGGGGAGGACACCGCGGCGCTGGTCGACTACTCGGCCAAGGCGAACTTCCGGGTGCTCGGAAAGCGGTTCGGGCCGCGAACCAAGGCGGTCGCGAGCGCGATCGCCTCGGCCGATGCCGCGCAGCTCGCCGCCGACCTGCGGGAACGCGGGATGTCAGAGCTTTTGGTCGAGAATGAGCCGGTCGCGCTGACGGCCCACGAGATCATCGTCACCGAGACCCCGCGGACGGGCTGGGCCGTGGAGTCAGCCGCCGGCGAGACTCTCGCCCTCGACTTGACGGTGACGCCCACCCTGCGCCGGGCGGGCGTCGCCCGCGAAGTCGTCCGAGTACTCCAGGAAGCGCGCAAGGCGGCCGGCTTCGAGATCACCGACCGGGTATCGGTGTGGTGGACCGCCACGTCCCCGGAAACCGCCGAGGCCCTCACGCAGCACGGTGGCATGGTGGCCGACGAGGTGCTTGCCACGACCTTCGCGAAGGGCGAGCCGCTGTCCAGCGACCCGGCCGCGGACGCACCCCTGCGGGAGAACGGCGAGCTTGGCCTGGCGTTCCGCCTGGCCAAGGCCACGCAGCAACCTCGCCAGGACTAGGCAGCACCCCTCGCCAGGGTGGCCGCCACGGCCGTGCTCGCGGCCGCCACCTTGGGCGGACCGCGACCACGATGCGAGCTATTCGGAGTCCTCGTCGATCAGGAAGCCGCGCATCGGTTGCGAACCGCCGGCAGGCGGCGGCACGGCAGCCCGGCCGGCGCCCGCGGCGACCGGCTGGGGGCCCGATCGGGCCGGCGCCATCGAGTCGTCGGACTGCGCCTCGAGCTGCCGGAGCTGGCCCTCCAGGTAGGAGCGGAGCCGGCTGCGATACTCCCGCTCGAACTGACGCAGGTCCTCCACCTTGCGTTCCAGGATCTGGCGCTGCTGGTCGAGGTTGCCCATCGCCTGGCGGTGCTTCTCCTGAGCGTCCCGCTCCAGCGCCTCGGCCCGGGTCCGAGCCTCCCGCTCGACCGCCTCGGCCTTCGCGCGCGACTCGCTCACGATCTTGTTCGCCTCGTTCCGCGCCTCGGCGATGGCCTGGTCGGCGGTCTGCTGGGCGAGCGCGAGCACGCGCGCCGCTCCGTCGGAGGGGCCGCTCGGTGCCGGCGGGCCGGGTGGCGCCGGCATGAGATCGTCCTTGCGCTCGACCGGGAGCGGAGCAGGAGTCGGCCCGCCGGCCGCGGCCGCCGCCCGGGTGGCAGCGGCGAGCTTGGCCCGCAGCTCGTCGTTCTCCCTCAGCAGGCGCGTCAGTTCGGACTCGACCTCGTCGAGGAACTGGTCGACCTCGTCCTCGTCGTAGCCCTCGCGGAGGCGGACGGTCGTGAACTGCTTGTTCCGAACGTCCTCGGGCGTCAGCGGCATCTCGTCACCTCAGGCTGGTCCAACACACGACCGCACAGACCTTACCGTGTCAAAGGCTGCGCGCGAGCGCGATCAGGAGATACACGATGACGAAAAGCACCAGAAACGACAGATCAAGGGCGATTCCGCCGAACCGAAGGGGTGGGATATACCTCCGCAGCAGCTTCAGCGGTGGGTCGGTGACCGAATAGGTTGCCTCGAGCGCGACCAGCATCGGGCCCTTCGGCTCGTACGACCTGGCGAACATGAACACGTAGTCCATAATCAGCCGGAAGATCAAAAGCAGCAGGAAGATCCACAAGACGAACGTGAGGATCTGGCCGAAGACGCTCACTCCCGATCACCCGACTGCACCATTGCCGGTCCCTCCTTCACCGTGCAGCACATAGCGTCGCCACCTTGCGGAAGTGACTGGTGGCGTCGGTGCACTGCGATCCGCGCCAACCTGCCTACCGAACGACCCCGTGGCGACACCGGCCGTGGGATCGGCGTGGAGCACGGTGCAGAATCCTACGGTTCCGAGCGCCGGTTGAATGATCCGCCTCCCGCTGCGGTCTCGAACGACGGCAGCGACGGCATCGTTCCCGAAGGCTCCGCTCACACCGCCCGCGCGAGGCAGAACGTATCTGGGCTCGTGAGGCGACGACCGCGAACGCCGATCGAGAAGACGATCAGAACTGACCAGGCGGCGACGATGCCCCCACCACGGCGGATGGTGCGTCTAGCTCTGGTTGAAGAATTCGCCCTCCGCGATCCGGCGCTTGTCCTCAGCGGTTACGTCGACATTCGCGGGCGACAGCAGGAAGACCTTTGCAGTGACCCGCTCGATCCGCCCATGCAGCCCGAAGATCAGCCCGGCGGCGAAGTCAACCAGACGCTTGGCGTCGCTGTCCTCCATGTCGGTGAGGTTCATGATCACCGGCGTGCCCTCCCGGAAGTGCTCGCCGATCGTCCTCGCCTCGTTGTAGGTGCGTGGATGGAGCGTGGTGATGCGGTAAGTCGTGTCGCCGAGCCGCTGGGAGACGGCGACTACCGGGCGGCGGTCTGTCATCGTCGCTACCGTCCCGTCCCGTGGCCCCGCACCGGTTCGAGCGTCGGCATGCTCGTCGATGATGTCGTAGTCGTCCAAGCCTTCCTCGTAGCGGTCCTCATCCTCGACCAGGCCAAGGTAGACCGCCATCTTCCTCATGGCGCCGGCCATACTCTGCCCCTCCTTGAGGCCTCGTCCGAGCCCTTCCGGACCGCGTGCGTGCGATCGACGCTACCGGACAGGTGGCCGCGAACCGAGCAATGACGTGCCGACACGCACGTGTGTCGCGCCGTGCGAAATCGCGTCCTCCAGGTCGCCGCTCATCCCGGCACTGATCATGGTCGCTTCTGGATGTCGCGTACGAAGGTCGTTCGCGACCTCGGCCAGCCGTGCGAAGGCCGCCGCGGTCGGCTCATCCAGCGGTGCGATGGCCATCACACCGACAAGCCGGAGGCCGGCCGCGCGAGCGACCGCGTCTGCCAGTGCCGGCACCTCCGAGGGCGACGCACCGCCGCGACCCTCGGCATGGGCGCCCAGGTCCACCTGGATCAGGCCGGTGACCTCGCGCCCGGCATGTACGGCGGCCTTGGACAGAGCATCGACCAGCCGTAGCCGGTCCACCGAGTGGATGACGTGGGCGTATCCGGCCACCGACCGGCACTTGTTGGTCTGCAGCTGCCCGACGAAGTGCCAGGTAAGCGGAAGGTCGGCGCACTCGGCTGCCTTGCGGGACGCCTCTTGGTCGCGGTTCTCGCCGATGTTGATAATGCCCAGCTCGGCGAGGAGACGCACATCGGAGGCAGGAAACGTCTTAGTTACCGCGACTACCGTCACCTCGCTCGGATCGCGCCCGGCCGCTGCGCACGCCTTCCGTACTCGATCGTCCAGAACGGCGAGGTTGGCGGCGAGCTCGACCCGCCGGCGCTCGACCTGAGGTGTCACTGCGCCAGCCATACGTATCCGGCGGCTCGTCCGCTTGGCTGGTCCCGCCGATGAGAGAAGTGATCTGGCGACTCCATCGTGCAGATCGGGACTCGCGTGACCATGGCCACGCCGGCATCTCGAAGCTGAGCGGCGACACCGGCGGCGATGTCCAGCGACGGCGCGCCCGAGTGGGTGAGCGACCTGGCCGCTGGCGCCACCGCCGCCACCTCCGTCTGCATGTCGGCCGGCACCTCGTAGCAACCGCCGCAGACGGCCGGACCGGTCACCGCGCGGATCCGGTCGCGGTGCGCTCCGAGCTGCTCCATGTGCGCCACCGCGGCGGGTGCGATGCGTTGGGCAAGCCCGGGCCGGCCGGAGTGTACGGCGGCGACGACGCCGGCAGCGGGGTCGGCCAGGAGGACCGGAACGCAGTCCGCGGCCAGCACCGCAAGCGCGAGACCGGGAGTCGCCGTCGTCATGCCGTCGGCCCGCGGCGGGCCGTCGGCCCATGGCCCGGAAACCGCAACGACCTCGTCCCCGTGAACCTGATGAACGAAGACAACCTGCCTCGGATCGAGTCCGAGCCGGGTCGCTACCGCGGTCCGGTTAGCTGTTACCTTGGACCGATCGTCACCCGTGCCGTAGCCGAGATTGCACGAGTCATAGGGGGGCGCGCTCACGCCGCCATGTCGGTCGGTGAACGCGTAATGAACTGCCTTGCCGAGAGTTCCGGTCAGCACTACTTCAAGAAGTCGGGCACGTCGAGGTCGTCCTCGCTTGGGTCGTCGAGCACTAGAGTACGTGTGCTCGGCTGCCAGCCGTCAGCCGCCACGGCCCGATCCGCCTGCCGCGGCACGCCGTCGAGGTCGTCGGACAACCGGCGCCGGATGTACGGCTCGGTGAGCCGCCGCGGTTCGCCGCCTTCGAAGCCCGCCGCGATGACCGTCACCCGCACCTCGTCGCCGAGCGCGTCGTCGATGACTGCGCCGAAGATGATGTTTGCCTCCGGGTGGGCGACCTCGGCCACGAGCTGCGCCGCCTCGTTGATCTCGAACAGTCCCAGGTCGGACCCGCCGGCCACGGAGAGCAGCACGCCGCGGGCGCCGTCGATGGATGCCTCGAGCAAGGGGCTGGAGATCGCCATCTCCGCGGCGTTCCGCGCCCGATCGTCGCCGCGCGCCGAGCCGATGCCCATCAGTGCCGAGCCGGCCTCGGACATGACCGACTTCACGTCCGCGAAGTCAAGGTTGATCAATCCCGGGGTGGTAATGAGGTCGGTGATCCCC
Organism: Actinomycetota bacterium; assembly: GCA_046725875.1. Classification (GTDB taxonomy): domain Bacteria; phylum Actinomycetota; class Actinomycetes; order JAKEEW01; family JAKEEW01; genus JBKOZJ01. Next base: position 37,397 of record JBKOZJ010000052.1, read on the forward strand.
TGCACGCCGGAGAGCAGCACCGCGTCGGCCTGCTTGAACGCCTCCAGGACGCTCGCGTTCTTGTCAGAGATCGACAGCAGCCGGTCGTTCGGGATCACGATCAGCGTGTCGACCTCTTCGCGGAGCTTGCGGATGCCCTCGTCGGCTTGGGCCGCCCGACGCTTGCCCTCGAAGCTGAACGGCCTGGTCACGACGCCGATGGTCAGAGCGCCCAGCGAGCGGGCGATGCCAGCGACAACTGGAGCGCCACCGGTGCCGGTGCCCCCGCCTTCACCCGCGGTGACAAAGATCATGTCGGCGCCCTTGAGGACCTCCTCGACCTCCTCGCGATGATCCTCTGCTGCATTCCTGCCGACCTCCGGATCGGCACCCGCACCGAGACCGCGGGTCAGCTCGCGGCCGACGTCGAGCTTCACGTCGGCATCACTCATCAGAAGCGCCTGCGCGTCGGTGTTGATCGCAATGAACTCGACGCCCTTGAGGCCGACCTCGATCATCCGGTTGACGGCGTTGACACCGCCCCCGCCGATCCCGACCACCTTGATGACTGCCAGGTAGTTCTGGGGAGTCGCCACCTCGAGTGCCTCTCGCCTCGCGATCCGCCGCCCGACCGTCCCGCAAATAGAGCTCTGTCAACTGTCCAGCCTGTGTCACCGTCAACTGAAGGCTCACAGCTTTGTCTACTTATCGGGCTTGCCCGCCACGGTAGGTCCCCAGTTATGGAGGGTCAAAGATGTCGCCACATACCGGCGTGTCGTGACCTTCGCTGGTTCAACGGTGACCTAGCCGCGAGTCGCCGGAGCGACGGGGCTGCTCACGTCGTAGAGCCTGGCTTTCCGACGCATGAGGGCCGTTAGCACGGCCGCCTTGTGAGTGCCGTCCTGCGCACTGCCCCAATAGATCTGCACGCCGTCGCGAAGGGTGAGCGTCACCGAGTTCGGCGACGGCGCGGCGACCTCGGTCACCTTCGCCCGTACCTTGGCCGGCACGGCCGCCAGAGTCTCAACCACGGCGTCCACGCCGGCCTCACCCAATGTGGTCGCGTCCATCCCGACGATCAGTGGAACTCCGGCCGGCTGCTCGGCCAGCGTCGCGACGACGAATCCCGTCCTGTCGACCAGAAGAAAGCCACCCCCGCCTGGCGCCGGCACGGCCACGGCGGGCTGTCGTTCCTCGACGACGATCCGGACAGTATGCGGCCAGCGCCTGATGACACTGACGTCCGCTACCCAGGAAATCTGTTCGACTCGGCGGCCGACCGCGACCGTGTCGAGCCGGGCGAGCGGGCGGCCGAGCGGCACGGCTGCCGCCGCCTTGACTTCTTCTATCGTCACTCGGTGTGTACCAACGACCTCGACGGTCCTGACATCGAGGAGGGTCGACCACGACACCGCCCAGGCTGCCAACCCGGCAAGGAGCGCGGCGGCCAGCGCGCATGCCACGAGTCGGCGGCGCCGGCTTCGCACCGACCGCGTTCTGACCGCGAACCGGTCAGCCGCCGTCGGACGCCGGCCGGTGCTGCTGCGACCAGCGCCGCGAACCGAGCCGGCCATTGGGGCTTACTCCCAGCGGGCGCGCAGCGCCGACGTTCCGAGCAGCTCGAAGACGTGCGGGCCGATCTGGGTCACGTCGCCGGCACCGATGGTCATGACCAAGTCGCCCGGCCTGGCCAGCGAAGCAACCAGCGCGGGAACCGCGGTCCAGGCGGGCTCGAAGTGGACCAGCTCCTGCGGGAGCGGTACAGCCCGACTGATCAATGATCCGTCCACTCCGGGAAGGGGATCTTCACGTGCCGCATAGACGTCCATCACCACAACCTCGTCCGCGAGGCCGAGCGCGGCACCGAAGCCGGCGGCGAAGATCTGGGTCCGGCTGTAGAGATGAGGCTGGAAGACGGCGATCACCCGGCCGTTCCCGACCACCTCCCGTGCGGCCCGGAGGATCACCGATACCTCGGTTGGATGGTGGGAGTAGTCGTCCACCACACGCACCCCACCGGCGACGCCGACGAGATCGAAGCGGCGTCGTACACCGGCGTAGTCGGCAAGACCGGAGCGCAGGCAGTCGGGCGAGGCGCCGAGCATGCAACCGGCGAGAAACGCGCCGGTTGCGTTCAGCACATTGTGCTGGCCCGGCACCCGGATCCAGAAGCGGCCGTAGCTCATTTGGTGGTCGGCAAGCTCGAAGCTGGACCCACCCTCCTTGCTCTCGATGTCGAGGATCTGCAGCTCATTGCGCGGATCCTCACCATAAGTGCGGACGGCGATACCAAGCCCGCGCGCGGTGCCGGCGAGGCCCGCCGCCCCCGGGTCGTCGCCACAAGTGACGAGCGTGCCACCCGGCTCGATCCGGCGCGCGAACGCGGCGAACGCCGCGGTCACGGCCTCTGGCGTGCCGTAGTGGTCCAGATGATCCGGCTCGACGTTGGTGACCACCGCAACAGTCGGCGTGTAGAGCAGAAACGAGCCGTCACTCTCGTCCGCCTCCGCGACGAATACGTCGCCCAAGCCGTCGTGCGCACCCACCCCGGTGTCGGCGAGCAGGCCGCCGATCGCGAAGGTGGGGTCGAGCCCGCACGAACGCAGCGAGATCGCCAGCATCGATGTTGTCGTCGTCTTGCCGTGGGTGCCGGCGACGGCGGCAACCCGGCGGCCAAGCATCACGGAGGCGAGCGCGGCCGCCCGTGGGAGGATCAGGAGGCCACGGTCGCGCGCCGCGACGTACTCCGGGTTGGTCTCTCGGACGGCCGTGGACACGACGACGGTATCGGCTTCGCCGATCTGGGCAGCGTCGTGGCCCACGTGCACGGTGGCCCCAAAGTCGCGTAGCTCGGCGATGGTCCGGGAGTATTTGGCGTCGCTACCGGTTACCCGCACGCCGCGAGAGAGCATGATCCGGGCGATCACCGACATCCCCGCCCCACCGATGCCGACGAAGTGGACCCGGCCCAGCCGGTCCGGGGGCGGGATGTCGTCCTCGTACGGCACGATCATCGCCGTCGCCTCGCCGCTCCGTGGATGATCCCCACCAGCTCCTGGTCTGCGTTCCGCCGCCCGAAGCGCGCGGCGGCCGCGCTCATCTGTCCGAGCCGGTCCCGGTCCTGGACGAGCGGGATTACCGTCTCCGCTATATATGCGGCATGGAGGTGGGCGTCGTCCACCATCAGTCCGCCACCGGCCCGGACAACCGGCGTCGCGTTGAGCCGCTGCTCGCCATTGCCAATGGGCAGTGGCACGTAGACGGCGGGCAAGCCGACCGCGGCCATCTCGGCGCACGTCATCGCGCCCGCCCGGCACAACGCCAGATCCGCGGCGGAATAGGCCAGATCCATCCGGTCCACGTATGGAATCGTGAGGTAACGCGGCTCGTACGGCTTCCGCGACACCTGCACTGTGTTGTTCGGGCCGGTCACGTGCAGCACCTGGACACCCGCAGCAGCCAGGGCCGGTGCCGCCTCGCTCACCGCGTCGTTGAGCCTGCGGGCGCCCTGTGAGCCGCCGGTCACGAAGAGCGTCGCTCGGTCGACCTCGAGGCCGAAGTAGTCGCGTGCCTCGACGCGAGCCGCAGCCCGGTCGAGGGTCGCGATGGCGGGCCGCAACGGGATGCCGATGTAGCGCGCCCGCGGCAGCCTGGTCTCCGGCGTGCTGACCGCGACGAAGTCGGCGAATCTCGCGCCTACCCGATTGGCGATACCGGGCCGGGCGTTGGCCTCGTGGACGACGATCGGTACGCCCCGGCGGCGGGCGGCGAGGTAGGCGGGCATCGCCACGTAACCGCCGAAGCCGACCAAGACGTCCGCCTTGACCTCGTCGAGAATTTCGGCGACCCGGGAGACCGCGCCGGCCAGTCGGCCCGGCACCTTCACGAGGTCAGGGGTGGGTCGCCGCGGCAACGGCACGGCCGGCACCAGGGCCAGCCGGTAGCCGCGCTCTGGCACCAGGCGAGTCTCGAGGCCGCGCTGCGTGCCGAGTGCCGTGATGCCAACGGTGGGGTCATCCCTGCGCAGCGCGTCCGCCAAGGCCAGGGCCGGCTCGATGTGTCCGGCCGTACCGCCGCCGGCGAGGACGACATGCATCCCGCTCACCCGGCCCCCCGGTGCTGCGGATGGCGCACGCGGCGCTCGCCGCGGCGGAGGAGGCGACGGAGGCGTCCTGGCCCACCGGCCGCCAACGCGTCCGCGACCCCTGGCTCGCTGCGCGCGAACGACAGGAGCATGCCCAGCGCGAAGAGTGTGGGGAGCAGGGCGGACCCTCCATACGAGACGAGCGGCAGCGGTATGCCCGCAATGGGCAGCAGCCCGAGGACGGCGCCAAGGTTGACGGCGGCCTGGACCAGTATCCATGCGGTGATCCCGGCGGCTGCGATCCGGACGAAGGGGTCCTTCGCCCGGATCGCGATCCGGAACCCCGCGTACCCTAGCGCGGCGAACAGCGCGAGCACGACCAGCGCCCCGGCCAGGCCAAGCTCCTCGCCGATAATGGCGAAGATGAAATCGGTGTGGGCGGCCGGGAGATCACCCCATTTTTGCCGACTAGCCCCCAGCCCGACCCCAAAAAACCCCCCGGTGGCCAGCGCGTAGATCCCGTTCGCGCCCTGCCAGCCGGTGCCGTGGAAGTCGGCGAACGGATCGCCGAAGCTGTAGAGGCGGGCCAGCCGGTCCTCCTGCTGGTGGATGAAGAAGAGCACAACGACAGCAGTGGTCGCGACCAGAACGACGAAGCTACGCATTGGGGTGCCCGCCACCCACAGCAGAGCGAGCACGATCATGCCGAGGATCACCGTCGTGCCGAGGTCGTCGCCGAGCATGACGAGTCCGGTGACCACGCAGCTGACCGGGATCAGCGGGACGAGCACGTGTTTGGTCTGGCCGAGGAGCTTGCGCTTACGCGCGAGCAGGTCGGCCCCCCACACGATAAGCGCAACCTTGGCGATTTCTGATGGCTGCAGCCGGAAGCCGGCGGCCAGCTCGATCCAGTTCCGGTTGTTGTTCACCTCGACGCCCACCCCGGGCACCAGTACGACGCAAAGTAGGGCGACCGAGACCAGAACCATCGGGTACGCGAGGGCGCGGTAGGTCCGGGCCGGGATCCGAGACGCGATCCACATGGTCGGCAACCCGAGGGCAACACCGACGGCCTGCTTTTCCGCGAAGTAGTACGACTCGCCGTACGCCTTGAACGCGGTCACGCTCGACGCGGACAGGACCATGACCAGACCAAGCGCCGTGAGCAGCAGCGTCGCGCCGAGAACCAGGTAATAGGAGGTCAGCGGCTTGTCGAGGAGCTTTGCCAGCCTGCTCGACCCAGGCCCGCCGGCGGGGGCGGCGACCGTCGCCGCCCGCGCCGGGGCGGTCGGAGCCTCGGTGGCGGGCACGAGTTCAGGCCCCGTCAGAGGCCAGTCGTCGGGCAGCGGCGGCGAATTTCTCGCCGCGCTCTTCGTAGTTCGCGAACATGTCCCAGGACGCGCACGCCGGCGCGAGCAGCACGATGTCGCCGGGGCGGGCCAGCCGATGCGCGACTGAGACGACCTTGTCCATCACGTCAGTGTCGGCCGACTCGACCTCGATCACGGGTACATCTGCCGCGTGTCGGGCCAACGCGGCACGGATCAAGCCTCGGTCCGCGCCGAGCAGCACGGCACCTCGCAGGCGGGCAGCCGTGCCGACGACAAGGTCGTCGAAGCGCGCCCCCTTGGCCAGGCCGCCCGCAATCCAGACGACGTGGTCATAGGCCGACAGGGACGCCGCGGCAGCGTGCGCGTTGGTTGCCTTCGAGTCGTCCACATACGTGACACCGGCGACCTCGGCAACAGTTGCGATGCGATGTGGCTCGGGACGGAAGCCGCGCAGCCCCTCCCGTACAGCCTCCGGTTCGACGCCGTAGGCCCGAGCCAAGGCCGCCGCGGCAAGCGCGTTGGCGACGTTGTGCGGAGCGTACGGCTGGACGTCGGAGACGGCTGCGAGCTCAGCGGCACTGTTTTCCCGGTCGGCGACAAATGCCCGGTCCACGAGGACGCCATCCACCACACCGACCATGCCGACCGCGGGCACACCCAGCGTGAAGCCGATGGCCTGGCACGCCTCGGTGGCGTCCGTGTCTTGGACCAAGCGCTCGGTCGCCGGGTCGGCGACGTTGTAGACGCATGCGACCTCGCAGCCCTCGTACGCCCGGCCCTTGGTCGCGTAGTACGCCTCGACCGACCCATGCCAGTCGAGGTGGTCCGGGGCGAGGTTGAGTATGGCGGCCGCGTACGCGCGCACCGACCGCGACCAATGAAGCTGGTAGGAAGAGAGCTCGACGGCGAGCACCTCGAACCGCGGGAGCCCCTGGGCCGCCCGATCCACGACCTCCAGCAGTGGCGTCCCGATGTTCCCGGCTGCCACGGTTCGAACGCCAGCGGCGCTGAGCATCGCGGCCAGCATCTTCGTGGTGGTGGTCTTCCCGTTGGTCCCGGTCACGATCAGCCAGGGGGCCGGCCGGGCACCGCGCAGCCGCCACGCGAGCTCCACCTCGCCCCATACCGGGAGGCCCGCCACCAGAGCCGCCCGTAGTAAAGGCGCATCGGGTCGCCAACCGGGAGAGGTGACTACGAGGTGCGTCCCCGCTGGAGGTGCATCGAGCGCATCCTTGCCGAGCATGACGGTTGCGCCGAGGATCTCCAGCGCTGTCGCCTTGTCTCGCTCGGCGCTCCCGTCGCGTTTGTCGGTGACTGTTACGCGCGCGCCGAGTTGGGCCAGGACGTCCGCGGCGGCGAACCCGGAGACACCGATACCCGCGACGCACACGGACGCCTCGAGCCAGGGCGCCGAACGCCCAAGCCCGTCCGCGACGCCTACATCCGCCAGCCAGCCGGGTGGATGCGATCCGTCGCCGGCACCGCCGGCGACCCCCTCCGGCCGCCCCGGCGTTCGGGTGAACGTGCCATTCACTCGATCCGGCTCGGTATGAATGTGCCGTTCGCTCGAACCTATCGAGCGAATGTGCCGTTCGCTCGAACCTATCGAGCGAATGTGCCGTTCATGCGAAGGGGTGGTCATGCGCCGGTGACCCATTCGGCGTAGAAGATGGCGAGACCGAAGGCGACGCACAAGCCCGCGACGATCCAGAACCGGATCACGATGGTGATCTCGTTCCAGCCGGCGAGCTCAAAGTGATGCTGGAGGGGCGCCATCCGGAAGACCCGCCGGCCCGTCATCTTGAAGAACCCCACCTGGACGATGACCGACAACGTGATGATGACGAACAGCCCGCCGAGCAGGGCGAGCAGCAGCTCGGTACGCGTGAGGATGGCCAGGCCGGCGAGCGCGCCACCGAGTGCGAGCGACCCGGTGTCGCCCATGAAGATGCGCGCTGGGGACGCGTTCCACCACAGGAAGCCGAAACAAGCACCCATAAGGGCGGCGGCCACCACCGCGAGGTCGAGCGGGTCACGGACGTCATAGCACTTGGACGCGAGCGCACCGCTGGCAAGCGCGCAGCTCTGCCCGAACTGCCAGACTCCGACCAGGATGTACGACGCGAAGACCATCACCGACGTCCCGGTCGCCAAGCCGTCCAGCCCGTCGGTCAGGTTCACCCCGTTGGACATGCCCGCGATCATTAGATACGCGAAGATAACGAAGATCACCGGGCCGAGCTGGAGCCCGGTATCCCTGATAAAGGACAGCTCGGTCGACGCCGGGGAGAGCCCCCGGGTGTCCTTGAACTGCAGCGCGAGCACCGCGAAGGTCACCGCCACGAGCGTCTGACCGGCAAGCTTCGCCTTCGCGCGCAACCCGAGGCTGCGCTGCTTAGAGATCTTGATGAAGTCGTCCATGAAGCCGACGATGCCGAGCCCGGTCATCAAGAACAGGACAAGGACGCCCGAAGCCGTCGGCGCGTTGAGGGTGAACAGCTTGGCCAGGGTGTAGCCGAAGAGTGTGGCGATGATGATGACTGCACCGCCCATCGTCGGGGTGCCACGCTTGATGTGGTGGCTGGTCGGGCCGTCGTCGCGAATCAGCTGGCCGTAGCCCTGATTGACGAAGAGGCGGATCGCGAGCGGCGTACCGAGCAGCGATACGAAGAGCGCCACGGCGGCGGCGATCAGGACGGCCCTCACCCGGCACCCTCCTCCGCGGCGGCATCCTCGGTATCAAGAAGGTCCAGCTCCCTAGGGCGACCACCCTCCCGGACCGTCCCGTTGGGGGCGAGCAGAGCCGCGGCGACCCGCTCGAGACCGATTCCCCTGGACGCCTTGACGAGTACGACGTCACCTGGGCGCAGTTCCGCCTCTAGCAGGGTTATGGCGGCCTCGGCGTTCGGCACGTACGACGCGGTGATCGGCGGTCCGGCAGCAGCTCCCGTTGCGCCGCGTTGGATCGGCTCGGCCCCGGGGCCGACCGCGACGATGCGGTCGATTCCGAGCGTGGCGGCGAGCCGGCCGACTGCTTCGTGTTCCCGGACAGCGTGGGAACCGAGCTCGAGCATTTCGCCCAACACAGCCCACGACCTGCGACGGCGCCCGGCGGCCCGGCCCGCGACCGGACCGCTGGCAATCGCGACCAGGGCTTCCAATGCCGCGCGTACCGATTCCGGGTTCGCGTTGTACGCGTCGTTGATAACGGTGACGCCATCGACACGATCGGCAACCTCCATCCGCCACCGGCTGGTCGGGGTCGCCGCGGTCAACCCGGCGGCGACCGTGGCGACCTCCATCCCGAGGCTGGTGGCGGTGGCGGCGACCGCAAGGGCGTTGTCGACCTGGTGCCGGCCGTGCAGCCGAAGCGAGACCCGCGCCGCTCCGCCCGGGCAGACAAGCACGAAGGAGGCCCGGCCACGGTCGTCGAGACGGACGTCGCGCGAGCGGACGTCGCCGATCGATCCAAACGTGACCACCGGCGCCCGGCTCAGGGAACGCATCCCGGCAACGAGTTCGTCGTCGGCATTGAGCACCGTGACCCCGTCCGCCGGGACCGCCTGCACAAGCTCGCTCTTTCCGGCCGCGGTCGCTCGCTTCGTCCCGAATTCGCCGGCGTGTGCCAAACCGACGTTGAGCACGATGCCGACCCGAGGCGGTGCGATCCCGCAAAGGTAGGCAATGTGCCCGCGGCCGCGGGCGCCCATCTCGAGGACGAGATACCGGGTCGCCTCGTCGGCCCGCAGCACTGTGAGCGGAACACCGACCTCTGTGTTGTACGAGCCCGGCGGCGCGACGGTCGGAGCGTCGACCGCCAGCACCCGCGCCAGCAGGTCTTTTGTGCTCGTCTTGCCGGAAGAACCGGTGATCGCGACTACCAAAGGCCCGTCGCCCGTCTGCGCCAGGCGCGCGAGATGGGCGGATGCGAGCCGCCCGAGGGCCGCCACCGTGTCGTCGACGACGACGCACGGCACCCCGGCGATCGGGCGATCGGCCAGCACGAGCGCCGCCCCGGCAACGCGTGCGGCCGACGCAAATTCGTGACCGTCGACCCGCCCGCCCTTGATGGCTACGAAAAGGCAACCCTCGATGACGTGCCGAGAGTCGGTGACCACCGGGCCGGTTACCTCAACCTCGACCTTAGCTTGAGAGAGAACCGGGATCGCAACGCGCCCGCCGACGGCCGCCGCGACTTCGGCTGCGGTTAGTTTGATCATCCGCGGTCCCCGTCCATCCGCTCCCGCAGACACTCCCGCAAAACAGCGCGGTCATCGAATTGCGCCGTCGCGTCGCCGATCTCCTGTCCCTGCTCGTGACCTTTGCCGAGCACGACCACGGTGTCGTGGGCTCCGGCGCGGCCCACCCCGTATTCGATCGCCGCGCGCCGGTCGCCGATCTCGATGACGTTGCCACGCTCGGCCGTCGGTACCGACCCGGCGCCGTCGAGCATGGCAGCGCGGATCGAGGCTGGGTCCTCGGATCGGGGGTTGTCGTCGGTAACAACGAGGAGGTCGGCGCCGCGCGCACCGACCTTCCCCATCATCGGGCGCTTGAGTCGGTCCCGGTCGCCGCCGCAGCCGAGCACCGCGATCACCTTTCCCTTGGTGATTTCGCGAAGCGTCCGCAGCACGGAGGCGACCGCATCCGGGGTGTGCGCATAGTCGACCACGGCGCGGAACGGCTGACCAACGTCGACCCGCTCCAGCCGGCCGGGAACGCCGGCGCAGGAGCTGATTCCAGCGGCCGCCACCTCGGCCGGAACACCCTCGGTTACGAGTCCCGCCAGGGCGAGCAGGGTGTTCTCGATGTTGTAGCGGCCCGGCAACCGCACGTGCACATGCGTCTCACTCGCCGTCGTGCCGACCTCCGGACTGGTGACACCATCGTCGGCGGGCGTTCGGCCGGCCATGCGAGCCGGATCCCTGACCGCGGTGAATGAAGTGTCGGCCGGGCCGAGGTGGATATCCCTGGCGGTCCAGTTTGCCGGGACCGCGCCGGAAGGTGACACCGTCACGATGGGTATCGCCGCATCGGAGGCGATCCGACGCCCATAGCTGTCGTCGATGTTCACCACGCCGCTTCGGGCCCGCTCGGGAGTGAATAGCGACCGCTTGGCGGCGAAGTAGTCCTCCATGTCCGCGTGGAAGTCGAGGTGGTCCTGGCTGAGGTTGGTGAAGATGGCGACGTCGTACACGACTCCATCGACGCGGCCGAAGGCCAAGGCGTGGCTCGAGACCTCGATCGCGGCCGCTGTCACCCCGCGCTCCCGCATCACGGCCAGCAAGGCGTGGAGATCCGTTGACTCGGGTGTGGTGCGCACGCTCGCGATGGCCTGGCCGGCGATTCGCGTCTCGATCGTTCCGACCAGGCCGGTCCGGTGCCCCACGGCCCGCAGGCCCGCCTCTACGAGGTAGGCGGTCGTCGTCTTGCCGTTCGTACCGGTCACGCCGACGAGCAGCAGCCCCGCCCCGGGGTTCCCGTACACCCACGCGGCGAGCGCCCCGAGCACGTCCCGTGGTTGCGGCACGACCAGCACCGGAAGCCCGGTAGCGGTGGCCGCTGGTTCTCCCGACCGGTCGGTCAGGATCGCGACCGCGCCTGCCCTGGCCGCCGCGGCAGCGAAGTCGGCACCATGGGTGCGAGCGCCCGGCAGGGCGGCATACAGGTCACCCGGGCGGACGTCCCGTGAGTCGTGAGTAATGCCGGTGAGCAGCAGGCCGGCGCATCCTGGTGGCACGCTACGCACGCCGGCGACCTCGGCCGCACCGGCGAGCGGGCGGGGAGGTACGGCTTCTGGGCGCGGCATCGGCACGGCCGTCGAGGGTACCGAAGCTCACCACGTGAGGCGCACTTGCGGTGACTTGGCGCCGGTCGGCGGTACCTTCAACGTCTTGAGCGCGAAGGACATGACCTCGGTGAAGACCGGACCGCAGCCAAGCCCCCCGGTGTGCGGGCTGACTGGGTTCTGCAGCGTGCAGGAGACCACCACCGCGGGCCTGTCGGCGGGGGCGAAGCCGATGAACGAGGCCGTGTAGCCGCAGTAGCCATCGCAGCGCGCGTCGTACCGCTCGGCGGTACCGGTCTTGCCGGCTACCCGGTAGCCAGGGATGCTCGCCATCGGCGCGGTGCCCTCCTCGGAGACCACCGACTCGATCATTCGGGTCACTTGGGCGGCGGTCTTCTCGCTGACCACCCGGGTCGCCCTGGCCGGAGGGCGCGGGGTGACATCGCCGTCCCCGATGTCAAGATCCGCGTGGAACGATCCCCTTACTGAATCGCCGAGGTACCCCTTGACCAGCGTCGGGGCGACCCGGACGCCGCCGTTGGCGATGGTCGCGTAGATCGCCGCCGCTTGCACCGCGTTGACCGACAGCCCTTGACCGAAAGCGACCGTGTAGCGCTGGGAGCCTGACCAGTCCTTAGCCGGCGCAAGGATGCCTTTGCTCTCGCCCGGGAATCCGATTCCACTGGGCTGGCCCACGCCGAAGGCCGCGAAGTAGTCGTGCAGCGTCTCCTTGGAGATCTTCTCGGAGACGAGCACCGCGCCAATGTTGCTCGACTTGGCGAGAACGCCGGCCACGGTGAGCGGCCAGACGTCGTGTGCGACATAGTCGTGGAAGGAGGAGCCGCCGCGGATAAGCACCCCTGGAACCGTCAGCTTCGTGCTCGGTCTTACCGCTCCCTGCTCGAGGGCCGCGGCCACCGTCATCACCTTCGCCGTCGATCCCGGCTCGTAGATGTCGGTCAGCGCGCGGCTGCCGACGTCGTCTTGATCGGCGGTTCCAACGTGGTTCGGGTCGAAGGTGGGCGACTCGGCGAGGGCGAGAATCTCGCCAGTGCTCGGATCCATCGCCACGACGGTGCCGCTCTCCGCGCCGGTCTCGGTCACCCGCTTCGCGATGGCCTCTTGCGCCATCCATTGCAGGTCACGATCGATGGTGAGCTGTACGCCCTCGCCCGGGACCGCCGCCTTCCCCCGGTAGCCAGCCGTCGCGATCGGCTGGCCGTCGTGCGCCCGCTGGTAGGTGCGGGTGCCCGGCTCCCCGGCGAGAACGCTCTGCAGCGCGAGCTCTAGCCCGCCCCTGCCGGCTCCGCTCGCATCGACGAAGCCGAGCACGTTGGCGGCGACCTCCCCGCCGGGGTAGTACCGCTGCGGCTGCGGCTCCGTGAACAGGCCTTTGAGTTGGTACGACTCGATCCGGCGCCAAGTCTCGCGAGTTACGTGATCGGCAAGAGGTACGTACCTGCGCGGATGCGCTGGGTCGCCCAAGTCACCGAGCTTGGCTGCCAGCTGCCCTTCGTCCATGCGGAGCAGCGGGGCGAGGATAGCCGCGGTTCCCACCGGGTCGATAATCGTCGCCGGGTCGGCGATCACCTTGACCATGTCGAGCGTCGTGGCGAGCGGCCGGCCCGCCCGATCGATGATCGGCCCGCGGACCGCGGGCAGCGCGACCGTCTGCAGCCGGTTCTCGGTCGCCGCCCGAGCGTACCCGCGACCCTCAACAGCCTGGATCTGGACGAGCCGGGCTACGAAGCAAACCATGACCACCGCGGCGACCAGGATGGTGAACCGAAGCCGACGGCCCGGGCGTCCGATCCGGGCCCGCTGCCGAAGCCGCCGTCGCGCCGCAGCCGCCGGCCGTCGCGCCCGAACGGGACGCGGACGGCGACCGGCCGGCGGCGGAGGTCTGTAGGGACGGCCGCGGATCGCCGTGGCCCGCGGTGTCTTGCCTCGTACAACAGGAGTGGTGGTCGCTCGACGAGCGCGGGGAGTGGCGGAACCGCCGGCCCGCGAGGCAAGCCGCCCGCGGGCGCTCGGGAGGCTGGCGCCGGACTGCCGGGCCCGGCCCGCACGAGCCGCCGGGGCCGCCTCCGGGCGCAGCGGGACAACGCCACGCGCTGACGACGGGTTGACCCGACGCGCCCCGGCGCGGGTGCGGCCGTTCCGCTGCGCCCTGGCCGCCTCGATAGAAGTGACCGAGGCGGACCGGTTTCCGGTCACTGCGCGGCTTCTCCGATCACCCGCCCACCCGGCACGGTCAGGAAGACCCGGTCGCCGGTCGGCCTCATTCCGAGCGCCTTCGCGGCCGCCGCGAGCCGCTGGGGAGCCTCCAGCTCATCGATCTGGCGCTGGAGGACCTCCTCACGATCGGTGAGCTGAGCCGACTGCCGGCGCATGTCAGTAAGGCGGAACGAGTCCTGCGACAGCGCGGTGTTGAGGAAGAGCAGCGTGCCCAGTCCGACACCGAGAAGCGCAACGAGAAGCAGAACGAACGGAGTCCGGGACGGCCGCCGCCGGTAGGCCGGCACGACGGCGAGGCGCGGCCGCTGCCTTGGCTGGGCGGCGCGCAGAAGCTGGGCGTGGATCGCGCTCATCTGGATTCCCTTCTGGTGGTCTCCTCGCCGCTGGCACGGAGACGCACGCTCCGCCCGCGTCGCCACTGGCCGCTCACGCCGCCGTCCGTTCCGCCGCCCGCAGGCGTGCCGAGGCAGCCCGCGGGTTGGCGGCGACCTCGTCCGCCCCAGGCAGCTCGGCGCCGCGGGTCAACAGGCGCAACCGCGCCTGGTAACGCTCCGGAACAACGGGCAAGTCAGGCGGAACCGCAGTGCTTGCGGCCGCCGCGAAGACGCGCTTGACCAGGCGATCCTCGAGCGAGTGGTAGGACAGCACGACGATCCGCCCACTCGCCGCGAGCGCCTCGATCGCCGCGGGCAGCGCGCGGTCGAGCGCTGTTAGCTCCCCGTTCACCTCGATACGCAATGCCTGAAAAGTGCGCTTCGCTGGGTTGCCCCCTGCTCGCCGGGTCGCCGCCGGCACCGCCGCCCGCACCAGGTCCACCAGCCGACCGCTGCTTGTGAACGGCTCGTTGCGGCGCTCCCGTACGACCCGGTCGGCGATCCGCCGGGCGAAGCGCTCCTCGCCATAGTCGCGAAGGATCCGGGCCAGGTCCTCGGCCGGATAAGTGTTGAGCACATCGGCCGCGGTCAACCCGCTGCTCTGGTCCATCCGCATATCGAGAGGCGTTTCACGCGCATAGGAGAACCCGCGCTGGGTCACGTCTAGTTGCATCGACGAAACCCCGAGGTCGAACAGCACCCCCTGGACTCGCTCCAGGCCGAGTCGGGACATCACCTGCGGCAGCTCGTCGTATATGGCGTGGACCAGCGTGAGTCGGTCGGCGTACGGGATTAGGCGCTCGTGCGAGCGCACGAGCGCCTGCCGGTCCCGGTCGAGGCCCACCACCCGCAAACCGGGGAAGGTCTCGAGCATTGCCTCGGCATGCCCGCCCAAGCCGACCGTCGCGTCGACCGCGACCGCACCGACCTGCTCCACGGCTGGAGCGAGCAGCGCGAGCACACGGTCGCGCAGGACCGGGACGTGTGCGTCGTCGGCCATTCGGCGTGCCCCCTCGACTCCATACCTTGGCTGGTGCGGGCCCGCTCCGCACCGCCCGAACTCTTTGGCTCGCCCGCTGGCGATACCACTTGCTGCGGACCCCTAGGACCTCGCCCGCTCGCACCGCACGACGCGTCGATCGCCTGGCTTCAAACTCGCGGGACTCCTATGGCCGATCGTGCTTCCCGGCCCGGGACAACCCCTGGACCCCCCGCAATCTGGCGCCGGGGAAGGTGCGCCAGAGTGCGGGTCGGTCCAGTGCTCTGCGTGTGCTCTCCGAGTCGGATCGCTCCAGGCCTCGGCTCGTGCGCTAAACGCTGAGCAGGTGCGAGCGTGAAGACTTCGTGGGTACCTCAAAGGACGCCAGGCAGCACCTCCTCGGCGAGCTCGGCGAAGGCGGGCTCCTGCTCGGTCAGGTAGCGATCCCAGGCTGCCGAGTCCCAGATCTCGACCCTGGTGTTGGTCCCGATGACCACGCAGTCCTTGGTCAGACCCGCGTACTCCCGCAGCTGTGGCGGGATGGTCACCCGGCCCTGCTTGTCCGGCACCTCGTCGGACGCGCCGGCGAAGAGCACTCGCATGTAGTCGCGAGCCGCCTTGCTAGTGACGGGGGCGGCACGCAGCTGATCGGTGATCCGGGCGAACTCCCCGGCCGGCCACACGTAGAGACAGCGCTCCTGGCCCTTGGTGATCACTAGGCCCCCCGCGAGCTCGTCCCGGAACTTTGCCGGCATGAACAGCCGGCCTTTGTCGTCGAGGCGCGGCTGGTGGGTGCCGAGGAACATCCGGCACCACCTCCGTCAGCCCCGAACCCGGCCCGCCGCTCCACTATCCGCCACTGTACCCCACAATGCACCACGGTCAACCGCGAGACTGGTTGCGTCCTCCACTGCGGCCGCGCCGGCGCAGCGATCAAAACATGGAGTGGTGCCAAAGAAATGGCAAAGACCAGCCTCGGCGGCTTGGCTCCAGCCAGGACAACTAGGTATGAAGGGTGAGACCGCGGCAACCTTCGCCGCAGTGCTGAAAGGATTGCCACCCGGTCGCCTGACCGGCAAGGTGTCAGCTGAGACCCGGGTCCGGTGCGGCCTCTGCCGGAGGCCGGTTCTTGCGCATGGGACGGCCAAGGAGGGCCGGTGACAACAGCACAAACGGGCCGCATGAGCCTGCAGGATGTCGCACTTGCGGCGACCCGGATCAGGGCCGCCGTCGAGCAGGTGATCGAAGGAAAGCCCGAGGCGGTGCGGCTGGCGCTCACCGTGCTCCTCGCGGAGGGCCACCTGCTGATCGAGGACGTGCCCGGTGTCGGCAAGACGATGCTCGCAAAGACCCTCGCCCGGTCGATCGACTGTACTGTCCGCCGCATCCAGTTCACTCCCGACCTGCTGCCGAGCGACATCACGGGGGTGAGCGTCTTCGATCAGCAGCGGCGCGACTTCGAGTTCAAGCCGGGCGCGATATTCGCGAACATCGTGGTCGGCGACGAGATCAACCGTGCCTCGCCGAAGACTCAGTCGGCGTTGCTCGAGTCGATGGAGGAGCGGCAGGTAACGGTGGACGGGACGACCTACCAGCTCGAGCGCCCGTTCATGGTCATCGCGACGCAGAACCCGATCGAGATGGAGGGGACCTACCCGCTGCCCGAGGCGCAGCGGGACCGGTTTCTGGCCCGGGTATCCATGGGCTACCCGAGTCCAGACGCCGAGCTCGAGATGCTCGACAGCCACGGGTCGACCAGCCCGCTCGACGACCTGGAGCCGGTCTCGGATGCGCTCCAGGTCGCGAAGCTGATCGAGGTGGTGCGGACTGTCCACGTCGCCGAGGAGGTCAAGCGCTACGCGATCGACATCGTGACCGCGACCAGGCAGGCACCAGAGCTCCGGCTCGGTGCCTCCCCCCGGGCGACCCTGCATCTCCTGCGGTCGGCCCGCGCCTCGGCGGCCCTGGACGACCGCGAGTTCGTGCTGCCAGACGACATCCAGGACCTCGCAGTACCCGTGCTCGCGCACCGGATGCTGCCGACCGCCGAGTCCCAGATCGCGCGGCGGACGACCGAGCAGGTCGTTGCGGACATCGTCACCCGGGTTCCGCTGCCGCGAGCCGAGCGGAGCCGGCGGTGACCTTGGCACCCCACGCCCTGCGATTGATCGCCGTTAGTGTCGGAAGGGATTGATCCGTGCGGGAGGCGCTTGCCGGTCTGACCACCCGTGGCCGGGCATTCGCGGCTGCCGGGGCCACTGCGGCGCTCTGTGCGCTCGCCCTGGGTCAGCGGGATCTGCTCCGGGTAGCGGTCCTGCTCGGCCTGCTGCCGCTGGCCAGCGCGCTCGTCGTCGCCCGTACGCGCTACCGCGTCGCCTGTACGAGACTTCTGCAGCCGATGCGGGTGCAAGCAGGCGAGCAGGCACGGATCTTGCTGACCCTGACCAACGTCTCACGACTGCCAACCGGACTGCTGCTCGTCGAGGACAAGATCCCGTACGTACTCGGGAACAGACCGCGCTTCGTGCTGGACCGGGTGGAACCGCGCGGCCGGCGGCAGGTCGCTTACCGGGTGAGGTCGGACATGCGCGGCCGCTACATTCTGGGACCGCTCACGATCAGGCTCACGGACCCGTTCGGCATGTGCGAGCTGACCCGCTCCTTCACCCACCGTGACACTCTCCTTGTCACCCCGGTCATCCACCCGCTGGCCTCCATACAGCTCGGCGGCGAATGGGCCGGTGGTGGCGACAGCCGGTCGCGGTCGGCGGCCGCGTCCGGAGAGGACGACGTCGCTCCCCGGGAGTACCGCGGCGGCGACGACCGGCGGCGGATCCACTGGCGGTCCACTGCCCGCTACGGCAATCTGATGGTCCGCCGCGAAGAGCAACCGTGGCAGAGCCGGGCGACGATCCTGCTCGACACCCGCGCGAGCGCACACCGCGGCGAGGGGCCGGGCTCGTCCTTCGAGTGGTCCGTGTCGGCTGCGGCTTCCATCGGCGTACACCTCATCCGCCAGGGATACCTGGTCCACTTCGTCACCGACGCGGACCCCGGTGTGGACACGGCAGAGCACCGCGCCGCCATCGACGGCGACTTCGAGAGCTTGATGCTGGATGCGCTCGCGATCGTGACGCCGTCGGCCAATCGCCGCCTGGATCGGGTGGGTGCGGCGCTGCGGCAGGGCGGAGCGGACGGCTTGCTGATCACAGTGCTCGGCGGGATGGACGCCGGGCAGGCCGAGGTGCTCTCCAAGCTGCGGCGCGGCCCGACGGTTGCCATCGCGGTCCTGGTCGACTCGATGTCATGGCTTCACCTAACCGATGACCTGCGGGCCGAAGCCCAGCGGGGTTACGACTCGGTCGCCACCTTGCTGAGGGAAAACGGCTGGCGGGTTATCCCCGCCCGAGCGGGCGACGAGCTGACGACGCTTTGGCCGCAGGCCACCCGCGGCGGCCAAGAACTCGACGTCCCACTGGACCGCATTCGAACCCTCACCGAGGCGATGGCGAGGCCGGCACGATGAGCGGGCAGATCAGGGTCACCTTCTTCGCGGGGCTCGCGACCATGCTCGCCGCGCTCGCGTTCACGCCGGTCTTCGACGTGCAGACGTGGTTCTGGCCAATGCTCGTGGCACTGCTACTCATCGGATGCGCCGGGGCACTGCTGCGCCGCCGCTCCGCCCCGGCCGCGGTCGTCATCGGCGTCCAGGTCATTGTGGTGGCCGCCTGGATCACCTGGCTGTATGCGCCGAACGCGGCACTCGGCCTGCTCCCCGGGCCCGGGGCCATCCGCGACTTCGCCGACCTCGCATCGGCCGGCGCGACCGATGCCGGCGACTACGGCACCCCGGTACCGGCGACGAAGGGTCTGGAGTTCCTTACTGTCGTCGGAACGGCCGGTGTGGGCTTGATCGTCGACGCGCTCGCGGTGACTTTCCGGCGGGCCGCCCTGGCCGGCCTTCCGCTGCTCGCTCTCTACACAGTGCCGGTCTCCGTGGTGGACGGCGGCTTGAACTGGTTTCTCTTCGTATTGGCCGCCGGCGGCTACGTCGCGCTGCTCATCGCCGAGGGCCGGGACCGGCTCAGCCGGTGGGGCCGCCCGCTGATCGCCACTTCGTCCAACCCCAGCCGGGCCGGCCGGGGGACGATCGCCGAGGTGGAGACGGCTCCGCTTGGGCAGGTCGGCCGGCGGATCGGCGCCGCGGTGATCGGACTTGCCATCGTCGTGCCGGCGCTCTTCCCACTCGCCGACGACGCACTCACCAGCGGATCCGGCGGGCTGTTCGGCGACGACGGGCAAGGTGGCGACCGAACCCTGACTTTGACCAACCCGCTGGCCAGCCTCCGGCGGGAGTTCTTCCGTGCGGAGAACGTGCAAATCATGACCGTCCGGACCGAGGGGGCGGCAAATCCGGAGAACCTCTACCTTCGCATGGCCACGCTGGACGCCTTCGACGGCACCGACTGGCGACACTCGCCCGCAGACCTGACCAGGCTTGACGAGCTGCCCCAACCTGCGGCGCTAGGGCTCAGCGATCAGATTGCGCGAAACGATGTCCGCACCGAGATCCAGACGACGAAGAACATCGAGTCGTCGTTCCTCCCTGTGCCCTATCCGCTGACCGGCATCGAGAACCTCGACGGCTCGTGGCGGGCCGACGTCAACACGCAGAACATCCTGGGTCGCAACACCCGCGAGGTCCAGGACCAGGACTACACGACGACGAGCCTAGATGTCCGCCCCACGCCAGACCAGCTCGCCGACGCGGCCGCATCACCGGGTGAGGCCTACTCCGGATACCTAGTCACGCCGCAGAACCTTCCGCGCATCGTTCGAAGCCAGGCGCTCCAGGTGACGGAGGGCGCGGTCACGCCGTACGACAGGGCCCTGCGGCTGCAGGACTGGCTGCGCAATTCGGGCGGCTTCGTCTACGACACGTCCACCCGCCGGGAAGGCACCGGCTCGACCGCCATCGAGCAATTCCTCTCCGACAAGCACGGCTATTGCGAGCAGTTCGCTTCCACCATGGCCATCATGGCGCGGACCCTCGGTATCCCGGCGCGGGTGAATGTCGGCTTCACTATGGGCCAGCGCCAGTCCGACGGCAGCTTCCAGGTCAGCTCGCACGACGCGCACGCCTGGCCCGAGCTCTACTTCAGCACCATCGGCTGGGTCAGGTTCGAGCCGACGCCGATCGGTACCGGCGGTGAGGATCCGGGCCGCGGCAGCGTCCCCGACTACGCGACCGCACCCAACCAAGACAGCGCGACGGGGCAGGTCGACAATGGAAACTCGTCGGACGGCTCGGCGACCGGGCCAACCCCCGGTGGCGGCGCCGGCGGCTCGACGCCATCCCCGACGCCGTCCAACTGCGCCGGTCTGCCGGTGCAGTTGCTTCGCGAGTGCGTGAACGATCCTCGGGGGTTCGCCCAGTCGGAGCCGTCCGGCCGGTCGGTACCGCTCTGGTTGCTCATCGGTGGGCCGATCGTCGTCGCGCTGCTGGTGACGCCCGCGCTGGCGCGCGTAGCGATCCGCCGGCGCCGCTACCGCCGAGCCGGGACCGACCCGGTCGCCCGCGCCAACGCGGCGTGGGCGGAGCTGCGCGATACCGCCGTCGACCTGGGCTACTCCTGGTCGCCGAGCGAGACACCGCGGCAGGCGGCGGTACGGCTCGCCCGAAAGGCGAAGCTGCGGCAGCGGGACGCCGACGCGCTGAACCGGCTCACCACCGCAGTGGAGCGTGCCCGCTACGCACCGGTCGCCGGCGATACCTCGTCGGTCGCCGGCGACGTAACCCAGGTCCGCTCCGGCTTGGCCCGGCGAGTCGGCCGGCCACAGCGGATCCGCTCGATGCTTCTTCCGGCTTCCACCGTCGTGATCCTGCATTGGTTCGGCGAACGGATCGCCGACGGCCTCGACGCGATCGACCGGGCCGGCGTGGTAATCAAGCGCCGGGTGCTCGCCGTTGTCCGCCGCCGGCGGACTGCGGAGAGCTAGCCGCCCCGACGAACGACCCGGAGGCGGTGGCTCGACTCGCCGCGTATCTATGCCAGTGGCACCGTCAGAAGCCGCCGCGTTCCTCGCGGCGGCGGCGCCAGCGCTCCTCGATCCGCTCCATGAAGCCACCCCGGCTTGCCTTGGGCTTCCGCCTGGCGGCGAGCGGGGTCGCTCCACCCGTGCTTTCAGCGGCCGCTGGGCCGGCCGGCTTCGACATCCGCTGCCAGCTCAGGACCGCAAACCAGATGGACGCGAGCACCACGACGAAGCCGGCCACGCCGAGCAGGATGATCTGCTGAACGAGGCCGGTAAAGAGGACGATGACGCCGGCGACAAACCCCGCGACAGCGAGGAGAATCCGGCGTCGATGGTGGCGACGGGCGTCAGCGCCGCGCATGCTCGAGGCGAACTTCGGATCCTCGGCGTACAGCGCGCGCTCCATTTGCTCGAGCAGGCGCTGCTCGTGCTCAGAGAGCGGCACGGATTCCTCCTCGGTCGTGGCCGCGCAGGCGACCGGACTTGCCTTCCCATGGTAGGCAGGCGAATGCGTCCAGGAAACCCGAGGTGGCGACCGGCGTGCCGAAATGTGGATCGTCGTTCATCGGCGGGTGGCCAGAACGTGAAGCTGCGCGGCGACGTCGCGCAGTGCCGGATGAGTGGACGCCTCGATCTCGAGCCGACGCAGCTCCTCCGGCGCGCCCGGCTCCGCAGCTACGAGCGCCGCCGGTACAAGATCGGCGAAGACCCGCACACCGTGAACCTCGGTAACAGACAGCCCGGTGGATGTTAGGAGACGGCTCACCGCATCAAACGTGAAGCGACGAGGCAATGGATCAAGGCTGCCGAACCTGCCGTCTTCGTGTTCGAGCACGTGCCTCGCCTCGGCGAACCGTCCCGCGAGCGCGCGGGCGAGCACCGCGGCGTTCTTGTTGGCAACCAGCACGCTCACGACACCGCCAGGTCGCAGGCACTTGGCGAGCGCGGCCACGGCCCCGGCCGGGTCATCGACAACCTCGAGGACACCATGGCAGAGCACGATGTCGGCTCGCTCTGCGCCGATGAGCCCAGGTAGCGCCGCCACGTCGCCCTGAAGCCCGGCGACCCGCCCGCTCATCCCCGCCTCGGCGGAGCGCCGCTCCAGCGCGGCGAGGGCGTCTGGGCTTGGATCGACGACTGTTACGGCGTGGCCGAGCTCTGCGAGCGGCACGGCGAAGCCGCCGGTTCCGCCGCCAGCGTCCACGATCTCCAGCACGGATCGGCCCGACTGGGCTGCGCGCTCCGCCAGCACGCTAGTCAGGGCGACCCAGATGACCGCGTTCCGCGCCGTCCCGCCAGCATCGCCGCGAGCCATTCGCGAAGACTATCGGCCCTACCGCCCGCTCGCCGCCAGAAGGCCGATCGACGACTCGCACAGCTCGACGAAGCGGCCGGCGTCGCGGAGCAGGTCATCCGCCTCCCGCCGCGAAACCGCATTCGTGATGCCGGCCTCGGCCGCCGCGCGCTTGCCCGCTCCCGCCGCGAAGAACGCGGCCCACTCGCCGAGCTCCGGCGCGACCCTGGCCAGCAGGGTCCATGCGCTGCGGGGGCGACGGGCGAGCGGACCCCCCGGCCGGCCGCGCACTCCGAGCACAGCTGCGGCCGCCCGCAATGCCGCGAGGTGGGCCATCGCGAAGCGTCGGGCAGGCGTGCTCTCCTGTTCGGCGCTGGCGAGGCACTGGTGCGACTGCTCGAGAAGCTCGAAGACATTTGCCGGGATGGGTGGGGTGGGGACCGGCGGCATGGCAGGAGCCGCCCGAGGTAGGCCGGCGTCCGCCGGCGTCGACACAGCGGGTCCGCCGCGGCTTCGTCCCCTGTGGGCGGTCACTCGTTTGGTCGGGTGAGGAACCATCGATCCGACTCCCTCCCGTGTGCTAGGTCGAACAGCTCGGGCTGGCCGCTTCGGCCGGCGACGGCGGCAACGCGCCACAGCTCGCGCTCCTCCACGTCGGCCGGGATGCCGGTCGTCGCGGTCGAGTGCCACCAACGCGACGACTCGACCCAGTGCGACTGCACGTCGCGCACCTCATAGATGCGCCCGCGCCACATGAACTCGACCGGGCGGTCATCGACGCACCGAACGTCCACGTCCTCTCCACGCTCCCTTGCCACCGTCGAACTCCCCTACGATCAGTCGTGCCGTTCCGAGCACGACCGAGTTCCTTGCAAAATGCCGGGGGAAGGCGGCGGACAGCGGAGCCGGCCCGGCTCGGGGCGCTTCCCCACGCCCGTCGCCGGGGCCGGCGCCCGACCGCAGGGCGGGAGTCGAGGGGCGGGAAACGCCCCACGGTCGGGATCCGCCGTCGGTGATCGCTGCGGGTTTGGGACCACCTGGTCGAACATTTGTTCGAACGACTCCAGTAAACCCCGCTCGGCCCGCGTAGGTCAACCCCTGACCCGCACCATGCCCGACCGGCGGATAAGGTCCAAGACATGCACCCGAACGTCGAGCGGGTGAGTCGCGCTCTCCAGGAAGTAGGCGTCGCCGGTATCCCACGGAAACTGCCGGATCCGGCGCCGACCGCCGCCGC
>JBKOZJ010000053.1:0-5161 GCA_046725875.1 Actinomycetota bacterium
TCAGTGGGGAACCTGCCCGACCCGAGGACGTTCTCGCACCGGTCGATGACCTCGATCGTGGCCGACAGTTTGTGGGGATCAACCCCGATGACGACACTCTCCATGTGATGCCCTCGCGCTCTGCCGCTTGGCGGATGGGAAGCGAGGTGGGCGCCGCTACTACGAGCAGGGCAGTCCCCTCTTGAGCCACGCCTCGCAACGGCGCCCGACGGTCCGCAAACCGGAATAGACGCCACACCAGTGATCGGGTGGGCAGCCCAGAATAGAGCGTCCCGCCGAGCGCCTGGACCGAGTCTGGCCGGACACCGGTCCTACCGGAATCCTCTAGTAGCCCAGATTGACGCTGCAGTTGAAACGAATGCAGCGCCGTCCTTGAATCGAACGCCCCTGCACTACTTTCTGGATCGGAGGCAGGCATGAGCGAGCAGGGCTGGCAGAAGTTCCTCGCCGCGGAAGGCGTTGAGGACTGGGTGGTGTTACACGGCGGTGCGACTGCTGTGTTCCGCGTCCCGTCGCTCGGAGAAGCGGCGAAGCTCGCCGAGGCGGTCGCGCACGTCCCCGGCCTCGGGGGGTCAGGAGCTATGTTGACGATCGCCGACCACCATCTCAGCGTCCGGCTGAGCCGCGCTGTCTTTCGGCTGGAGGAGCCGCACATCGATCTTGCGCGGGCAGTCTCGGCGACTGCGCGGACGCAGGGGGCCGTCGCCGACCGCACAGGTGTGCACGAGGTCCAGGTCGCGATCGCCGCGCAGCCGGACGCCGTCGATGTCGACTTCTGGCGCGCCGTCCTCGGGTACGCAAGGCTGGCCGACGACAACGCCGTCGACCCGCTCGGCCACGGCTCGACGGTTTGGATGCAGGAGCTCGACGCTGACAAGCCACTCCGGCACGCAATGCACGTCGACGTCTCCGTCGCTCGTGAGCACGTCGAGGCGCGCGTGGCGGCCGCGCTTGCCGCAGGAGGCCGCATCGTCGACGACGCCGGGGCCCCCGCGGCTTGGATCCTCGCCGACCGCGCCGGCAACCGAGTGTGCGTCGCCGCTTGGCCCGACGGGTCCGTCCCGACTGCTCCTGCTGATCCGCCGTAGCACTGCAATCGTTCCGCCGCCAGTCGGCCACGCTCAACGCCGCTGCCGTCCGTGCGTGTTGCCTCCAGTGGTGGAGCTTCTGTCCGCTGGCCGACAAGGATGATGACGATCTGTCTCCCTAGCCCAGCTGCAGGATCGTCTCCTCGATCTCGGCTCCGCGTGCCGGTGCGAACGACACTTCGGTGCCGATGATTCGGAACCCGGTCTTCTCAAGCACCCGGAGTGAGCCGGCGTTGTCGCTTGCAGCCCGGGCATAGAGGGGCCGCACCCGAACTACCTCGAGAAACAAGGCAAGAGCCTGGCTGGCGATCCCCCGCCCCCATGCGGCACGGTCGATCCAGTACGTGACCTCGGTCTGCCCCTCGACGACGAAGCTGCCGATACTGCCGACCAAATCGCCTTTCCAGATGATTGCCGCAGCGTCATCTCGGGCGACTCCATCACCCTGACCATGTGTGCGTCGAACCGCTGCCGAGCAGCCGGATCTTCGGGCGTGAATGCCGCCATCCTCACCGACTCTGGATCACTCATCTGGCGAAACAATCCGTCCAGATCAGACTCGTGCACCGGCCGTAGTGCCACCGCCGGCTCTCCACTGCTGTTCATGATTCGGACCCTACCGAGCAGGGCCGACAGCTTAGGAGGCTCCAGCGGGCTGATGCTCACGTCGTCTACCGAGACCCCTTGCCTCCTCACAGAACGTCAGTCGTCAGGGCAGAAAGGGTCACTACCCGCCCGTCGGACGGGCTGTCATCGGCATGATCGGCCGCATCCGCCGGCCCTCGGCAGATTCGGGCGTTGCCGAGGCCCATGAGACGGCGCCCCAAGGGTTGGGTCTTAGCCGGGAGTCCGCACATCGTCCCGTCCCGCGTCGTTTCGCCGCAAGAATCCGCATCTGCTTGATGAGCGGAAGTCCCCGATCATCGACACGGATGCCTTCGTCGGCGATGATCAAGCAGTGGGTATCCCGCCAGCTCTACCCGAGGCACTCCACGACCCGGTGTTCCGGGCAAAGTACACATTCGCCCATGAGGACGGTCCCGGGGCCGACCGGATCGGCGACATCGAGGACATGCTGGACGAACAGCTCGACGACGAGAACGAGGATGTGGTCAGGGCGCTCGATGTGGAGTTCGATGTCGGCGGCGGCTGCCGCATGCTGCTGACTGGTGACCACCACGGACCAGCGGAGACACCCGCGGGCGTCCTCGACCAGATCCACCAGTGACACATCTAGGTCAACGCACTGTCATTCCGCCGAGGGTTTATCGGGGTTGCCATCGCACGCATTTGTCGAGAACTACGCCGTCGCTAGCGAACCAGCAGGCCGATCCTGCTCAACACCCGTGGAGCCCGGATGGACCGGCACGCCCCCATCCGACGCTTGCGCGCATTGGCCCGGATCGTCGGAGTGCGGCTGCTGCGAATGCCCCCTCATATGCTGCGGCACACTTCGTCACCACCATGCTCGACGCCGGCGTCGACCTGCGCGAGGTGCAGATCGCCGCCCGGCACTCCGACCCAGGCACCACCATGCGCCACGACTGAGACCGCAAGAACCTCGACCCGCAGCCCAACTAAATCCTCACCGCCTACATGGCCAGCCGAATCTAGCCGCCGAGCGGGGCGGGCAGCCCAGACCGTCTTGCCGATGTGCGGATGTCGCCCGTACTGCATATGTAGGGACTCGGCGAGGTGCATGGAGACTGTCATGACGGATCCTGTTTGAATCCGGGCAGGTCAATGGAGGGTGGGTCGGTAGATGAGCTCTTGGATGTGACCGTCGAGTGTCCGGCTCTCGACCAGCTCCAGGTCGAAGTCCGCCGCACCCTGGAAGATCGGGTCCACCCCGGTTTGACCGGTGATGACAGGGAAGAGCGTCACCTGCACCCGGTCGACCAGGCCGGCGGCCATCAGCGCCCGGTTCATCGACAGGCTGCCGTGCGAGCGCAACGGCACCGCAGACTCCTCCTTGAGCCGGGCGACGACGTCGACGGCGTCACCGCTCACAAGGGTCGCGTTCGGCCAGTCGAGGGGTTCTTCCAGCGTCGACGACACCACGGTTGCCGGCATGCTCCTCATCCGCGTGACCCATGGGTCACGCACTTCGGACTCCTCGGTGCTCGCGGCCAGCATCCGCGCGAACGCCCGATAGGTGTTGGCCCCGAAGACCATCCGCTGCTCCACGCCGTACAAGGCAAGGCGGTGGTCGAGCAACTCGGGGCCTTGCTTACCCCAGTAGCCGCCCCAGTTGGCGCCGGGAACGACGGAGCCGTAGCCATCGAGGCTGGAAAAGACGTCGAAGGTGTAGGTAGCGGTCATGTCCTTCTCCTCGAGTGCGGTTTGGTCGGTATTGGGTACTGACTGGGACCACCTGCGAAACTCATCGCCATCGGACTGGCGACAGCGTTGTGCTGGCGCTTCCACTTCGTCACGCCAGATGACCTCGCGCGGTGCCCATCCGACCGACCTAGAGGATGCCCCTGCCAAGGGGGGATCGGGCAGCGAAATAGCACCCGACGAACATCCGGATCTGCCGCGACGCATGCTTAGCTGCCGATCAGCGAGCGGAGGATCAGCCTTGCCGCCGCTCCGCGGAACCTGAACAGTCTGCGCTCCTTGCTCGCGGGGCTTGACCTTGACGCAGCGTCAACCCTGCACGCTGGGGCCATGTCCATAGATATTCAGATGACAACCAATCAGGTTCGGGGGCCCGCGATCCGCGTGCAGGGCCTAGAGAAGTCTTACAAGGAGCTGCACGTGCTGCGCGGCGTGGACTTCGACGTGGCGCGGGGCAGCATCTTCGCGCTGCTCGGCTCCAACGGCGCGGGCAAGACCACGGTCGTGAGAATCCTGTCCACGCTGCTTACGCCCGACGCGGGGACGACCAGCGTCAACGGCTTCGACGTCGCCACTCAAGCGGCGAGCGTGCGAGAGTCCATCAGTCTGACGGGGCAGTTCGCGGCCGTCGACGAGATCCTCAGTGGGCGGGAGAACCTGGTGTTGGTCGCCCGGTTGCGGCATCTGAAGGATCCGGGCCGGATCGCGGATGACCTGCTGGCGTGCTTCTCACTGACTGACGCGGCCACGCGGAAGGTGTCGACGTACTCGGGTGGCATGCGTCGCCGCCTCGACATCGCGATGAGCCTCATCGGGAACCCGCCTGTGATCTTCCCCGACGAGCCGACGACCGGGCTCGACCCACAGGCGCGTCTCGAGGTGTGGCAGGCCGTCAAGGAGCTCGCTGAGGGCGGCACGACGGTGCTGCTCACCACGCAGTATCTGGACGAGGCCGAACAGCTCGCCGACCGGATCGCGATCCTCCACGAGGGGCGCATCATCGCGAACGGCATCCTCGCCGAGCTGAAACAGCTGCTCCCGCCCGCCAAGGTCGAGTACGTCGAGAAGCAGCCGACCCTCGAGGACGTCTTCCTCGCCATCGTCGGTGACGACGGCACTGACGGCAAGGTAGGCGCGGCCACCGCCGCCGACGGCACGAACCATTAAGGACCCACCATGACCAAGCACTTCCTCGGCGACACCGCCGTCCTGCTGGGGCGGTCCCTGCGCCACATCAGCCGCAGCCCGGACACCATCATCACGACCGTGATCATGCCGATCGCGTTCATGCTGCTGTTCGTCTACGTGTTCGGCGGCGCGATCCAGACCGGGTCGGACACGTACGTGAACTACCTGCTGCCCGGCATCCTGCTCATCACGGTCGCCTCGGGTATCTCTTACACCGCGTACCGGCTCTTCCTGGACATGAAGGGCGGCATCTTCGAGCGGTTCCAGTCCATGCCGATCGCACGCTCGTCCGCGCTGTGGGCGCACGTGCTGACCTCGCTGGTCGCCAATCTGATCTCCCTCGTGGTCGTTGTGCTAGCCGCCCTCCTCATGGGCTTCCGCTCCGGGGCCAGCGCGCTGGCCTGGCTCGCGGTCGCCGGCATCCTGATCCTGTTCACCCTGGCCCTGACCTGGCTCGCGGTGATCCCCGGCCTGACCGCGACGTCGGTGGACGGCGCGAGCGCCTTCTCCTACCCGCTCATCTTCCTGCCGTTCATCAGCTCGGC
>JBKOZJ010000054.1:0-12541 GCA_046725875.1 Actinomycetota bacterium
GCCGGCCGATGCCGACGAGCGCCTCGACCTCGTCCGCGTCGAACGGGAAGATCCCTGGCTCACCGATACCGATCTTGGTGCGTAGCTCTCGCATACCTTCCAGCGCGCGCAGTGCGGCCTCGTAGTCGCCTTCCCCGACCGCCAGGAAAGCGAGAACGCCACGGACGTGCATGGTGAAGAAGTGATCCCCGAGGCGCTCGAAGACGGCCAGCGCCTTTGTGCCAAGTTCTCGGGCACGACCCGGGTCGCCGAAATGCGACTCCGCGAGCGCCAGCGCATACTCCTGGGTGGCTTGGCTCTGCTCCCGCCCGCTGGCCTCCTCGATCTCCCAGCCCTCGACCGCAAAGCAACGAGCAGGCGCTGGGTTTCCAGCCCGCGTCTCGAGCTGGGTCAGGTGCAGGCAGAGCCCAGACCTGGAGGCCTCGTCTCCGAGCGCGATAGCTTGCCGGTACTCGGCAAGCAACAGCTCGCGCGCGCGGTCGAGCTCGTCCGCCCACATCAGCCGTGCTCCGATCCAATGCCTCGGGCTAAGCCAAGGTGAGACCGGCCGGGCACGCGCCTGCAGTGCATCTGCGCGCTGCAGCAATGGCCGCCAGTCGCTGCCGCCGACCAAGGTCTCCAGGTGCCCGAGTATCGACAGAGCCACCAGGATCAGCGTTTGGTCGCCGGACTGTTCGGCCAGCGACAGCGCCTCCGCCGCTTTTTCCAGGGCAGCCGGCGGACCCTCAGCGATCTCCAGCCACTGAGCGAGCTCGATCAGGATCGACGCCCGCAGCCGCGGGTTAGCCCCGGCCTCCCGGAGTGCCTGTTCGGCAAGGTCACGGTTGCGAGCGGTCGTATCGCCGCGCATCAGCGCCAGCATCGCCTCCGCCCGGCGTGGTCCCTCAGGCAGCGTCTCCATCAGGTCGCCGAGAATCGTTTCCGCACGACCCACGTCGCCGGCCAGCTGGTGCGCTCGGGCCGCCGCCAGGGTGCGCCGGGCCAGGTCGTCGTCGTTGCCGATGGGTGTCAGCCTCATCCCGTGTTCGAGCAATTCCGCCATCGCATGCGGGGCTCCGCGGACCTCGGCGCGGGCGGCGGCGGCGTCCGCAGCGGCCGCCGCTTCGGCATTCGTGCCATCGACGGCGAGCGCAAGGTGTCGGACCCGTTCCTCTGGATCGACAACGGCAGCCGCGAGCCGCCCGTGCAGCTCGCGCCGCCGCACCGGGTCCGCATTGGCCGTCACGGCGACGGGCACCAGCGGGTGAGTAAACCGCAGCCGCGACCCATCCAGCTCGACCAGCTGTGCCTCCACTGCAGGTCGGAGGCGATCCGACACATCGGCTCCGGTCACCGCCCGGAGGCCGTCCAATGATGGCGTCGCAGAAAGCGCCGCGGCGAGCAGTGGATCTTGTGCCGACGGCGCGAGGGCCGCTACCCGCCGGCGCAGCAGGTCAGACAGCGGGATCCGTAGCTCTTCCGCAAGCGGCAGCCGTCCGCCCTGCTCCAACAGCAGTCGACCCAGCTCCAGCGAGTGCAGCGGATTGCCGCCACAGATCTCCCAGAGCTGGCGGAGCATCGGCCGCGGCAGCGGCGCACCGAGCCGCTGCCGAATCACGCTCTGCACCGCCCCCATGCTTAGCGGGCCGATCAAGAGGCGTCGGACCCGATCCGGGAGCGTCCCGTCGAGCCCCAAGATGTCCTCACCCGAGCGTGTCGTGAGCAGGAACCCAACCGCCGCCTCGCGAAGGCGCCGCGCCGCGAACCAGAGTGCTGCGGCCGAGCCCGCATCCAGCCACTGGACATCGTCGATCGCGACGAGCACCACATCATCGGCAGCCAGCGAGCGCAACACGCCAAGCACTGAACTACCGATCAGCCGCTGCACCGACAGATCGTCGTCCGGCTCCTCGGCCAGAAGTGCGACCCGAAGCGCTCGCTGCTGGGGGTCCGGAAGCGAGGCGAGCACCGCAGGCGGCAGATTCTCGAGGAGATCGCCAAGTCCAGCGAGTGCGAGCCGGACCTCACTGCCGGACGGCCGGGCGATGAGGACGTGGAATCCCCGCTGGCTGGCGATCTCGACGGCCTCCTGCCAGAGCCGTGTCTTGCCAATTCCTGGCCCGCCCTCGAGCACAAGCGCGCGCGGGCCGCGGATCGTGTCGAGGAAATCCGCGACGGCGGCGAGCTCGTCTGCGCGCCCGGCCAGCGGGCCGGTGGCCCCAGAGACCACCCACACATGGTCCATCAGCGCTAGGGCCACCTCAACGCTGCAGAGGCGGGTTCAACGCCCCTTTTGCCACGCCCGTTTGCTCCCCCGCCAGCCTTAGTGACCAGCCGAACGGTCAGGTCTGCGGCTGTTCCTGGGGCCTGACGAGTGGGTCGAGCTGAGGGCCGATGATCCGCTTGAACTTGCGCTGCGGTCGGGTGCGGTCGAGCACCGCCACCTCGAGCTGGTTCGGCTCGAGAGTGCGGGCCGGGCTGCCCGGCTGGCCACCGTGAGCGCCCAGCACGTCCACGGCGAGCTTGACCATCTCGCCGAGCGGCTGGCTATCGGAGTATTGCTGCTCCAGGGCCGTGGAGATCTGCTCGGCTTGACCGCCCATCGCGACGAAGCCGCGCTCATCCGAGACCGAGCCGTCATAGGTAAGGCGGTAGATCTGGTCGGCCTCGGCACTATCGCCGACCTCAGCGACGACGATCTCGACCTCGAATGGCTTGCTGCTCTCAGTGAAGATCGTGCCGAGCGTCTGCGCATAGGCGTTGGCGAGAGCGCGGCCGGTCACGTCGCGCCGGTCATAGAGGTAGCCCCGGGTGTCGGCGAGGCGAATGCCAGCCTGCCGTAGGTTCTCGAACTCGTTGTACTTGCCGACCGCGGCGAAGGCGATCCGGTCGTAAATCTCGCTGATCTTGTGTAGCGCCCGGGAGAGGTTCTCGGCGACGAAGAGGATGCCGTCGACGTACTGGAGGACGACGACGCTGCGGCCGCGGGCGATGCCCTTGCGCGCATAGTCCGCCTTGTCCTTCATCCACTGTTCGGGCGAGACGTAGAACGGCGTGGTCATGGGATCCCCTCGATGCGGATCACGGCCGCTTCGCTGATGGCTGCGGCATTACCGTAGCGGCGCTTGCGGGCCACTGGGGTTGACCATACGCCCGGCCACGACCGTGTCGACGATTCCGCCGACCTCCTCATCGGGCAGCCGTCGGAAACCCTCGGCCGTGACGGCCGCGACGACCGGGTAGATGTGCCGGGTCAGGTCGGGACCGCCGGTGGCCGAGTCGTCGTCGGCCGCGTCATACAACGCCTGCACGCATGCCGTAACGGCATCCGTCTCCGGGAGGTCGTCCCTGAAGAGCTTCTTGAGCGCCCCGCGGGCGAACGGCGAGCCGGAGCCGACTGAGTGGAACGCGTGCTCCTCGTACCGCCCGCCGGTCACGTCATAGCTGAAGATGCGCCCGGTGCCGGTCTCGAGGTCGTACCCGGCAAACAGCGGCACCACCGCGAGCCCCTGCGCGGCCATGGAAAGGTTGCCGCGGATCATCATGGCGAGTCGGTTGGCCTTGCCCTCGAGGGAGAGCACGGTTCCCTCGATCTTTTCGTAGTGCTCGAGCTCGACCTGGAAGAGCCGGACCAGCTCAACGGCGACGCCGGCGACGCCGGCAATCCCGACACAGGAATACTCGTCCGCCTGGAAGACCTTTTCGATGTCGCGCTGTGCGATGACGTTGCCCATCGTCGCCCGCCGGTCGCCGGCCATGACGACCCCGCCCGGGAAGGTCACGGCGACGACGGTGGTGCCGTGCGGCGCTTCGATCGGCTCCCGCGGCGGGATTCGCCGACCGGGCAGCAGCTCGGGTGCATAGGACCCGAGGAACTCGGAGAACGACGCCGTCCCTGGCGTCATGAACGCCGGCGGCAACCGACCCGCACCGTCCGCGCTGGCCACGCCACTCCTTCAGATAAGGCGCGACCCGCCCGGGCGAGCTCCGGATCGTCGCGCAGCTGACCTATCCCGGCCTTGCAGGTAAAGCAGAGAACGCCCCGAACCCTACCCGTCCTTCGATAGTGATCCACACGCTCCGATCACTAGCCAGGATGGGATTGGGATTGCTTACTCCCCACCTTTTTGTACGAATCCCCGAACGAACTCTTCGGCGTTCTCCTCGAGGACCTCGTCAATTTCGTCCAGAAGCGCGTCGACGTCGTCGGAAATCTTCTCGTGCCGCTCCTTGACGTCTTCAGCGGCCTCCGCCTCGACCTCATCGACCTCGTCGGACCGCTGGGTCGCACGCTTCTGTCCGCTGCTGTCCTTGGTCGCCATCACCAGCCTCCTCAAGGTCGTCCCACGTCCGGGTCATCCGGATCCACGACCCTATAAGGATGACCCGAAATCCCGGGTGATCATTCCCCAATGCCCCTGAATACCACACTAGTTGGCGTACGGCCACGACCGAGCCGCAGTACTCGGCCACTGCCGCATGGGCTAGAGCAACATCTCGGCTCAGCCGGAGCCGGTCAGCGCCTTGACGAGTTCGGTCGCCGTCTTGCACCGGTTGAGCAGCTCGCCGACATGGGCCTTCGTCCCGCGCAGCGGCTCCATCGTCGGCACCCGTTGGAGCGAGTCGTAACCTGGCAGGTCGAAGATCACCGAATCCCAGGATGCCGCTGCGACCTCGTCTGCATACCGAGCCAGGCAGTTGCCACGGAAGTAGGCGCGGGTGTCCTCCGGCGGCTCGTGGACCGCCTCGTCTACCCGTCGCGGGTCGAGTAGCCGGACGATCCGGCCGCGCTCGGCCAGCCGGTTGTAGAGGCCTTTGTCCCTACGCACGTCCGCGTACTGCAGATCCACCAGATGAAGCCGTGGGGCGTCCCAGTCGAGCCCGTCGCGGCTCCGGTAGCCCTGCAGGATTGACTGCTTCGCAACCCAGTCCAGCTCGCTCGACAGGCTCATCGGGTCGCTCTCCAGCCGGGTCAGGACGGACTCCCAGCGGTCGAGCACCTCCGCGGTCATGTCGTCGACATCAGCGCCATAGCGGTCCTCGACATACTTTCGCGCCTGCTCCAGATACTCCATCTGCAGCTGGACCGCGGTGAGCTTGCGACCGGAGCGCAGCGGCACGAGGAACTGAAGCGTGGGGTCGTGCGAAACCTCGTGCAGAGCCCGGACCGGGTTCTCAACGGATAGGTCGATCGAGATGAACCGCTCTTCGATCATGGCCAGGACAAGCGCCGTGGTGCCGAGCTTGAGATAAGTGGATACCTCGGACAGGTTCGCGTCACCGATGATCACATGCAGCCGGCGATACTTCTCCGCGTCGGCGTGCGGCTCGTCCCGCGTGTTGATGATCGGACGCTTGAGCGTCGTTTCCAGCCCGACCTCAACCTCGAAGAAGTCCGCCCGCTGGCTGAGCTGGAAGCCATGCTCACGGCCGTCTTGACCGAGACCGACCCGGCCAGCGCCCGTGATCACCTGGCGGCAGACGAAGAACGGCGTCAAGTTCCGCACGATGTCGGCGAACGGCGTGGCCCGGGCCATGAGGTAGTTCTCATGGCAGCCATAGGAAGCGCCCTTGTTGTCGGTGTTGTTCTTGTAAAGCTGGATCGGCTGCGCACCCGGGATCGACGCGGCATGGAACGCGGCAATCTCCATGATCCGCTCACCGGCCTTGTCCCACAGGAGCGCGTCTCGCGGGTTGGTGCACTCTGGGGTCGAATACTCGGGATGAGCGTGATCTACATACAGCCTAGCGCCATTGGTGAGGATCACGTTCGCAAGCCCGACGTCCTCGTCGGTGAGCTGGCTGGCGTCGGCCAGCTCGCGAGCAAGGTCGAAGCCGCGCGCGTCCCGCAGCGGATTCTCCTCCTCGAAGTCCCACCGGGCCCGACGGGTGCGCGCGGTCACCGCCGCGTAAGCATTCACGACCTGAGAGGACGTGAGCATCGCATTCGCCGACGGGTGCCCGGGAACGGCAATGCCGTACTCCGTCTCGGTCCCCATCACACGCCACACGCTCATGGCCGCTCCGCTCCTGGCACCCCACGCTTCTTCCCGCGACCGTTCGAGCCTAGTCCCGGCAACCGACAGCGAGATGGCTCTGCAACCGGCGATATCCCCATCGTGACCCGATACCGTTCACGCGCGCGCTTGATTCACCGCGGCGGTCGCATTCCCGTACGACCGAACGTTTGAGGGCGAACGGGTGGTGCCCTCGGACCGGGAGGGCGCCGACGATCATGTACGGCAGACGATCGACCCTCACTTCGGCGATCAGTCACAGGCGTGGTCCCCGTGAAACCCGATCGCGATCGGCCACCGGATCCACGCGCAATCTTCGGCGGGGGTAGCAAGCGAAGATTCGCGCGGTTGCCTTATAGGTACTGGCCGGTGTTGGCCACGGTGTCGATGGAACGGCCGGCCTCGATGCCCTGCTTGCCGCTGATCAGCGTACGGATGTAGACAATCCGCTCGCCCTTCTTACCCGAGATCCGCGCCCAGTCATCCGGGTTGGTCGTGTTGGGCAGATCCTCGTTTTCCTTGAACTCGTCCACGCATGCGGCGAGCAAGTGGGAGAACCGTAGTCCCTTCTGGCTGGTCTCCAGGAAGTCCTTGATCGCCATCTTCTTCGCGCGGTCCACAATGTTCTCGATCATCGCCCCGGAGTTGAAGTCCTTGAAGTAGAGAACTTCTTTGTCCCCGTTCGCGTACGTGACCTCGAGGAAGCGGTTCTCCTCGATCTCCGAGTACATGCGCTCAACCACATTCTGGATCATCGCGCTCACGGTCGCGTCGGGGTTGCGGCCGTGCTCGGCCATATCGTCTGGATGCAGCGGCAGGTCGATGGTGACGTACTTCGAGAAGATGTCACGCGCCGCCTCGGCATCCGGCCGCTCGATCTTGATCTTGACGTCCAGCCGCCCGGGCCGCAGAATTGCCGGATCGATCATGTCCTCGCGGTTGGATGCCCCGATGACGATGACGTTCTCCAGGCCCTCGACGCCGTCGATCTCGCTTAGCAGCTGCGGGACGATCGTGTTCTCAACGTCCGAGGACACCCCCGATCCGCGGGTGCGGAACAGCGAGTCCATCTCGTCGAAGAACACGATGACCGGGGTTCCCTCGCCGGCCTTCTCGCGGGCCCGCTGGAAGACCAGCCGGATGTGCCGCTCGGTCTCACCCACGTACTTGTTCAGCAGCTCCGGGCCCTTGATGTTAAGGAAGTAGGACTTGCCCTCACCTTGCCCGGTATGCTCCGCCACCTGCTTGGCGAGCGAGTTTGCGACCGCCTTGGCGATGAGAGTCTTGCCGCAGCCCGGAGGCCCGTACAAAAGCACGCCCTTCGGCGCCCGCAGCTTGTGCTCGCGGAACAGGTCGGGGTGTAGGTAGGGCAGCTCGATTGCATCCCTGATCTGCTCGATCTGCTGGCCGAGGCCGCCGATCGACTGGTAGTCGATGTCGGGGACCTCCTCGAGGATCAGCTCCTCGACCTCAGATTTGGGGATCCGCTCGTAGACATAGCCCGACCGCGACTCGAAAAGCAGCGAGTCGCCGGCCCGTAGCGGTGTATCGCGCAGCGGCTCGGCGATCCGGGCGATCCGCTCGTCGTCGGTGTGGCCGATGACCAGTGCGCGGTCACCGTCGGCGAGCACCTCCTTGAGCATCACGACCTCGCCGACCCGCTCCCAGCCCATCGCCTCCACGACGTTCAGCGCCTCGTTGAGCATGACTTCTTGGCCGTGGCGAAGCTTGTCGACCTCGACGTTCGGGCTCACGGTGACCCGCAGCTTGCGGCCGCCCGTAAAGACGTCGACCGTGCCGTCCTCGGTTGCTTGCAGAAAAATACCGAAGCCGGCCGGGGGCTGGGCCAGCCGGTCGATCTCCTCTTTGAGGGAGACGATCTGGTCACGGGCCTCCTTGAGGGTGGCGACCAGCCGCTCGTTCTGCGCGGTCACCGCCGAGAGGTTGGCCTGAAGCTCAACCAGGCGATCCTCCATCGCACGCACCTGGCGCGGCGACTCCGCTAGCTTGCGCCGCAACACCGAAACCTCCTGCTCCAAGAAGGAAACCTGGTCGGCTAGATCGTCAGCATGACGCCCCTGCCAACCACGGCGGCCGTCGTCGTCACGAGCGGGCATGGTCCTCACCTCCTTCGGCCGTCGCCGGCGTCGGCACTCGGCACCCCCGTCGGAGGCTGGTGCTCGGTTGTGAGCCCCCGCGGCGACCGTTGTATTTCGACCCTACCTTCGGGTACCCGCCAACAAACATCACCGACGGGTGACGAACTGCCCTGTATTGAAGGCCCCCGCCACGATCGGGTACGTCCATAACGAACGCCGGTAATCCCGACGACGGTGTTGGCGACGGACGGCGGCGGCCCTCCTGCGGACCCTGACCACCGTCCGCCGGATCCCCGATCAACCCGTCTTTCGGTGAGGTTAATCCCGGCTCTCGTCCCTTTAAGGCAACGGGCCGGACTCATGCCGAGCCCGCGCATGCTCGGCGGCCGCCGCCTCGTTGGCTAGCGGCGGCGCCGCCGGAGCAGGCTCCGGCTGCGCGAAGGCTCCCTTGGCCGGCCGCCGGCGCCGCCGCGGCGGAGACACGCCGGGTGCCATTCGACGCGCGGTTATGAGGAAGCCGGTGTGTCCGATCATGCGATGGTCCGGCCGGACCGCAAGTCCCTCGACATGCCAGGTTCTGACCATGGTTTCCCACGCGGCCGGCTCCGTGAACGTGCCGTGCTCCCGCAGCGCCTCGACGGTCCGGGCAAGCTGGGTGGTCGTCGCGACGTAGCAGCACACCACCCCGCCGGCGACGAGGGCGTCGGCCGCGGCCGGAACGCAGTCCCAGGGAGCGAGCATGTCCAGCACTACGCGATCGACCTCGGACTCGTGGATGGACTCCGTGACGTCCCCCATGGTGAGCCGCCAGGCCGGGTGCGGCCCTCCGAAGAAGCGCTCCACGTTCTCCCTGGCGATCTGGGCGAAGTCGGCCCGCCGCTCATAAGAGGACACCTGGCCCCCATCGCCGACGGCGCGCAGGAGCGAGCAGGTCAGGGCGCCGGACCCGGCCCCGGCCTCCACCACCCGCGCGCCGGGGAAGATGTCGGCCATCCCCACGATCTGAGCGGCATCTTTGGGGTAGACGACCGCTGCCCCCCGCGGCATGGCCAGCACGAAGTCGGCAAGCAGAGGTCGCAAAGCGAGATAGTCGACACCGCCCGTCGTCTGCACGACGGAGCCCTCTGGTGCACCAACAAGCTCTTCGTGCTGAAACGAGCCGCGATGCGTGTGGAAAGACTTTCCAGGTGTCAGGGTGATCGTGTGGTGGCGGCCCTTCGGATCGGTGAGCTGAACCAGATCCCCTCCGCGGAACGGGCCCCGCCGACGTTCCGCCCCTGCCGACGTTCCGGAACGGCCAGGATCCTCCGCCATGTGCCGCAAGCGTAGCCATCGGGAAGCCGAATAGTCCCCACCGGCCACCATGATCGATCACGACTGGCCAATGGATCTGTGGTGGCGGAGGCCTGCCCTCCTGATCGATGGGTCAGCGAAGATAGTTGTCGATTCAGCCGTGTTGCTGGCAGTTCAGGTGGCTTGGGCGAAGGCTCGCTCGACGTCCTTCGTTGCGAGCACGCCGTAGATGTCGCCCCGCTGGTCCACTACGAGGTATTCGCTGGCGGGCGTCGCGTGCATCGCTCGTACAAGATCTTCGCCGACGAGCTCGGCGGAGAGGACCAGCCCGGGCTCGAGGGACCGAGCCACCGACGCGACGGAGACCCAGGGTCGGCGGTGCTCCGGCGTCGCGCTCACCGAGGCCTCGTTGACCAGTCCCGAGGGCGCACCACCGCCGTCGACGACGACCAGGCCGCCGGCTTCGGCCTCCCGGGCGCGGCGCAGGGCCTCGGACAGCGGGACGTCCGCAGTCACCGGTATTGCCCGCCGGGTCAGGGCACGAACCCGCAGCGAGGGCAGGCGCGCGCGCAGCCGCTGGTGGGTCAGCGAGGCAGTCGACGCGGTCCAAATGAACGACGCGATCAGCGCGGTCCAGAGGAGGTCGATTAGATCAACGCTGCGGTCTTCCAGGCGGGCAAGGATGAACGGCGATGCGAGCACGAGGAGCGCGACGGCCCGCCCGCCCCACGCAGCAGCCACCGTCCCGGTGCCGGGCTGCCGGGTGATGGCCCAGACCGCCGCCCGCACGATCCGCCCGCCGTCGAGCGGGAGTCCCGGAAGCAGGTTGAAGACCCCGACGACGAGATTGGTCCAGGTCACTGCGAAGATCAGGACACCGGCGACGGAGTTCGGGTCGACGACCTGATAGAGGACCGCCCCAGCGATGCCGATCACTATCGAGGCCAGGGGTCCGACGACGGCAACCGCGAACTCGCGCAGCGGCGTCTGCGGCTCCCGCTCCAGTTCGGAGGCGCCACCGAGAAGCTGAAGGACGATTCGCCGCACGGGTAGGCCGAACCTAATCGCGACGACCGAGTGGGCAAGCTCGTGGATCAGCACGGAGCCGATTAGGAGTATGGCGAAGCCCGCCGTCACCGCGTAGCTCCAGTCACCCACGTTCGGCAGCCGCGATTCGACGAAGTCGGTGGCACCAATCATGATCAGCAACGCCAGCCCGATCGTGCTCGGGGTGATGAAGACCGGTACACCGAACGGCCGGCCAAGGGACAACCCGGGCCGCGACGGCGCCGATGGCTCGCCGCTCGCCTGCCCGCCGTCCACAGGCCCGGCGCGATCATCGCTCACACCTCGATGCTATGTGGGAGTTCGCCCGCTCGTCGCGCCGCAATAGGGCGATGCTGACATTGCGAATCGACAACCGGCACGGGCCGAAGGAGCGGGTGCGACCGCAGCCCGCCACGAATCACCAGTGACGGATGCCGGACGGCTCTGGCTGGGCGTGCCTAAACCAACCTGTCGGCCCGCTCACGTATGGTCGGCACAACTGAGCCGGTTCAGACTTTGGGGGCCCCATGGGTGACCAGGCAGGGGCGGGCGTGAGAGGTGCGCCGCCGCGGCCGCCGGCGCCCGAAACCACCACCGGGGCCGCTCGCCGCGAGGCCGACGCCGAGGGCGTCGCGGTGGCCCGCCCAACGGCAGCCACGGCCGACGTCGCTCCGATCTATGCGGCAGTCGCCGATGTCGGAAGCCCGCGTGTCGCCCTCCATCCGGCTAACGCGTCGTCCGGTTCCACGGCAGCTCCCATCCCGGACGACCCGGAGCGGTACGAGTTTGCACAGAGCCTTCCTGTGCCAGGCCCCGTCGCGGATCCGCGGCCAGGGGACGTAGCAGCAGATTCGGCCGTCGCAAATTCAGCGGACGAGCCCTGGGAGGAGACGACCGAACGGGCGATCGGAGCGCTCTCCCCGTCTCGGGCAAGCGACTTCATGACCTGCCCACTGCTTTACCGGTTCCGGGTCGTCGATCGGCTGCCCGAGCGGCCGGGTCTAGCCGCGACCAGGGGCACGATCGTGCATGCGGTTCTCGAGGAGCTGTTCGACCTGCCACCGATCGCGCGGACCCCCGAGCGGGCCGGGGTGCTCGTCCGGCCGGCGTGGCAGCGCCTGCTCGCGGCGGAGCCCGATCTCGCCGCACTGTTCGCCGACGACGCGGACGGCTCCGCCCTTGCCAGCTGGCTCGCTAGTGCCGCCGAGCTCGTCGGGCGGTATTTCACATTGGAGGATCCCAGCCGCCTCGAGCCGCGGGAGCGGGAGTTGTACGTCGAGACAATGCTCGACTCCGGCCTGCTGCTGCGCGGCTATGTCGATCGCCTCGACGTCGCGCCGAGCGGGGCAATGAGGGTGGTCGACTATAAGACCGGCCGGGCACCGGGCCCCGGCTTCGAGGCCAAGGCCCTCTTCCAAATGCGCTTCTACGCGCTCGTGCTGTGGCGACTCCATGGCGCCGTCCCGCGCTTGCTCCAGCTCGTCTACCTCGGGTCCGGTGAGGTCCTCCGGTACGAGCCGGACGAAGCCGACCTCAGGGCGACCGAGCGGAAGGTTCGGGCGCTATGGGATGCGATTACCCACGCGGCCGAGACCGGCGACTGGCGAGCCAGCCCAAGCAAGCTGTGCGAGTGGTGTGAGCACAGGGAGCGCTGCCCTGCCTTCGGCGGCACGCCGCCGCCCTTGCCCGCGCTCCCGGCGCAGCGAAGCCTGCTCGACGTACCCGATGATTTGTCAGTCGAGGATGCACCAACCCCCCGCCAGACCCACTTCGACGACGTATAGCTGTCCGGCCACGGCGCAGTGCCGGAGGATTGCCCGGAATGGGCGACGAGGCTGGCGCCCGACGGGCCGGCGTCTCGTCCTCAAGCAGGAGCTGTGGGGTCGACGTCAAGAAGGAGGGCGCAATCCTCGGCGTCGTCCTCGGGCTCGCTGTGCTCGCCGGGCTTGCTGACGAGGGCCTGGAAAGGTGGCGGTTCCCTGGGCGCAGCTCGTCCTCTTCGTGGCGGTCGCCGCGTTGATCGGCATGCTCGCCGCTATGGGGCCGGCCCGGCGGGCCGCCCGGCTCGATGTCGTCCAGGCGATCGCCACCGAGTAGCACGAGTCC
>JBKOZJ010000055.1:0-17692 GCA_046725875.1 Actinomycetota bacterium
GGCCGTCCGCGCGGATGCGGTCTTCCGCCCGGTGGTCCTCTTCGCGGTGGTCCGCTTGGTGGCCGGACGCCGCGCGGCGGCCTTCTTCGCCGTGCTCCTACGTGCCGTCGTCCGCCTCGCGGTCGTCTTGCGGGCGGATGCAGCCGCGGTCCGCTTTGCTGCAGTTCGCTTCGCAGTCGTGCGCTTGGCGGTCGTCTTGCGGGCGGTGGTCTTGCGTGCTGCCGCCGGCCGAGCCGTGCTCTTTCGCGCGGTCGTTCCCCGCGCCGTGCTCTTTCGCGCGGTCGTCTTCTTGGCGGTCGTGCGCTTGGTCGCCGGCCGGCGGGTTGTCGTCTTACTCGCCGTCGTGCGCTTCGCGGCTGCTTTCCGCGCGGTGGTGGCCTTACGTGGTGTGGTGCGTTTGGTAGCCACCTTCCTGACCGTCCGCTTCGCCGCAGCGGTCGTACGTTTGGCCGCCGGTCGACCTGTGGAGCGCTTTGCCGCGGTCTTCTTCGCGGGCACAGGTGCCTCCCTAACGGATCAGTTCGGTCTCTCGTGCCGAACTTGTTTCCAAAAGCACAATCCCACTGAAAGGCGCTTTGTAACCACCCGTTCGTCAAATTCCGTCCCGCAATTCACCCGTCCGCCATACTGACGGCGTCACTCGTAACTGCCGAGCGCACTTCACGTTGCCGAACGGCGTGCTCATTCGTTCGTTCGTCGTACTGCCAGAAACGCGGCAACGCGGCGGCCAATCCGCCGACCGACGCGATGCACATCAACCCGCCGGAGACAATTGACGTGCGTACGCCGGACAACGCGGCGACTCCGCCCGCTCGGGCTTGGCCGAGCAACGGACCGGACGTATAGCTAAGAAGCTCGATTCCGGCGAGCCGGCCGCGATACTGGTCCGGAATCGTCTGGTTCCACATCGTGCTCCGGAATAGGCCGCTAACCATGTCGGCGCCCCCCGCCACAGCAAGGAAGAGCAGCACCAGCCAGACGTTGTCGACGAGCCCCGCCGCGGCAATCGCGGCACCCCAACCGATCGCCGCGTAGGCGATTGCTCGGCCATGCCGGTGTATTCGCCCGGTCCAGCCGCTGGTGAGCGTCGCGCACAACGATCCCACCGAGATGGCCGCATAGAGCATGCCTAGCACCCACGGCGCGTCAAGGTCGTCGGCGAGGAATGGGTAGAGCGAGATCGGCATCGCGAAGAGCATCGCGGCCATGTCCACGACGTAGGTACCTACCAGCTCCTGGCGGCTCCCGGCATAGCGGATCCCGTCGACGATCCCGCGCAGGCTCGGCCGGTCTGCGTCCGGCGGCGGCGGGACCCTGCGCATCATCGACAGCGCCAGGAGGCAGACAAGAAAGGTCGCGACGTCGATGGTGTATGCAACCGCAAGCGGTGTAGTGACTACGAGGACGCCGCCCACGACGGGCCCGAGAATCGATCCCGCCTGCCATCTGAACGAGGAGACGGCGGCCGCCGCCGCAAGTTGGTCGTGCCGAACAATCCGCGGGATCAGGGCTTCGAGCGAGGGTCGCTGGAGCCCGTCGAGCGCGCTGACCAATCCGACGACGAGATAGAGCGGCCACAACAGCGGCTTCGCGAGCAGTGAGTTGACAAGGAGCACGCAGACGAGCAGACACATGCCAGCCTCGCAAGCGAGCACCATCCTCCGGCGGTCGACGACGTCGGCGAGCGCGCCGCCCCACAGGCCGAAGCCGATGAGTAGCGCCAGTTCGGCGACGCCGAGCAGCCCGACGGCGACGTAGGATCCGGTGAGCTCCTTGACTTGGTACGGGATCGCCACGAACGTGATGAAGCTGCCGAACATAGAGACTGCTCCGCCTCCGATGAGCAGGCGGAAGTCGCGGCTTGAGCACAGCGGCGCGATATCAACGGCAATGTGGCGGGCAAGGACTGCGAGTCTGGGCCGGTGGGCCGGTCGTACCTCAGTCTCGGCTGCGTCTGGTCGTACACCTTCCTTGGGGGGCGCCAGCGGGCGGTCAGGTAGTACCCGGCCGAGCTGAGGTTGGGGGTGGTCAGGCACGATGCGCGACGGTATGTCGCACCGCGAGTGATCGCCAGTCATTTAATCGAG
This sequence comes from Actinomycetota bacterium, assembly GCA_046725875.1. Taxonomy (GTDB): domain Bacteria; phylum Actinomycetota; class Actinomycetes; order JAKEEW01; family JAKEEW01; genus JBKOZJ01. The sequence continues at coordinate 2,088 of JBKOZJ010000055.1, forward strand.
CAGACGGCACGCTCATTTCGAGTCGGCCAGCGAGCGTATCACCGAGCGGCCGGCCTACCAGTCGGGGCGGGCGGGCGGGCCGGCGATCACGTCGAGGAAGCGGGCGAGCCTGCCCTGCGCCCGGCGGATGCGGCCTGGCTGGTCACTGGCCGCTACCGGCACGACATGCTGGCCGACGTTGAAGGTCAGCGGGTAGCCGGACACGGTCAGGGCGGGCCCGGGCCGCGCCGCGCGCCCCGACTCGTCCTCGCTCGCGCTGTCGGGCCCCCGGTCGGGCGGGAGCACGAGAGCATCGTGCGCGAGATCGCCAAGCTCGCGATCGCCGGTGTCCATCGTGAAGACCGTCGCGCCGACCTTGCGCGCATCGGCAATCCGCTCGAGCAGCGCCGCCGGTGCGACCTCCTCGGTGACGACCATCAGCGTCTCGCCGCGCCGAGCCGCCTCGAGCCGGTCGAGGGACACCGCAAGATGCGCCGGCGCGTCCTGCGGCACCGACCAGCGGATCAGCGTCGCCTCCAGCTCCGGCAGCCCGGAATAGCGGGCCTCGTCGGCGAGGTGTGCCGTGAAGTGCCACGGTTCATAGCCCGGGGTGCCTACCACGAGAAGATCGCCGGATCGGCGGGCCGCGGACCGTCGCAGCGAGCCGGCGAACTCCCGCACGCGGTCGACGTGACCGGTCGGCGCGAGCGTTTCGAGGAGCAGCCGGGCCCGAGCGAGATCCATGCGACCATCTTGCCGGTAGAACCGTTGGCTCCCAAAGTCGGCGGGTCCAGCTGCCATGAACCGCGCCTACGCTGGGGACCCATACAGACCGTAACCAGCCACCGAGACCGGGCGTTGGCCACCTGAGCAGGGCCAATCTTCAAGATGTCCGGACAGCGACCGAAACTGGTGGCAAGCTTGCCGCTAACGGACTGTGAAGTCTGGGGTGCCATGAGTAGTGCTCAGCCGGAGCAGTTGCGTCGAATCCTCGACGAGCTGGCCGACGCGATCATCGCCACCGACCGGCTCTGCCGGGTGACGGTGTGGAGCCGGCGCGCCGAGGCACTCTTCGGCTGGAGCGAGCACGACGCTCTGGGGCGAACGCTTGTCGGGCTCGGCCTGGCGCCCGATGGTTCCGACGGCGTCCGGATGACCGAGCAGGCCGCCGCCGGTAGCCCGTGGGACGGTACCTATCCGGTGAGCACAAAGTCCGGCGAGATCATCTACGTGCGGTTCCGCGCGACCCCTCTCTGGGAGGACGACGGCACGGTCGCCGGCATCGCCATCTTGTGCCGTAATTCAATGCAGCAGACCGTACAGCACGAGCGGTCCGCCGCCCGGATCGCGCTCCTCTCGAATGCCGGCACCGCACTGGGCGGCTCGCTCGATCTGCGCAGGACACTGAAGGACCTAGGTGCGCTGTTCGTGCCCGCGTTCGCCGACCACTGCATCATCGACCTATTCGACGACGACGGTGTACTGCGCCGGCTGGGCGTGGAGGACCCGCCCGGCTTCGAAGACCTCGACGCATGGCTGAGGGACGGCGAGGTCGTCGAGTATCCGTCCGGACACCTGTGCGCGCAGGCGATGAGTTCCGGTCGCCCGCTGCTCCGGCATGTGTCCGAGGACGGCATGTCTGAGGTCGCGGGGACCGAGCGGATCGCCGAGATCTATCGGCGGCTAGGCGTCAAATCGATGATTGCCATGCCGCTGCCACGCGCGGAGCAAGTCAGCCAGCTCACGGACGACGGGCGCGCCGTGAGCGGTGTTGTCACCCTGCTCCGATCGGCGAACAGCACGCAGTATGAGCAGGAGGATGTCGACCTTGTCGAGGCGGTCGGCCAGCGCGCCGGCCTCGCCCTCGACAACGCCTGGCTCTACAACCATCAGGTGCAGACCGTCGAGACGTTGCAAGAGAGCCTGCTGCCGAAGGACCCGCCGGCCCGCGACGGCATCCGCATCGGCGTGCAATACCGGCCAAGCGCAAAGGCGCGCGTGGGGGGTGACTTCTACGATGTGGTCGAGCTGTCCTCCGGCCGAGTCGGCCTCGTCATCGGAGACGTGCAGGGCCGCGGCGCCGGAGCCGCCGTCATCATGGGCCAGTTGCGCGCTTCGCTGCGCGCATTTGCCCTGCAGGACATGGAACCCGTGCGGCTCCTCGGCTTGATGGATGACGCGGTCCGGCACCTCGGCGAGGAGCTCTTCGTCACCCTCACCTACGCGGTCTTTGACCCGTTCACCAAAGAGTGCCGGATCGCAAACGCCGGCCATCCACCGCCGCTGTGGGTCAGGCACGTCTGCAAGCCGGCATATGAGGTGCCCCCGAACGTGCCGCTCGGCATCGGCGGCTTCAACTTCTCCGAGGCTGTGGTGACGCTCAAGCCGGGCGACTCGCTCCTCTTCTACACCGACGGTGTGGTGGAGCGGCGCGGGGTCTCGTGGGACGCCGGCCTCGAGCGGGTCAACCTCACGCTTGGCCAACTCGCCGGCCGGGGCCTCGGTCCACAGGAACTTGCCAACGCGCTTATGGATGCGATCCCCGGAAGCGCGCTCGACGACGCCGCGGTCCTCGCCGTACAGGCGACCGACGATGACCTCCCCTACACGTCCTACAGTCTGCCGCTCGTCGCCACGGCCGTGGGCCATGCCCGCCGCCATACCCGTGACACGCTGTCGGCCTGGAAGCTCGACGAGGACGTTGACCTCGCCGAGCTGCTCGTGTCCGAGCTGGTGACCAACGCCCTCCGGCATGCCATCGAGCAGAAGGTAGTGGTGTCGCCGGCCGACCTATGGCCGGACGCGCAGCCGTCGCGGCGGGCGGGCGGGCGGAAAAACGGCCGCATTCCAATGGGGCTGCGGCGCGGCTCTGGCTCGCTCTGGATAGAGGTGCACGACTTCGACGTCCGGCTGCCCCGGATGGCCCCGCTGGATAGCAGCGCGGAGGCCGGTCGCGGCCTTGTGCTGGTGGATGCGCTGGCGAAGCGCTGGGGTGCCCGGCCAACCGCCGACGGCAAGGTCGTCTGGGTTGAGCTGGAGCCGTCCCGCGGCGCGAACGGCCGACCGGTCACCTTATCGGCCGACCGGCCCGGCGCGACCCGGCGCGACCCAGCTTTCCGCGGCACCTTCACTCGACCCTAGGGCGAGCGCACCCCAGCCGAGCGTGTCGAGCGAAGGTGCCCTCCAACCGAGATCCGCAAGGTGTGTTAGTGGTAGCTGTGCTCATCGGACGGGTATGTGCCGGCCGTCACCTCGTCGGCGAACTCGCGCACTGCATCAGCGAGCACGCTACCTACATCCGCGTACCGCTTGACGAACTTCGGGCCGGGCGGCGGCGTTAGGCCGGCCATGTCCTGCCACACGAGCACCTGCGCGTCGCAGTCGGGGCCGGCGCCGATGCCGATCGTCGGGATGGCGAGGGACGCGGTGACCCGGGCGGCGAGCTCAGCCGGGACCACCTCGAGAACGAGCGCGAACGCCCCCGCTTCCTGCAGCGCTTTGGCGTCTTGTACGAGCCGCTCGCCGGCCTCGCCGCGGCCCTGCACCCGATAGCCGCCGAGTACGTTGACCGACTGCGGCGTCAGGCCGAGATGCGCCATGACCGGAATGCCTGCCGAGACCAGTGCCTCGACTTGGGGCAGCACCCGGCTGCCGCCTTCGAGCTTGACCGCTTGCGCGAAGCCCTCCTTCATGAACCGGGCAGCCTCGTCCAGCGCTTGTGCCGGCGACGCCTGGTAGGAAGCGAAGGGCATGTCCGCGACCACCATCGCGCGCTTGGTCGCGACGCTTACCGCGCGGACCAGTGGTACGAGTTCGTCCATGGTGACCGGAATCGTGGTGTCATATCCGTAGACCACATTGGCGGCACTATCCCCGACGAGCAGGACGGGAATCCCCGCCTCGTCGAAGATTCGCGCAGTCAGCGCGTCATAGGACGTGAGCATCGGCCACCGCTCGCCCCGTCGCTTTGCGGCCGCGACGTCGCGAACCGTGACCCGCCGACCGGGGTCGCCGCCGTACAGCGTCCCGGGCCGTGCTGAAGCAGGCATGATGTGATCTCCCATCTCGAGGCGCCACGGTGGCGTCCCCGGATTAGATCAATCGTGCCATGGCAGCGCGCGCGGGCGGAAACGTCTCTCGAGTCACAACGCGCGCAGGCGGGGGAGTACGTCAGCGCCGACCATCCTGATAGCGGCCATCGGATCGAGGCTCGCCACCTGGATGGATACGTACCGCGCGCGGATGTCGGTGATCAGCGGTTGGTACGCATCCACAAGCGCATCCGGTCCGTCGACAATCGTGTACTTGCCTAGAATGTCGGCCCGGTCCATCGCGTGGGCCCGCTCCCGGAGGATTGCGGGATCGGTCACCGAGTCACGCCCGGGCGCCCGCAGCCCGCACATGGAGCCGAGCGCTCGCCACGCCTCATCCTCGTCGGATGCGAGCACGACCCACCGCGTCGTCGCGATCGGCGGATCGGGCCGGCCACCGGCCGCCGCGGCACTAGTGAAGGGCTCGATCACCCGCTCCAGCGTCTCCTTCGGGTCCTTCACGCTGGTGAGTAGCCCGTCGGCGTGCGATCCGGCGAACGCGGCCGCCTTTGGTCCACCCGCCGCCATATAGACAGGTACCGGCCGAAGCGGCGGGCTATAGAGCTTCGCTGCTGACGTTGAGTAATAACGCCCGGAGAAGTCAACCTTCTCTCCGGCCAGTAGCCGGTGGATGATCTCGAGCGCCTCGTCCATCCGAGCCAGCCGCTCGGCGAAGCCAGGGAACGTGAAGCCGAGCTGCGTTTCGTTGATCGCCTCGCCCGTTCCCACGCCGAGAATGAACCGACCGTCGGATAGCCGGTCCACGGTCGCTGCCGCCTGCGCAATCAGCGCCGGGTGGTAGCGGAAGAGCGGGCTTGTCACGGACGTGGCAAGCTCGACGCTCTTGGTGCGGGCCGCCACCGAGCCAAACCACCCCCATACGAAGCCGGCCGCGCCGGCATCATCGACCCACGCCGTGAAATGGTCGGACGCGAGGACGAGGTCGAAGCCCACCTCCTCCGCGAGGACCGCCTGCTCGACCAGATCCTCCGGCTGGTAGGACTCGTGGCTGCACAGCCACCCGAACTTGGTCGCCACGGAGTACTCCCGGTTTCGGGCTGACAGGGGCGCCTTCCCCCCGCAGCACTCTTCCACGGCCGAGTCGGCGGGGGCCATACCCGAAGGGATTGCTTTCCGGATCGGCCCCGACCTGGGCCGCACATGGCTGAACTTTTGCCAAGAATTTAAATACGAACCCGTTGCGTATCGAAATGAGGGAGGGGTAGCGTGGCCCGGTAACGAAACGAGACCGATCTGTATCGGATCCGAGGAGGAAGATTCTTGACCGCGGAAGTCCAAGCACAGCAGACCGGCCATCCACGCCGCTGGGCGATCCTCCCGGTCCTGGTGGTCAGCCTGCTCGTCGTCGTCCTTGACAACACCGTCCTCAACGTCGCACTGAAGACGATCCAGGATGATCTAGGAGCCTCGCAGAGCGAGCTCGAATGGTCCATCAACTCGTACACCCTGGTCTTTGCGGGACTGCTGTTCACCTTCGGTCTGCTCGGGGACCGGTTCGGTCGCAAGCGGGTCCTACTCGCCGGCCTGATCCTCTTCGGGTTGTCGTCAGCGCTTTCGGCGTATGCGCAGACCCCTGGGCAGCTGATCGGGGCGCGGGCGATCATGGGAGTCGGGGGCGCCGCGATCATGCCGGTCACCCTCGCGATCATCCAGAACATATTTCCGCCGAACGAGCGCGGCCGGGCGATCGGTATCTGGGCCGGTGCAGTGGGCATCGGCGTCGTGCTCGGCCCGGTTCTCGGCGGCGGGCTGCTCGACCACTTCTGGTGGGGCTCCGTCTTTCTGATCAACGTCCCGGTCGTCGCCATCGGTGCCGCCTTGGTTGCCGCGATCGTGCCGGAGACCCGGAACCCGAACCCAGGCAGGCTCGATCCGACGGGCGTGCTGCTCTCGATCGCCGGTTTGGTGCTGCTCGTCTACGGCATCATCAAGGGCGGCGAGCTGGGCACCGTCGCGGACGTAGCGGTGCTCGGGCCGGCGCTCGCCGGGCTCGCGCTTCTGGCGTTCTTCGTGTGGTACGAGTGGCGCAGCGACCACCCGGCCCTCGACGTGCGGCTGTTCCAGAACCGGCAGGCGTCGGTGTCGGTGGCCGCCCTCTCGCTCATCTTCTTCGCGATGATGGGTTCGTTGTTCTTCATGACCTTCTATCTGCAGAGCGTCCGCGGCTACTCGCCGTTCGAGGCCGGGCTGTGGTTCCTGCCGTTCGCGGCCGGGCAGATGGTCTTTGCGCCGCTGTCGGCGCGGCTGGTCAACCAATTCGGTATCCGCGCCGTCTCCACGTTCGGTCTGGCCTTGCTGACGCTCTCGCTCGCCGCGTTCCTGCTCATGGACGTCGACAGTCCAATGTGGTATTTCGGCCTGGTCGGTGTGATCCAGGGAGCGGGAGCAGGCAGCGTCATGCCTCCAGCGACGACCGCCATCCTGGCGGCCTTGCCGAGGGAGCGGGCCGGCGTCGGTTCGGCCGTACAAAACACCATGCGCCAGGTCGGCGGTGCACTGGGGGTCGCCATCCTCGGATCGGTCCTCGCGGCGCAGTATCGCGACCAGATCACGCCACACCTGTCCGCACTGCCGGACCAGGCGCAGCAGGCGGCCGGTGAGTCGATCGGTGCGACATTGGGGGCCGCAGCTCAGGCCGGCCCGCAGGCAGTCGCGCAGATCCAGGGACCGGCGTTCGACGCCTTCATCCACGCGATGCATGTCACCGTTTCCGTCGCGAGCGTGGTCGCGTTGGCGGCCACGATGCTCGCCTTCCGCTTCCTCCCGAGCATGCGTCCGGCGCAGGCGGCGCCCGCCGAGGTTTCGGCCGAGCAGCGACAAGAGGCAGTAGAAGCCGTTCCAGGCGGCTAGGTTCGGGAATCATGACGGATGTGCAGGATCTCGACGCGCCGGCGCCCCCACGTCCGGGGCGCCCGCGCAGCGAGCAGGCCGAGCGGGCCATCATCGAGGCCACGCTCGACCTGCTCATCGAGGAGGGCCTCGATGGCATGTCGATCGAGCAGGTGGCGGGGCGGGCGGGCGTCGGTAAGGCGACGATCTACCGGCGCTGGCCGAACAAAGAGGCGCTGATCGTCGACGCCGCGGCGTCGTTGAGGGAGCCCCTGCCGGAGCTACGCGGCCGGTCGATCCGGGAGGACCTGCGGATCCTGGCTGATGCGATGGTGGCGGAGAAACAGTCGGCCCGCAACCGTGATCTGTACACATGCTTCGTCGCGGAGGGGCGTCGCCATCCAGAGTTGGCGCGGAAGTTCCAGGAGCGGGTGCTCGAGCCCCGCCGTGAGTTCATGCGGAGCTTCCTGCGCGCCGCGGTCGCCCGTGGCGAGCTCCGGGACGATGTCGACATCGACGCGATGGTCATCGCGGTCACCGGGCCGTTCCTGTACCTGTCGATGGCCGGAGCCCATTACAAATTCGCCGAAGGCCGGCTCGAGGACGTGACCGACCATCTGGTCGACACGATCCTCGACGGCCTCCGCGGCCCCCGTTAACCCCACCTCCCCACTTTCTTTGGCATGAATGTGCCGTTGGCTCGTTAGGTTCGAGCGAATGGCACATTCATCTCGGCCGGTTCCGATACAACGGCACATTCATCCACGGTCAGGTAGGGCGCGCTTCGGGAACCGACCTGAGCGCAGTGCTTGGCAATGAATGTGCCGTTCGCTCGAAAGGCACCAAGATGAATGGGCCGTTGAGCCGATAGGTTCGAGCCAACGGCACATTCATTGCGCGGTGGGCGGCGAGCCCTCTCGCCAGCGGTTGGTGATTGGCAGCCGGCGGTCCCGGCCGAACGCGCGGAAGGAGATTTTCGGCCCGGGCGGATACTGGCGCCTCTTGTACTCGGCCGCGTCGACCATGCGGATCACCCGGTCGACGAGCGCGGGGTCGAATCCGGCCGCCACGATGTCCGCGTGTCCGCGGTCCTGTTCGACGTACTCGTCGAGGATTTGGTCGAGCAGCTCGTAGGTGGGCAGGGAGTCGGTGTCGAGCTGCCCGGGCCGCAGCTCGGCCGACGGCGGTTTGCTGATCGAGCGCTCTGGGATCGGCGGTCGCTCGCCGCGCTCCTCGGCTGCCGTGTTCCGCCATTTGGCGAGCCGCCACACCAGAGTCTTTGGTACGTCCTTGAGCGGGGCGAAACCGCCAACCGAATCGCCGTACAACGTCGAGTAGCCAACGGCGAGCTCACTCTTGTTCCCGGTTGCGAGCACAAGATGACCGTGCTGATTCGATAGCCCCATCAGGGTGGTGCCCCGCACCCGCGCCTGCAGGTTCTCCTCCGCGATGCCGTCAAGCTTCACCGACGTAAGGAAAGCGTCCACCATCGGTGCGATCGGCACGGTCTCGAAGTGGATGCCGAGCCGGTCGGCGAGGTCGGCGGCGTCGCTTTTCGAGTTCTCGGAGGAGTAAGCGCTCGGCATGGACACACCGTGCACTGCGTCGGCGCCGAGCGCATCGACGGCGATCGTCGCGGTGAGGGCCGAGTCGATCCCGCCGGATATGGCAACCACGACGGAGGCGAAGCCGTTCTTCTCAACGTAGTCGCGCAATCCGGTCACCAGCGCCGCATATACCTCCGCTTCGTCGTTGATGCGCGGCGCGATGCTTGCCCTCATTGGTGTGTACGGAGACAGGAGCGCGTCAGTTATCTCCACGCGCTCGATTGCAATCCCATTCACGGTTCCTGACGGTGCGTCCGCCGCCGGCTCCGGCAGCTCGAGGTCGACGATCAGGCAGCCGTCCTCGAACTGCGGCGCCCGCGCGAGCACCTCGCCATTGCTCCCGACGACGATCGAGTCCCCGTCGAAGACCAGCTCGTCCTGGCCTCCGACCATGTTGACGTACGCGAGGGTGCAGCCCGCTTCGGCAGCTCGCCGCTGGACAAGCGCCAGCCGCACGTCGTCCTTGTTCAGCTCGTATGGGGAGCCGTTGATCACGAGCAGCAGGCCGGCCTTGGCCACGCCGGCGACCGAGACCGGTCCGCCGTTCTGCCAAATGTCCTCGCAGATCGTCAGCGCCACGTCGACGCCATGCAGCCGGGCAACCGACAGGCAGTTACCGGGCAGGAAATAGCGAAACTCGTCGAATACTCCGTAGTTGGGCAGGTGGTGCTTGGCCGTCTTGGCGACGACGCGACCTCGGTGGATCCAAGCGGCCGCGTCCTTCGGGGCACCGGTCGGTCGTCCCACAACCGGGGCGGCCGTAGGCGATCCGTCGAGGTAGCCGACCACCACGACCGTCTCGCCCAGCCCCTCCGCCATGAGCCTGGTCGCGAGCCCGTCGAGGGCATCTCGCGACGCGGTGATGAACGAGGCGCGGAGGGCGAGGTCCTCAACCGGATAGCCGGTCAACATCATCTCGGGGAAGGCCACGAGGTGGGCTCCGCGCTCCGCGGCATGCCGGGTCCAGGTGACAACGAGGTCGGCATTTCCGGGCAGATCACCAACGGTGGGGTTCACCTGAGCGAGCGCGAGTCTCAGCTGGGCCACGCTCTCAGCGTAGTTCGGCACCCGCCGCCAGCCCCGTGCATCATCTCTGCCGCTCTACGGCTGGTAGCGCGGGTCAACTGGTCGATTTGGCCGGTTGGTGGCCGGCCGTAGGAGGCCGGTCGGGTGACACGGATCTTTGGCGACGCCGGGTTACCTATTGTGACTAATGGGGGAAAAGATGCTGGTGGGCTTATTGATTCATTTGAAGAGTTCGCCCGTCATCACCGACCCGTGGGGGAGACCGTGAGCCGACCGCTTCGGCTGTTCGCACCGATCGCGCTAATGGTCTTCGGCAGGTTCACACAGATGCCGTTGCTCCTCCGGACGGCGGGCCTGCCAGCCTTAATCGTCGCGGCTGCGGCCGCGCTTGTCGTGGCGTTCGCTCGGCCGGCGGCGGCCGAGCCCGGAACCCCCGTTGCCTATCCCGCCGGGGCGGCGAGCACCGGCTACTCAGGTGCCGCGTTCGACACGTGTACGGCCCCGAGCCTTAGCACGATGCGGGCCTGGTCTACGTCGCCGTACCGCGCCATCGGCATCTACATCGGCGGCTACCGGTCGTGCTCCCAGCCGCAGCTGACGGCGAGCTGGGTGTACGAGCTCACGAAGCGGGGCTGGCGGCTGCTGCCGATCTACGTCGGGCGCCAGGCGCCATGTGCATACCGCTCCTTCAAGTACGTGATCAGCAGATCGACCCTCGCGACGAGTCAGGGTCGAGATGCCGCGACGGACGCGGTGGCCCGGGCGAAGGTGCTCGGGCTGCGCAGCGGCAGCGGCATCTACCTGGACATCGAGTACTACGATCCGAACGACAGCAGCTGCCGGACAGCGGTTCGGCGCTATATCAGCGGCTGGACCAAGCAGCTGCACGCGAAGGGATACCTGGCCGGCGTCTACATCAACACGGCCGGCCTCAAGCATCTCGTCGGCACGTATATGTCGACCTCCTACGCACGGCCCGACGCGGTCTGGCTGGCCCGCTGGGACGGCTCGTCCGCGCTGACCGGCTGGTCGGGCATCCCGAACGACAAGTGGTCGGTGCACCAGCGGGCCAAGCAATATCGCGGGGACCACACTGAGAGCTACGGGGGTGTGAGGCTTCGCATCGACACCGACCGGCTCGATGCTCCCGTAGGCACAGTCGCCTACGCGTACCGCGTGACCGCGAACGGACTCAACGCCAGGACCGGACCGGGCACCTCCTACCCGGTGGTGCGGGTGCTCCCCAAGGGCTCCGCCGTACGGGTCGTGTGTCGGACGACCGGTACCAAGATCGGCACGACGTCCGTGTGGAAGAAGCTGACCGACGGGACCTACGTCAGCGATTACTACCTGGATCCGCCGCCGCGCACGTCCTACCCGGTTCCGCCGCCGCGCTGCGTGTATCCGTACCAAGTCACCTCGAAGACGGGCCTCTATCAACGCACCGGCCCGGGTACGTCGTACCGCATTGCCGGTGTGCTGTCGCCGGGCGCCCTGGCCTGGGTTGTCTGCCAGCGTGCCGGGTCGAAGGTCGGGACGACCAGGATCTGGAACCGGCTCCTAAACGGCCGGTGGGTCAGCGACTACTACGTCGCCACGCCGAGCAACACCACCTACAGCAAACCCATCCGGCGCTGCTGAAGCTCGCTCGGGGTTCCCGGGCCCCGACCATCCTCAACCCATTTGTCGCAACCAGAAATCCCGCGACGAGGGCCGTAACGTCGGGTTAACACGGCACGGGAAGACTGGAAGTCGTGGATAAGCAGCAAGAGTTCGTGCTTCGTACGCTCGAGGAGCGGGACATTCGGTTCGTCCGGTTGTGGTTCACCGATGTGCTCGGCTTCCTGAAGTCGGTTGCTGTCGCGCCGGCCGAGCTGGAGGGCGCGTTCGCCGAGGGCCTCGGGTTCGACGGCTCGGCGATCGAGGGCTTTGCCCGCGTGTATGAGTCCGACATGCTCGCCAAACCCGACCCGGCGACCTTCCAGATCCTCCCGTGGCGGGCCGAGTCGCCGGGTGCCGCGCGGATGTTCTGCGACATCCTCATGCCGGACGGCAACCCTTCCTACGCGGACCCGCGCTATGTACTCAAGCGGGCGCTCGGCCGGGCCGCGGAGCTCGGCTTCACCTTCTACACCCACCCGGAGATCGAGTTCTTCCTCTTCGAGCGCGGCCCCGAGCTCGGTGGCGGCGTCCAAGGGGGTCGTCCGCCAGGGACGCTTGGGGACGGGGGCGTTTGGGGGAGTCGTCCCTCATGGATTCCGGACGCCGAGCGGCCGGTCCCCATCGACGCCGGAGGCTACTTCGACCACACTCCCCATGCGGTCGCGCACGACTTCCGCCGCACCGCGATCACCATGCTCGAGAGCATGGGCATATCGGTCGAGTTCAGCCACCACGAGGGTGCGCCCGGCCAGCAGGAGATCGACCTGCGTTACGCGGACGCCTTGACCACCGCCGACAACATCATGACCTTCCGGCTGGTGATGAAGGAGGTCGCGCTCGAGCAGGGCGTGTTCGCCTCGTTCATGCCGAAGCCGCTCACCGAGCATCCCGGCTCCGGCATGCATACGCACCTGTCGCTGTTCGACGGCGACCGCAACGCGTTCCACGAGGCCGGGGCGGAGTATCAGCTCTCCAAGATCGGCCGGACCTTCATCGCCGGGCTGTTGCGGCATGCGGGCGAGATCACCGCGGTCACCAACCAGTGGGTCAACTCGTACAAGCGGCTCTGGGGCGGCGCCCGGCGGACGGCCGGCGCCGGCGGCGAGGCGCCCGCCTACGTCTGCTGGGGCCACAACAACCGCTCGGCGCTCATCCGGGTCCCCATGTACAAGCCGCAGAAAGGACAGTCGACCCGGATCGAGGTGCGCTCGCTCGACTCCGCCTGCAACCCATACCTGGCTTTCGCGCTGCTTCTCTCCGCCGGGCTCAAGGGCGTCGAGGAAGGGTACGAGCTCCCGCCCGGCGCCGAGGACGACGTGTGGCAGCTGACCGATGCCGAACGCCGTGCCATGGGCATCGAGCCGCTGCCGCAGAACCTGTCCGAGGCGATCACGCTGATGGAGCGCAGCGAACTCGTGGCCGAGACTCTGGGCGAGCACGTCTTCGACTTCTTCCTTCGCAACAAGCGGCGGGAGTGGGAGGACTACCGCAGCCAGGTCACGCCGTACGAGCTCGAGCGCTATCTCCCGGTTCTGTGAGCCGGCACAGCCGTAGAAGGTCCGCGCCAACCTCGCTGGGGTAGCAGGGTCCTTGCTCCCACATTGGGAGCAAGGACCCTGCTACTGCTACTGGATGTGACGTGACGTGGTTCACCTCGGCGTTGCGAGCCGTTCCGCTTTCGATTAGCTGGGTAGCGTCATCGTCATGAAGGTTCAAACCGAGGTCCCGGTTGATCATTTCCCCGGACCGATGACAGAAGCTCCAGAGGTTCGCGGACCGGCGCCGACCGTGCTCGCGATCCAGAACTCACCAAGCGGCGGACCCCGTCTGTTCGGAGACTGGTTGTCCGCCGCCGGCATTCGGATCGATCTGGTGGAGGCTTACGCCGGAGCGACAGTCCCGGCGCGGATGGAGGCACACGGACTCCTCGTGCTCGGCGGTGCGCCGTCACCGCGGGAGGACGACATCGCGCCGTGGTTCCCGGCCGTGCGTGACCTGCTCGCCGCCGCGGTCGCGGACCGGGTCCCCACGCTCGGTATTTGCCTCGGCCACCAGCTGCTCGCCATCGCCTGCGGCGGCGACGCCGGCCCCACAAGGGAAGAGGTCGAGGTCGGGCTGCACGACGTGACGGTGGATCGCACGGCGGCCGAGGGGGAGCCGCTGTTCGGCCCGCTGCCCGCCGTCGTTCCGGCCGTCGAGTCGCACAAGGACGAGGTGTGGGAGCTGCCCCCCGGCGCGGTACCCCTCGCGTCGACGCCCGGCTGCCGCTATCAGGCCTTCCGGGTAGGTCCATGTGCGTGGGGGGTGCAGTTCCATCCGGAGGTCACCGCGCGGCGCTACGTCGACTGGGCCGAGCGGGGGAGTCCACTGATCGCGGCATCGGGGAACGACCCGGCCGAGCTGGAAGCCGAGTGCGTCGAGGCAGCCCCGAAGCTGGTCGCGACCTGGCGCCCGTTCGCCTGGCGTTTCGCCCAGGTGGTACGGAAGCACGCTCGCGCGGTCGCACCGGCAGCGCGGTAGCCAGCAGGCCTTGCGGAACGGTCCGCCTTCGAAAGCGGGACGCCCACTGCTGACCGTGCTCGTGCATGTGAATAGGCTGCGCCGATAGCTTGTGCCGATTTGTTGGTCAGCCACGTCAGGACAAGGTCACGACTAGGCAACGCGTGGTTCGCGAAATGCCCAGATGTCTAGTCTCTGGCGAAGACCCTCTATAGGTTCGCCAAGACCAACCCCCCAAAAGAGCCGGTCGCGTCGAGGCGACCCACGCTCATGCGAAGGAGAACCAATGATCCGCCCCACTCCCGTATGGCGAACCCTCGCCGTGCTGGGCGCGGCCAGCCTCATCCTCACTGCATGCGGTGGCGACGACGACGACACCGCCGGTGGCGGTGGCTCGCCCACCAGCACCATCCCGCAAGGCGACGGAACGCTCACGATTGGCGCACTGCTACCGCAGACCGGAGACCTTGCCTTCCTCGGCCCGCCCGAGTTCGCAGGTGTCAAGCTCGCGGTCAAGGAGATCAACGCGGCCGGCGGTGTGCTCGGCAAGCCGATCAAGGAGATCGACACCGACTCCGGCGACGACGCCCCGGACGTGGCCAACCCCTCCGTCGACAGCCTGATCAACCAGAAGGCGGATGCCATCGTCGGCGCGGCGGCCTCTGGTGTCTCGCTAAACGTCATCGACAAGATCACCGGCCATGGCATCGTCCAGTTCTCGCCGGCGAACACGTCCGACAAGCTGTCGACCTACCCGGACAAGGACCTCTACTTCCGGACCGCTCCGCCTGATGTGCTTCAGGGCCGAGTGCTCGCCGACCTGATCGCCGAGGACGGCCACCAGAAGCTTGCGATCATCGCTCGGCAGGACGCCTACGGCACCGGCCTCGCCGAGAACACGGAGAAGTTCTTCACCGAGGGCGGCGGCGAGGTCGTCGCGAAGGAGATCTACGGCACCGACACGACGAACTTCGCCTCGGTCGTCTCGAAGATCAAGGCAGCAAGTCCGGATGCGATCGCGCTGGTCGCGTTCAACGAGACCGAGAACATCGTCCCCGAGCTGGTCGCGCAGGGCCTACCGAACAAGTCGATCCCGTGGTACTTCGTGGACGGCAACCTGTCGAACAGCTACAAGTTCCCGAAGGGCACGCTCGAGGGCGCCAAGGGCACGCTGCCTGGGGCGGCGTCCCCGGAGGAGTTCCAGCAGAAGGCGCTCGCGGTCGACCCGAAGCTCGAGGATTTCAGCTACGCGCCTGAGTCCTACGACGCGGTGAACCTGATCGCTCTTGCCGCGGAGGCCGCGAAGAGCGACAGCGGCCAGGCGATCGGCTCCCAGCTGATCAATGTGAGCAAGGGCGGCGAGAAGTGCAGCGACTTCAAGTCCTGCAAGGCGCTGCTCGACGCTGGCAAGGACATCGACTACGACGGCGTCTCCGGCCCGGTCGAGTTCAACGACGTCGGCGACCCGGCGGTAGCCACCATCGGCATCTACAAGTACGGCGCCGACAACCAGTACAAGAACCTCGACTACAGGGAGGGCGACATCTCTGGCTGAGCATTACGCCCAGACCAGATATCGCCTAATCACTGTGGGCCCGACCGTATGGCCGGGCCCACAGTCGTGTTTCCAGGCAGCCAGACGTGGCTAGCCAGCGGTGGTCGACGCGCAACCGGCCACGACCTGCTGTGCCGCTTCGTGGTAGTCCCGGAGGACGGTTACCTGAGTCTGGTGCGAGGCGCTTGCCGGGACGAGCTTCCTGCCGTCCGCCGCGAGACGCTCGGCAGCTGGCCGAACAGATACCGGTAGCTGGGTACCGTAGCGGTCCACGGTCCCCACGACCTCGGCGATGGCTCCGCGAGCCGCATCGTCGAACACTTGCCGGGCTTCCTG
>JBKOZJ010000056.1:0-11979 GCA_046725875.1 Actinomycetota bacterium
ACCATAGAGGGTGACCCGCTCGGATGCGATAACCGCTCCTTGGTTGCGTTCCCAATGCGGCTCGCTATAGGTCCGCTTGACGAGGTGGGCGGCCAGCGGCTCCGCCCATTCCGGCTCGATGCTCGCCACGACGCGTGCCCACAATCTCGTCGTCTCGACTAGTTCGGCTGCCATCACTGCCTTCGGGTGCTTACGGAATAGGACCGAGCCCGGGTTGATGGCGAACCGCGCGTTGCGCGCGCCGACGTAGTCGCGTTTCTCCTCGTCGTACAAGCCGATGTGCGACAGCAGCCCGGCCAACAGGGCCTGATGAATCCGTACACCGTCCGGCTCGGCCGCGAACGCCCCGGCAGTTACGCCGATCGCCCGCGCGGCCTGGCGAAGCTGAGCCTCGAGATCTTGCCATTCCCGCACACGCAGGTAATTCAGGTGCTCGGTGCGGCACAGCTTTCGGAATTGACTCGACGACAGCGCGTGCTGGCGCTCGCGGATGTAGTGCCAGAGACTGAGGTAGGCAAGGAAGTCTGACGATGGGTCGGCGAACCGGCGGTGCATCTGGTCAGCGGCCTCGCGTCCTGGTTGGTCTGCGGGAGGGCGATCCCCGGTGGCCCCGGCGGCCGGACGCTCCCGCGGATCCTGGATGGCCAGTGCAGCCGCGATGACGAGCACTTCTCGCACGGAACCCTGGTCCGCGGCGGCGAGCACCATTCGGGCCAGCCGCGGGTCGACTGGCAACTCGGCCAGCCTCCGGCCGAGGGGCGTAAGCCGCGCTTCGGTGCCTCGGCCCTCCGCTGCATGCAGCGCGCCGAGTTCGCGCAACAGCTCGAGACCGTCGCGAACCTGGTGGCGATCCGGCGAGTCGACAAACGGGAAGTCCTCGACCGTGCCGAGCCGCAACGCCGCCATCTGCAGGATGACCGAGGCGAGGTTGGTACGTAGGATCTCCGGCTCGGTGAACTCGGGCCGAAGTGCGTAGTCCTCCTCGCCGTACAGCCTGACGCAGATGCCGTCCGCAACCCGGCCGCATCGGCCCGCGCGTTGCTTCGCGGATGCTTGCGAGATTGGCTCGATCGGCAGCCGTTGGACCTTAAGTCGATTGCTGTACCGGGAGATGCGCGCCGTGCCCGGGTCAATGACGTACTTTATGCCCGGAACCGTGAGCGACGTCTCTGCGACGTTGGTTGCGAGTACGATCCGGCGCCCGACATGCGATGCAAAGACACGGTGCTGCTCGCCGGTGGACAGGCGCGCGTAGAGGGGGAGGATCTCTGTGTTGTGCAAGCTCTGACCGCGCAGCGCGTCGGCAGTGTCGCGAATCTCCCGCTCGCCGCTAAGAAAGACCAGAATGTCCCCGGGGCCCTCGGCGGACAGCTCATCCACCGCATCGAGGATGGCTTGGACCTGATCCCGCAGCTCGGCGGTTCCCGTACTCCCTGCCGGCGTCGACCCATCGGAACGAACTTCCTCCATCGGCCGATAGCGGATCTCGACGGGATAAGTACGGCCGGATACCTCGATGACCGGCACGCGGGGTGCGCCCGGCTCGACCTGGCCCTGCGGCACGGGCGTTCTGCGACGCCGGGCGGGAATGGTCGCGACATCCTCGAAGTGGGCCGCGAACCTGTGCGGGTCGATCGTCGCCGAAGTAATGATGACCTTGAGATCCGTTCGCCGCGGCAGCAGGCGCTTGAGGTAGCCGAGGATGAAGTCAATGTTGAGGCTGCGCTCGTGCGCCTCGTCAATGATGAGGGTGTCGTATCGCTGGAGGCGACGGTCCTGGCCCAGCTCGGTGAGCAAGATGCCGTCGGTCATCAGCTTGACCAGCGTGTGGTCACTCGTTTGTGCACTGAACCGGACCTGGTAGCCGACGACATCGCCGAGCTCGGTGCCGAGCTCCTCCGCGATGCGGTCAGCCACGGCCCGGGCAGCAAGTCGGCGCGGCTGGGTGTGACCGATCATCGCCGTGATGCCACGGCCGAGCTCCAGGCAGATCTTGGGGAGTTGGGTGGTCTTGCCCGAACCGGTCTCCCCGGCCACGACCACCACCTGGTGATCGCGGATCGCTTCTAGTAGCTCGTCCTTGCGCTGACTGACCGGCAGCTGCGGCGGATAGGCGATCGGTCCCAGCCGGTCGCGGCGCTGCCGGCGTTGGCTCACATAGTGCTCGCGGTGCTGACCACCGCGGGGTTCCGCGCTGCCGCGTCCCGCACCGCCACGCTCCCGAGTGGGGCCGCGACGCCGGGCACTCTGTTGTTGCCGGGTGTCTGGCCCGAGAGGATCGGTCATCGCCTGAAGGCAGGTCAGTTTGCGCTACGAATGGAGTGCCAGACCCTTGAAGACCCGGTCGACGTCATTGCGCGGGCCGTACACGGCGAGACCGAGCTGGCTAGATCATCGCGGACCGCAATTCCGATCTTCGTGTCGAAGCGCATACCGGCATCATCCTGGGCCGTTGAGACGATAGCCAAACGCGTTGGCGTCGGCGCATGATCGACGCGTGGCGCAGGAACCGGCAAGCACACCGCCGGGAGCCCCGGACCCGGGCCCGCGGGCGAGCGACCAGCCTGAGGCGGCCCGGCGATCCTGCGCGATCTGCGGTCGAGTTCTCGACGGTGAGGCACCGGCGATTGGGGAGACCTGGACCGGCAGCGAGTTCACGTGGACCTACCACCCGTTTCTGGCCGATCTGACCAAGCAAGTCGATCGGCTCTATCACCCTGTGTGTCTCGCGCATACCTACGGCGTCGACCAGCTTGTCGACGTCATCCATGCCCGCGATATCGCTGAGCGGCACGAGCTCGCCGAGATGGCCGCGCGCCTCGAGTTCCTCAAGCAACAGCTGCTCGACGCCGACCACCCGGCCGAGAGCTAGTGACGCTAGGACTGCGCCTCTGCTGCCGCCATGGTTTCCGTGGGCCCCGGAGACGGCACTCGACGCATGCCGGATTCGGGCGAAGGATGGCCGCATGACGAGCCCGGTCCTGGTCCACTACGTCGACGAAGGCGAAGCGGACGCGCCGGTCCTCGTGCTGTCGAGCTCGCTCGGCACCACCCATCGGGTGTGGGACGGGCAGGTGCCAGGGCTCACCGCGAGGTTGCGGGTCGTCAGGTACGACCATCGTGGGCACGGCGGTTCACCGGTGCCACGCGGGCCGTACACCATTGAGGACCTCGGTACGGACCTAATCGCGCTGCTTGACCGATTGGACATCGCCCGAGCTCACATCTGTGGCCTATCCCTTGGCGGCATGACCGCAATGTGGGCGGCCGCGAATGCATCCGCACGCGTCGACCGGCTCGCTCTGCTCTCGACGTCCGCCCACCTCGGGCCGCCCGAAGTGTGGGCCGAGCGAGCCGCCGCGGTCCGGGCGGGCGGCATGGCCGCAGTGACCGAGAGTGTCCTCGCGCGGTGGTTCACGCCCGAGTTCGCGGCGCAGTCTCCGGAAGTCGTCCAACGGATCCGGGACATGCTTTTGTCGACGCCGGTGGACGGCTACGCCGCCTGCTGCGCGGCAGTTGAGCTCATGGACCTGCGGCAACAACTGCGCGATATCCAGGCGCCAACGCTCGTGGTCGCGGGTACCCACGATCCGACGCCGCTAGAGCATGCTGAACAGATCGCCGCCGCCATCCCCGATGCAAAGCTCGTCATCCTGGACGATGTCGCGCACATGGTAGCCGTCCAGCGCCCGGACGACGTTACCGCCATCCTCGCCGACTTCTTCGCCCAGCAGGATGGAACGGCCTCGTGAAGTCCATCGTCCCGCTTGAATAGGATCAGTCAGTGATGGCCAACATGCGCATAGGCGTCCAGCTCCAGCCACAACATGCCGACTACGCCGAGATCAGGCGCGCGGTAGGCGAGGCGGAAGGGGCGGGCGTGGACGTCGTCTTCAACTGGGACCACTTCTTCCCGCTCTCCAGTCCGCCTGCCGGCAAACACTTCGAGTGCTGGACGATGCTCGGTGCTTGGGCAGAAGCGACGTCTCGGGTCGAGATCGGTGCCCTCGTGACGTGCAACAGCTACCGCAATGTCGATCTGCTTGCCGACATGGCCCGTACGGTCGACAACATCAGCAGCGGACGACTGATCCTCGGGATCGGCGCGGGCTGGTTCGAGAAGGACTACCGCGAGTACGGCTACGAGTACGGCACCCCCGGCAGTCGGCTCGCCGCGCTCGCCGGAGCCCTGCCGCGTATCAAGAACCGGTGGAGCAAGCTGAACCCGCCGCCTACCCGGCAGATTCCGATCCTCGTCGGCGGTGGCGGCGAGCGCAAGACGCTCCGGATTGCGGCGGAACATGCCGACATCTGGCACGGCTTCGGTGGAGCCGACACCATCGCCCACAAGCGCGAGGTTCTCGACCGTTGGTGCGCCGAGGTTGGCCGCAACCCTGCCGAGATCACCAGATCGGTCAACGTCGGCCGGTCGCCCGACGAGGTAGCCGACGGCCTTGTCAAGGCCGGCATCGGACTCTTCATCATCAGCACCACCGGTCCGCGCTACGACCTCGGCCTGCTGCGCGACTGGATCGCCTGGCGCGACGACTACAACGGGGCCCGAACCGGCTGAGGCACGCGGTCAGCTTCCAGGCCCGATCCGTACTGGAGGGATGTCGGATGGAGTATCGCCGGCTCGGGCGTCTCGAGCACCGGAGCTCCGTTCTCTTGTACGGCGCCGCCGCACTCGCCGCAGTGGACCAGGACACGGCCGACCAGTCAATCCAGGAGGCGCTCGACGCCGGCATCAACCACTTCGACGCGGCGGCGAGCTACGGAGACGCAGAGCTGAAACTCGCGCCGTGGATGCCGCGCATCCGCGACCGCATCTTCCTGGCAACAAAGACCGGCGAGCGAGAGGGGCCCACCGCCTGGAGCCAGATCAATCGATCACTCGAACGCCTCCAGACAGGTCGGGTCGATCTCGTCCAGTTGCATAGCGTGGGCGATCTCGATGACCTCGACCGAGTCATGGCGCCCTCCGGCGCGCTGAGCGCGGCACTACGAGCTGTCGACGAGGGCTTCGCCGGCGCCGTCGGCATCACGGGCCACGGCCGCGATGCGCCGGCGGTTCACCTCGACGCCCTTCGCCGATACCCGTTCGCCACGGTGCTCACTCCGCTGAATCCGGTCCTGTGGCGCGATCCGGCCTATCGCGGAGCGTTCGAGCGGCTCGCCGACGTGGTTCGGGAGCAGGACGCCGCGCTCATGATTATCAAGGCGATCTCGCGGCGAAACTGGCCGCACGGCCCGGACGGGGCCCCGTACACGACTTGGTATGAGCCTCTGGCGGATCCGCAACGGATCAGGGGGGCGGTGTCCTGGGTTCTTGCGCACGAGGAGATCACGGGCCTAGCAACCGCCAGTGATGTGCGCTTGCTCAGTCCGATCATCGCGGCGGAGCGAGACCGCATGCCGGTCAACGACGCCGAGTCCATGCTCGCGACGGACCCCGACTACTCATCCCCGTTCGTGTCGATGCCGTTCTAGCGCTCCGCTGAACCGATCCGTGGCGACGTCCGTACGCCTTTCTGAAGAGGCGTACGTCTCAAGCGAGGCATTTGTCGCGGCGCGCCGAGAGACGGCGTGATCGGAAAGGAGCCAGCTGTGAAACGGTCGCTCGTCCTGCTCGTGGGCTTGATCGCCGCCCTTGGGCTGGCCATGTCACCAGCCCAGAGCTCAAACGGCCAGAAGATCCTCAAGTTTCAGACGATGGCAGCGGTAGATGGTCCGTTCGTGGGAGCGGCCAATCCGATCCGTGGAATCAATGGGGGAGGGTTGCCCTGGCAGATCGATGAGGGCAACGGCCAATTGTCCACGAGCGGCAAGCTCGAGGTGAAGGTAAGTGGGCTCGTCCTCCTCGACGCGGCGCCGGTACCGGAGGCGCTGCGAGGAACCAACCCGATCGCGAACTTCCAGGCCATCGTGAGCTGCCTAACCAGCACTGACGGCAGCCCGGCGACGGTGAACGTCGCGACCGACCCGTTCCCGGCAAGCACCGGCGGCGACTCCAAGATCAAGGCGCACGTGGACCTACCGAGCCCATGCTTCGCTCCGATCATCTTTGTCGGTCCCTCCGCTACCACCTGGTTCGCGACCACCGGAGCGTAGCCAGGCCTGCGCAGAAGCCACGGCACCCCTGAAACATCGGTCGCGGCCGGTCCGCATCGCGTCCCAACCCCGTACTCTGGCCCAGCAACCAGGACACTAGGACGGGGAGGCGCGGTGCGCGGCCGTAGGATGCGGGAGCTTCTCCGTACCAACGACATCGTGCTCGCGTCCGCCGTCGGCGCCTTGCTGACCGAGGCCGAGATTCCACACGAGGTCCTCGATCGGGACATCAGCGTAATCCAGGGATCGCTTGGCGCCATCCCGGTCCGGATCGTCGTCGCCGAAGGCTACTTGCCTGAGGCGCGGCAGCTGCTGCGCGACGCCGGTCTGGACCGCGAGCTTCCTCCGTAAAAGATCTAAGTTAGAACGGCACGTTGATTCGAACCCAAGGGGGATGAATGTGCCGTCGACTCGAAACTATCGAGCGAACGGCACATTCATCCGCGTTAGGTCGGCACTAGCTGAGGTGGCGCAGTCTGGGCCACAGCTGGGACCAGGGCTCGGCCGGCCCGTTGCAGACGGCAATCGGTTCGCCCTGCTCCTCGTTGTCGACGCCCACGCCATTGTCGAAGATCGTATGGAGCCCGCAGCCGGTGAAGAACCGAGAAAGAGCCACCGGGCCGAGCCCGATCGTGATCACACGCTTAGCGTCGTCTGGGGGCGGGCCGAAATCCCAGAGAGCATTCTGACCGCTGTACACCCCGACGTCTGCCATCCCGTTGTCGGCGCCGTATCGGTCGACCGCGCCGGCCTCCCCGTAGTTCTCGGTGAACACAACAACCCGGGCCCGTTCCCGCTCCGGGATGGTTCGATAAGCCGCGGCGACGTCCGCGGCCATCCGCGTCCAGCCGATCTGGTCCTGCGTTGCGGGGTTGATCTCAGGGATCGGCGTCTTACCGAGCGCGGACAGCGGGATGATCGGCAGCGCGATCAGAGCCGCCACTGCGCCGTTGAGAGCGATCGCGATCCAACCCGGGCCCACCCGCCGCCCGGTAACCGCCACGCATCCCGCCGCATAGAAGAACAAGAGCAGATTGAAGACGTAGTAGGCCTGCCCGCCGGTGATCACGGTGACGATACAGCCGATCGGGTAGGCGATCGCGAGTGCCCGCACCGGACGCCAGGACGTCCGGCGGAACAGCTCACTGAAGCCGCGAAAGATCGTGGGCAGCAGGAACGGACCCACGATAACGAGCTGGAGCGGTACGAATAGGGCCCGGTTTTCGCCGCCGTCGGTCCGGTTGATGGCACGGGCCATATCGATCTGCGGCCAGTCGTTCACGACTTGGTAGATAAGGTTTGGCAGCCCGACGACCAGAGCTGTCAGCGCACCCAACCAGAACCACCGACTGAGAAGCGGCGTCTCCCGACCGCGCGCACGCAAATCGATGAGCAGGGCAACCGCCAAGGCCAAGCCGAGCAGGACGACGAGCAACTTGTTGTAGAGCGCGACTCCCGCGACCGCGCCGGCGGCAAGCCACCACCGTGGGTCGTGCAACATCGCCTTCGTTGCGAGCAGCACCACAGCCGCGGTCAGGGGGATATCCACCGATGCGGTGAGGAACACGTGGCCGGAGACGAGAACCAGCGCCGCGGTGGCCGTTCCGGCCGCCGTTCGGAGCTGCGCGGCTGCCGAGCCGCCCAGTTCTCGTGCGACTAGGGCAGTCAGCACGACGGTCACAGCGGCGCCGAGCGCCGCCGGAACTCGAAGCGCGACGATGTTGTCCCTGAACAGGGTTGTGGCCAGCCGGGCCAGTGCGGGGGTCAGCGGTGGCTGGTCCACGTAGCCCCAGGAAAGGTGCCGCCCCAGCAGCCGGAAATACAGCTCGTCCCGGTGGTAGCCGTAATCCGGGGCCGCGACGAGCAGAACGACGAAAAGTGCCGCGGCGACACCAGCAATCCGCCGTACGGCGACAGCCGGGACTTCGGTGGCTGGGCCACGAGCCACGATCACTGACGTCACGGGGGGACCATACCGGCACCTGGTGAAAGGACCCCGACCGAATCGACCTTGCCGTCCTATCCCAACCAGGGCGGGCCGTGAGATCAGTCAGTCACTCCGGCCATTTGCCGCTGATCTTGCGCACGCCCTCCGCGCTCGCGCGGTCGACGGCCGCCTTGATCGCGGCGAAGATTGCGCCCTGGATCGCCGCCGCGGCCAGGACCTGGCCCCAGCCGTACTCCTGCGACGTAGCTTCGGGCGGTTCCTCGGCACCGGCGATCCGTTTCCATACCCGCTTGAAGATCTGGCCGGCAATGATGCCACCGGCCACGCCGAAGGCGAGGCTGAACGGTTTGTAGTACAGCTCTTTCATCGGTTCCGCCCATGGTTTCGAGCCGCGAGGATTGCGGCGACCGCGGCTGCGGTGAGCACGGCGACAGCGATGCCCATCCTCGAATGCGTAAACCAGTTTCCGGCGAGACGAACCCGCCGGCGAAGGTTAGTGCGTATGTCGAGCCTCTCGACCAGCGTGTCGAGGGTTGCAGTGAGCTCTGCGCGGGTCTCGGCGAGCTCGCGCTGTATCTGCTCCGGCGACGCCGAATCCGGACGGGCATTGGACCGAGCCGGCCGGCCAGTCATCGATGCATCCCTTCTCTGATGGTCTCGACATCAGTCTGTACCCCGCGAACCGCCTCTTCCGGAACCGGCGGAACCGCGCCGGTAACCTGCGAACGCCCCGCCAGAGCCAGCACGACCGCGATCAGCAGTAGTGCACCACCGACCACCAGTGCGGCCGCCCAGCGCGGCATGACCTCGTCGAGACCGAAGATGGCTGCGATGACGAAGGCGCCCAGTGCGTAGAGGGCGAGGACGCTGCTGCTGCCGAAGAGGCCGGCGCCGACTCCCGCCCGCCTGCCCTTCCTGGCAAGCTCCGCTTGGGCGAGCTTCAGCTCCCCGCGGGCCAGCCGCCCGATCTCTTCGCCGGCGCGCCGTACCAGCTCAACGGTCGAGAGATTTGTTCGATCGACCTTGATCCGCTCGTCTCGTACTGCCATCAGGCCCCCTCGTGGAACCTCTCGTGGCATCCCGTTTGAAGTTGCTACCCCGGTCCCGGCCAACCAACCTGAGTGCGGAGCGAATCAAGGGTTCATCGCCGGCGCACGCCGCGCCCTGCATCCAGTGCTCGCTCGATGAAGTCGGTGACCGCCTGGACGAGCTCGGCACACCGGACGTCGGTCAAGCGGACGTCTCCGCGGCGCATCCGGCGCGCGCGGCCAGGAACGGTGGTGGTGACGACGGCGTGCACTCGATCCGAGCCATCTTCAGGAGCAAGCCTCCGCTCACCATCGCGACGGCCACCACGAGCGTCCCAGTTTCGCAAAGTGATTCCGGGACTGGGACGCGGGTCCCGATGCGCCAGATTCTGCGGGCGCGAGCAGCTACTGGAGTAGGTAGTTGACAGCTTTGCCCAGCACCTCGTTGCGATCGCGCCTCGGCACCATAGCGGAGTGCTCCTTTCGGCTCGGACGGACCCAACGAACCGGTTCCTGTGTTTACAGCCCCGCTCTGGCGTGGACAAGACCCTGCGAAGCTCGAATTTTCTGCATACCGGTCACAGCCTCAGGGCTGTCTCTCGGCTGCCGCGCACGTCTCCGCACACCGTCACTCGGCCGGCTGCACAAATCTTCTCGGTCGCAAAGGGGCGTAGCGTCGGATTGGACGGATAGTGCTCCGGCAAGCGCGGGAGCTGCGCCAGCACACCGGTCCCGTCTTGGCCGCAGCCACCGCGGCGGAAGGGAGGACCGCGATGCAACTCTTCGTTGTCGATCTCAAGAACCAGCCGGGCGAGCTGGCTCACCTCGGCGAGAGTCTCGGACAACGCGGCGTCAATATCGAGCTGGGTGGGGTAACCGCCGGTGATCACGGCCTCATCTATCTAACCGCCAGCGATGAGGACGCCGCCCGGGCCGCCTTGGATGCGGCCAGCCTGTCGTACAGGGAGAACGCCGCGATTCAGATCAAGTGCGCCGACCGTCCCGGCGAGGCCGGCCAGCTCGCTCGGAAGCTCGCCGACGCAAACATCAACATCGAGGGTATGCTGCCGATCTCGATCTGCGGCGGCGAGGCGATCTTCGCCACGGTGGTCGACAGGCCGGACGAGGCCCGCCGGGTCCTCGGTGACCAAATCGCCGGCTGACCGTCCCCGCCGGATCACGTCTTCGCTATTGCGGTCGCTCGAGGGCGTGCCAGGTCCTTGTTGGCCAAGAATTCAGCGAGTGTTCCCCGGAAGTCGAGAAGCTCGCACCGTCAGTGTGTCTTGGGTTGGGGAAACCGCCCACCGCGGCACTGGGGAAGAATGAGGACTCCATGAAGCGTTGATGTATGCCCTCATCACTGCGGCACTGGCCGCAGTGGTCGAGCTTGTGGTCAGGGAACTGTAAAGCGCGCTACGGCGTAATGCGGTCACCGCTTGATTCGGTACGAGCTACACGGTGTCTGCCGCTATGACACCGTCTCGCATCTCACACTTGATCGCCGAAAGCTGGATCGTCCTGTCCGTCGGCGGACAGTTTGATCCATGTTTCGGCGATCACGTCTTTTCGCGCGGTCGGCCGTTTTTGGCTTTGGCTCGCTGTTCGGCGACATAGGCGCCGATAGCGATGGCTCCGGCTACGGGCCAGTCGATCACTCCAAACGCGGCAACGGTCGCCAAACCACCGAGCCAGAGGACCTCTCCTCGGCGGCCCGTTACGGGAAGTCGGAGCGAGGGACGTGGCACGCGCGGGGCGGATATGTGCGGTAGGGCGACCCGTGGCACAGGCACGTGCGGAACGGGAATAGACGCGCGCACGCCCTGCTTCCCCGCCTTCACCTCCTCATCCTTGCGGACCTCCGGCTTCGGAGGAGTCGGGTGCTTGGCTGGGGACTTCTTCGCGGTCGCGCGGGCGGTCGTTCCGTCTGTTGTCATCAAATCTGCTCCCCTCGCTCCTCTCCTCTCGTCTTCTCGGCGTGCCCGCTGGCAGCGGGCGCGTAGGGATCCCTGCGGCAATCGTGCCGATGGTCGACGCGGTGCCGGCGATCGACCACGCGACCGGGCCCAGCGGGTGGCAGCCGAAGGAGTGACTAATACCCGGGGTCTGCACCACCACACCGAGTGCTCCGACAGAGACGACGCAGGCGGCGATAACGAGCGGGCTGCGTCTTCCAGCAACGAGCGTTTGCCCGAGTTGGGTCTGGACCGACGCCGGATTCAGCCTGGCAACACGCAGCGGGCCAACCAAACTGGGCCGAGGCACCGGTGCGAGCAGGCTAGGCTCTGGCCGTGTCGGTCGCGAAAGCCACTCTCGGACGCTGATGGCGCGCGAGCTTGTGGTCGTCGGGCTAGGCGGCTCGGTCGCCGCGCCGTCGCGAAGTCTTGCCGCGCTCAAGCTCGCGCACGAGAGTGCCCAACAAGCGGGTGCGACAACCGAGCTCTTTGATCTCCAGCAGCTCGACCTCCCTTTCTACGACCCCACGGCCCGACGCCCGGGTCGGGCAGCGCGACAACTCCTCGAGGCCGCTCACCGGGCCGACGGAATGATCTGGAGCAGCCCCTCTATCAGGGCACGATTTCGGGCGCACTCAAGAACGTGCTCGACTGGCTTCACTTACTTGACCACCACCAGCCGCCATATCTCACCGACAAAGTGATCGGACTCATCAGCACCGCGGGCGGAACGCAAGGCATCCAGGCCGTCAACACAATGGAGTTCGCCGTTCGGGCGCTCCGTGCTTGGGCTGTCCCGTACGTGGTCCCAGTCGCCCACGCGGGACACGCCTTCGAGCCGGACGGCCGGGTGAGCGACGAGTGGGTAGGAATCTTCACAGCAGGCATCCCACCTGAGCCGGAAGCCGAGTGTGCGAGCGCGAGCGCGAGCGTGGCCGCG
>JBKOZJ010000057.1:0-33222 GCA_046725875.1 Actinomycetota bacterium
GGCTCGCCCTCCTCGATGACCGGCACGACGATCAGCTCCACGTCCGCAAGCGTTCCGTCCCTGCGGGCTCGCTGGGTGATCGCGTGAAAGCGTCCCGCCCGTAGAACGTCTTCGTAGCTCACGGCCTCGCTGCGCAAGTCCGCTCGGGTGACGACCAGGTCGTCGAGCTTGCGCCCGATCGCCTCGTCGCTTGAGTAGCCGAAGAGCTCCTCGGCAGCCAGGTTCCAGGACGTCACTCTGCCGTGCCGATCGACGGTGACGATCGCCGTCGGGTTGATCTCGACCAGCGACTCGACGTACTGCTTCTGTCGTCGAAGCTCCTCCTCGCTGCGGCGCAGTGCCTCCGCCAACTGCCTCTGCTCGGTAATGTCGAGGAGGAAGCCGTGCAAATAGGCGGGCTGGCCCGCCTCGTCGTGAATGACCGCCGCCTCGTCGTGGAACCAGTGCGTTGTCCCATCACGGGCGATCATCCGGTACTCCGCCCGGAACGGCTCCTCGGTGTCCCGGGCGCGCCGGTAATCGGCCAGGATCCGGTCGCGGTCTTCAGGGTGCAGGATCTTCGCATACAGGTTCTTGTCGGAGATCCATTCCTCGACGGAGTAGCCGAGCTCGGACTCGAGCCGTGGGCTGGTGTAAACGTTGGATGCGGTCTCGTCCAACCGATCGATGTAGACGGTGACCGGGACGTGCTCGATGAGCGCGCGGAGCGTTGCCTCGTCCAGAATCAGGGGTCCAGAGGGGTCGGACTCATCGGCTCGATCATTGTCAGGCATTCCTCGTGCCTCCTGCCGGTTCGCAGAAATGATCGGAAACCGGCAATCAGGAACGAAAGGTGGCGATCGATCCGACGGCGTGTCTTGAGGGCCAGGGGAACCAAGATGGGTGCCGAGAACCGGTCGCCCTGTTTCTCTCCAATCGCAGCCTCCTTACGCATTCTGGGTGGCCTGGGGGGGAGGCGTCTAGATGCCTTAGGGAGGCCGGTCTGGAGATCTAGTCTGGTGGAAGGTGAGGTCGGAGGCGACCGGTGAGCGAGTACGTGCGCGTTTGCGCCGTTGACGACGTCTCTGAGGAGGGCGCACTTGCGGTGGTCATCGACGACACGCCCGTCGCCATCGTTCGCAGCGGCGGTCAGCTGTATGCGATCGAGGACGTGTGCTCGCACGAGAATGTGGCGCTCTCCGAGGGGGAGGTCGAGAGGGGCACGATCGAATGCTGGCTCCACGGTTCTCGCTTCGATCTGAAGAGTGGCCGGGCCATCGGCCCACCGGCGACCGAGCCGGTGCCGACCTTTCCGGTCAAGATCGACGGCGGTGATGTTTGGCTCGCGATACACGAGAGCGCCTGAGCGATCTCCCCTCCGTACAGCCTGGTTGATGCAGCCGCCGAATAGCTAGCGCCACCCGTAAAGATCTCACTGAAGCAAGATCGGTCGGTGGCGTGGCAAGGTTGGCTGAAGGAGCTTGCCAGTAGTGGAGTTTGAGCGCGCGACTGAGCGCCTCCTCCGGGGCGCCGCTAGCCACCGCTGAACCGGCACCCGCGCGGCGTGCTCCCAACACGCTTCGGCGGCGTGCACCGCTCCGTTCGGGCCGGTCAGCCGGCGTCCGTGACCAGGAACAATGGCCGCGGCTGATCCGGGTGGTGGTACCGCCAACAACTCGTAGTTGAGGCCGCCGAATGAGACTACGGGAAACACGAGGTGGCCGCGTGTCGGCTGCCAAGACTGACGTTTTGTCTGGTCAGCGTGGCGGAGGATGCGGGATTCGAACCCGCGAGGGGTCGCCCCCAACACGCTTTCCAAATGTGCATCTCGGCGTTCACGCCAGGCCAGAGCGCGCCCGGCGCCGCTAGGGAGGATGACGCGTGTCGCAGGATCCCCGGGATGCGATGCATCCCGATCGCGCCGACCCGGGCTCGCCGGGGTCGGTTCAGCTTCGGCCAGTCTCATTCCCGTGGACGCGCCGACGCGCAGTGTTCGCCATTACCGCAACGTCTTTGCAAGCTCGGCTCTGAACAACTCCCGAGGATCTCATCAGGTCGACCGCTTAGCAGCACATCGGTCATCCGGGCGACTTAGCACGGGCAGTTCGGACAGGCGGGGGCCAGGCTCGAAATCGGCCGGTCGGTTGGCGATCGGGAGATGGTGAGCTTACTAGCGGACAATTCTGCGGCCCCCCGACCGCAGGCCTTGCGGCAGCGTTCCACATACTTCGATAAGTCATTCTGCATCGTCTTGCGCATGGTCGCCGACGGACACTTTGGCCCGCCTCCGTGTCGTCCCCTCGAACACGGTGAATCGGGAGTGTCGCTCGGCGCTGACCTCCTGTTCCAGGTACTCCAGCAGATCAACGATGCCTGCCTGGACCGCACCGAGCCGCGCTCGCGTCCGTTGGGAGAGCTGTCCAACCGTCTTCGCTGCACGCAGCACTGCTAGTGCCCCCTCCACCTGAAGGTCACGCGCCAAGCCATCATCTAACCTGCGCATGAAGTCGATTAGCGGGACCGTGTCCGGGAAGCCGTACTCCCCCTCCCGCCATACGATGATGGCTTGGCCGAGCGCGAGCTGTTGCGTTCGGAAGAAACACCATTCATCCAGGCCGCCGCGGTCGGTGGCAAACACCTCGCGAATGGCCTGAATTTTAGTAACTACGGCACCGTCCGCCCCGAAGGGTGTGAATCGAAGTAGCACCTGCTCTAACGCAAAATAGCGTGCCGCAAGATACAGCGTTTCGTCCGCATACCTTCCGTCTGGATATTTATTCCGCAGGGGCGCAAGTCCACCACCGCTGAGCAGGTTATAAAGCCGGCTCTGAAAATCCTCCGCCGCGAACAAAAACGGGTTGACATACAGCGCATCGACGCGGTTACGTTCAATACGCCGGTCCTTGCCGCGCTCAGCGGCCCACTTCCATACACTCCAAATCGCAGTAGCTGTCGCGGTGGCAATCGTGACGATGAGAGTTGCCCACTCGGCCTTCATGCGTGCGATCATGTCATCGCGCAGACTCGCGCACGCCCGATTTCTGACACTGAGGACGGGCTCCCGGACGCGACCTCAGCGCTGGGCCTAACGTCATGGCGATGCAGGATGGCATCCAATGCGGGCCCTGGTGCTGCCGGTCAGTGACGCCTCCGGTTGCCGAACGGCCAGGCTGGCGTAGGCGTTCTCCCGTCCGGCCGGTGCTCTCGCCAGGCCAGGGGACCGCTCGAGCGTAAGCCCAGGGGTGATCATCGAACTATACGCGGCTGCGGACGAACCGTTGCACGACCGGAGCGACCGGGGAGCACAGGCGGATATGTAGGGAAGGAGCCGGCCGGACGGCGTTCGGAGATCTGGCTCACCGACGGTTGTCCTTTTGATCGGCTTCCGGATCTGGATCCGGCGCATCGCAAGTCACTCTCGTTGATCTCAGGCCGCGCGAGGGCGGGACCTCCACCCGTCAGACAATGGCTCGCCGGAGATCGTCGGTCATGCGGCAAGCGCTGGCACGGGCCGGCCGATGTAGTTGCGCGGCGAGGTGCGCCGCTACGTGCTCGAACGGTTCGACCCGACGAGCTTGTACCGGGGGCCGGGTGAATCAGGCTCGAAGACAGATCGAAGAAGAGCTCCAGAGGTGTGACTCGCTGTTCGGGTTCGGTACCTCGATCCCTTAGAGGAACCCTCGGCACCCTGCTCACCGTTCGGTCTCGGCGAAGACGTCCCGGGCGATGGCGACGGCGGCGTTGGCAGTCGGCCACCCTGCGTAGAAGGCGAGATGCGTGATGAGCTCGATCAGCTCGTCCCTGGTGACGCCGTTTTCGAGCGCGAGCCTCAGGTGGAACGGCAGCTCGTTCGTCCGATACAACGCGGCGAGCGTCGCGACGGTGATGAGGCTCCGGTCCCGCGGCGACAGGCCGGGCCGCTTCCACACGTCGCCGAAGAGGACGTCGTCGGTGTACTCGCCGAGCGCGGGCGCGATGTCGCCGTACGCCTCGCGTCCGGCCGTTTCTTTTCTCGCCATCTCGTTGACCTCCCTATCTTCCGCTCCATCCCTCAGCGGTCGACCTGCGCCATCTGCGTCGGGCCGTAGCGCGGCCCGGCCACCTTCTCCGGTGACAGCGCCGCGTCCAGCTCTGCCATCTCCTCGGTGCCGAGCGTGACGTCGGCCGCGCCGACGTTCTCCTCGAGGTAGCGTCGTCGCTTGGTGCCGGGGATCGGGACGATGTCGGGACCGTTGTGCAGGAGCCACGCCAGCGCGATCTGCGCCGGGGTGGCCTCCTTCCGCGCGGCCAGCTCACGCACCGCCGAGGCGGCGCGCATGTTGGCATCGAAGTTCTCGCCCTGGTAGCGCGGGTCGCCTCGACGGTAGTCGCCCTCGGGGTACTCCTCGCGCGCTTCACCGCACCTGTCAGGAACCCACGGCCCAGGGGCGCGAAGGGCACGAGGCCGATGCCGAGCTCGCGGAGCAGCGGGATGATGCGCGGCTCCAGGTTGCGCTCCCACAGCGAGTACTCGCTCTGGAGCGCCGAGATCGGGTGCACGGCCTGCGCGCGGCGGATCGTCTGCTCGCCGGCCTCGGACAGGCCGAGGAAGCGCACCTTACCCTGGCGCACGAGGTCGCCCATCGCGCCGACGACGGCCTCGATCGGCACGGCGGGGTCGACGCGGTGCTGGTACAGCAGGTCGATCCGGTCGGTCCGCAGCCGGCGCAGCGAGCCCTCGACGGCCTCGCGGAGGTGGTCCGGCCGGCTGTCCATGCCGCTGATCACGCCGTTCGAGTCGAACGTGAAGCCGAACTTGGTCGCGATGATGACGCGGTAGCGCCGGCCCTCGAGCGCGCGGGCCAGCAGCTCCTCGTTCGTGTAGGGCCCGTACGCCTCGGCCGTGTCGAAGAACGTTACGCCGAGCTCGATCCCCCGGTGGATCGTGGCGATCGACTCGCGCTCATCGCGCTCCTCGGCGGTGCCGTAGGCGTAGCTCATGCCCATCAGGCCGAGGCCGATGGATGAGACCTCGAGCCCCTGCGTGCCAAGCCTGCGGGTGGTCAGCATCTATCGTCCTCCTGCCTGAAGATAGTGGGGCCGACGTGCGAGCGATGGCCGCGGCCACGGCGGAGCTTCAGCTGCGCGGCACGAGTCTGATCGTCACGTCCTCGGCCTGGGGGCCAACGACGGGTCCCACGAACTGTGGTCCGTAGATGTCGTACTTCGTGTGGTAGGCGGCGTCGATGCTCGCGTGCACGCCGGCAGCGGCCTCGGCGAACGTAACGTCTCGCGCCACGCCGCCGGCTCGGATCCGACCGGTGCCGCTGGCCTTCGCGCGGCGGAACCACGGGCTGTCCGGGCCGTGGGCCGACCGGACGTACAGCTCGTCGCCGACCCGGACGACCCACATCGTCACGTACGGGCGCAGCGTTCCGTCCGGGCGTGTCGAGGCGAGCTGCAGCTCGGTCGCATCGCCGATCGAGGACAGCTCCTCCTCGGTCCATGCGGTCGTCGGCGCACCTCCATCAGCGCTCGATCAGGTTGTTGATCGCCTGGCCCATGCCGTGTCCCTTCCTTCCCCGTTGGCTCACGGCCAGAGCAGCGCCTTGATGGCGCGACGCTCGTCCATCGCGCGGTAGCCCTCGGCGGCCTGGTCGAGCGGCAGGGACAGGTCGAAGACCTTGCCGGGGTCGATCTCGCGGTTCCAGATGAGGTCGACCAGCTGGGGCAGGAAGCGGCGCACCGGCGCGGGACCGCCGTGCAGCTGGACATGGGAGAAGAACAGTTCGTCGCCGGGCAGCTCGACGTCATGGAGGACCCCGACATAGCCGACGTGCCCGCCCGGCCGGGTGGAGCGGATGGCCTGCATCATCGACTCCTGGGTGCCGACCGCCTCGAGCACCGAGTGGGCGCCGAGCGCGCCGGTGAGCTCCTTGATCCTCGCCACGCCCGCGTCCCCTCGCTCCTCGACGATGTCGGTCGCGCCGAACTCCAGGGCGAGCTTCTGCCGCGGCTGGTGGCGGCTCATGGCGATGATCCGCTCCGCGCCCAGGTGCCGTGCGGCCATCACCGCGAGCAGGCCGACCGCGCCGTCGCCGACCACGGCGACGGTCTTGCCGGGGCCGGCCTCGGCGGCCACGGCGCCGAACCAGCCGGTGCCGAGCACGTCGGAGGCGGCGAGGAAGCTCGGGATCAGGTCTGCCGGAGGCAGGTCGGGGGTGGCGACGAGGGTGCCGTCGGCCAGCGGCACGCGCATCCGCTCGCCTTGTGCGCCACCGACGAGCTCGCGGTGAATGCACGAGCTCTGGTAGCCGGTCAGGCAGATCTCGCAGGTGCCATCCGAGGCGAAAAACGAGCCGACCACGAACTGACCGGGCTTGATCGTGCGAACGGCGCTGCCAACCTCCTCGACGATGCCGACGTACTCGTGACCCATCGGGGTGGGCCCCTCGAACGCCTCAATGCCCCGGTAGGGCCACAGATCCGAGCCGCAGACACAAGTCGCCGACAGTCGGATGATCGCGTCCGTCGGCTCGAGGACCTTCGGGTCGTCACGAGCCTCGACGCGAACGTCGCCGGGAGCGTACATGACAGCTCCTCGCATCGTGGTCTCCTCCTGTCGGGGTCTTCATCTCGTGCCCTGTCGATGAAAGCACCGGATCCCGGGGAGTGAGAGTCCCTGTTGAGAGGGGTACTGACGGGGTCTCCCAGACGGCCGCGAGCGGTCCTACGCTGTGTGATCAGTGGACACGCGAAGCGAGATCCGAGAGTTCTTGACCTCCCGCCGGGCGAAGATCACCCCGGAGCAGGCGGGGCTGACCTCCTACGGCAGCCGCCGCGTCCCCGGGTTGCGCCGCGAGGAGGTCGCCGTCCTGGCCGGTGTCAGCGTCCCGTACTACACCCGGATCGAGCGCGGAGACATGAGGGGGGTCTCCGACAGCGTGCTGGAAGCGCTCGCCCGCGCCCTGCACCTCGACGAGGCGGAGCGCGCACACCTGTTCGATCTAGCCGTCGCCGTGCGGCCAACGAGTTCGCCGCGACCTCAACGAGCGCCCAAGAAGCGCGCGCGGCCAAGCATCCAACACATCCTCGACGGGCTCACCGGCGCAGCTGCGTTCGTTCACAACGCGCGCCTGGACAACCTGGCCGCCAACCAGCTCGGCCGCGCCCTCTACTCCGGCATGTTCAGCCGGGCCGCCGGCCCCGGTCCCGCAAACAGCGCCCGTTACGTCTTCCTCGACCCCGGCGCCCGGGAGTTCTACGCCGACTGGGAGCGTGCGGCCAGTGACGTGGTCGCCATTCTGCGGACAGCAGCCGGCCGCGACCCCTACGACCGTGACCTCTCAGACCTGGTGGGCGAGCTGTCCACCCAGAGCGCCGAGTTCCGCACCCGCTGGGCCGCCCACAATGTCCGCTTCCACGACACCGGCAGCAAGGACTTTCACCACCCCGTCGTCGGCGACATCAGCCTCACCTACAACCGCATGGAGCTCGCTGCCGACCCCGGACTTGCGCTTACGATCTACACAGCGGAACCCAACTCCAAGTCCGCAGAGGCGCTCGCCATCCTTGGAAGCTGGGCCGCGACGACTGAACAGCCAGAGCTACACGAAGCGCCAGACCATCCGTAGGAGTCCGGCGACCCTGGTGCGCCTGGGGCTCTCACCTGCTTTGGCCCTTCGAGCGAGACCCAACCGGACCGCTGGTCTGGTGCCGCTTAGGACGACTCGCGAGTCTGTTGGTCCGCCGCCGGGCCGCGTCGTGGCAACTGACCTCGTCCTCGTCTGGAGCGGGCGCCAGATCAGGCGCCCGGTTGGCGTGCCGAGGGGGACCCTCGCGGCGCTCATGTGGGTCCATTCACTCAGGGCGAGGCGGAACCAATACGTGATCGACGTGATCCGACCGGACGTCGCGATGCGGGTCGGGGCCTTTGTGAGACGCTGGCGAAACGCGCCCCAGCGATCGCAACGATGCCACCGCGGTGGCGCCCTTCGAGGCTGATCGAGACTCGAATGAGACTACGGAGTTTCACGGGCCCTGGTGTCGGACGGGCCTGAACTCGCATTACGCCCGGTCAGCGCGGCGGAGGATGCGGGATTCGAACCCGCGAGGGGTTGCCCCCAACACGCTTTCCAAGTGTGCACATCATCGTCCAGAACAGGCCGCGGCCGTCCATGACCATAGCTCCCGCCGGGAGAGCGGGTCGATTACGAGATGGTCGAGGGGGAACCATGGCAGGCCTTCAACGTCTACCGAGGGAACTTCGCCAGCCTCGTGCAAGTGAACCTGGACGTGCCGCACGATCGTGGACGTCGTCGCCACCGTCGCGCACGAGGCGTACCCGGGACATCACACAGAGCGGGCCTGCAAGGAGATGCTCCTGTATCGAGGCAAGTCGCGGCTCGAGATGTCCGTGATGATCGCCTCAGCGCCGGAGGCGGTCATCGCTGAGGGGATCGCGACCAACGCGCTCGAGACGGCGCTCGGGGAGGAGGGTTTCGGGGTGCTGCTTGAGCTCGTTGGCGACCTGGGCTTCCCTGTCGACCCTGCGGTGGCCGAGGTCGTGTACCGGGAGGAACGGGCGTTGTTCGGGGCCGCCAGCAACGCAGCTCGCATGCTGCATGAGGACGGGATCATACCGACGGAGGCTGAGTCGTATCTGCGGGAATGGGCCTGGACTCGCCGGAGCGCGCTGCCAAGACCGTATCGTTCCTCATGGATCCGGGTTCGTGGACGTATGTCACTGCCTACAACGACGGGAAGCGTCTGTGCCGGTCGTTCATGGACCGGAACCCGGATGGGTTTAAGAGGTTGCTCAGCGAGCAGTTGACGGTGTCGTCGCTGCTGGGCTCGCGGAAGGCTTCCGGCTGACGGCCTCGAACAGCGGCTCGGCGTAACGGACTCCCGTCTGGAGGGTGCCACAGACCTCGGACACGGACGGACGCGCTCAGTGCAGGGCCGCCATGTCTCGGCCGATGACGCCGCGCTCGCGAGCCAGGCGCGAGCGCGGCGCCACACTGCGCCGAACCCCTCAACCGGGTGGAGCGAAGAACTCGAGCGCGATGCCGTCGGGGTCGCGGAAGCTCACATCCGAGCCGTAGTGCGCATCCTTGATCTCACCGTGCTCGATGCCGAGCTCGTCGAGTCGGAGCGCCCACTTCTTGAGCTCCGCTCGGTCCGCGCAGCCGAACGCCACGTGATCGAGCCCGACCCTGAACTCGCTGAACCTCTCGTCGGGCGCTGGCCTCGTGTGCTGGTGCAACCCGATGAGCGTGTTATTGCCTACGAGGTACCCGGTGTGGTGGAAGCCGCCGTCCGTGTCCTCGTCGATCACGGGCTCGGCATCGAAGAGCGCTCCGTACCACGGCACGCTGACCGCGAGGTTGCGTACCGTCAGAGCCACGTGGGTGAGCGGTGGGAACGGCTTCATGCGTCGGTTCCTTCCTGTGCGTTGATGAGACGACGGGTCATCTCAGGCGCCGAAGTGCACCACTGCGGTCCCGCAGCCCACGCTCTGAACCCAAACGTTCTGGAACCCCTGGATATCGGTGGCGATGTCTTCCGTCGAGACGATCATTTGAGCGGTGAACGACTCATCGTTCGCGTCGCCCGCTCGGTAGAAGTCCGCTTGGAGCACGACGGTGTCGGCGTCGGTGCTGGCTGGCTTCAACGCCTCATCCGCGGAACCGGTGCACTTGAACACGGTGCTCCCAAGCAGCTCCTCGGCATCCCACCGGACGCCCTCTCCCTGCAGGCACCCCCTCAGGAGTCCCGCACCCACGTCGGCGGTGCAGCTGAAGCCGCCGCCGGCGTGCACGGAACCGGCCGTGGAGTTTTGGTTGAAGGCCCCACCCCCGCTCAGGGCGACTGCTCCGGCGTTGCGGAATCCCGAGATGTCGCGGGCGTCGAAGCCGAAACCAACGGTGGATCCGGCTGCGGCGGCGGCCGAGACTCCCAGCACTGCCATGAGTGACACGGCGACAGCGGCGACCAACACGCGCAGTGGAGTCGTCGACCTGCTTCTGTTCCTGTCTTCCATCGACCTTTTCTCCTCCCTCGACGGGTGTCATGGCCGACCGGTCGTTTGCAGGTGTACGGCCGATGGCTGCGCTCGGCCCAAACATCCTTCGCGGTGCATGGGCATCAATGCTTCGTTCGGTCGCCCGTACACCTCGGGGGGCTCGGACATCGGCAGCACTCATCTACGCGCGGGTGTTCGCCTCACGGCTGGTGTTGAACGCTCAGTCCGGAGCAGCCCGATACAACGTGGATGCCTTCATCGAGCGCAGGGTCTCCTGGTGGTTTCGGATCGCGGAGGTGGGCCACCGGGCAGAGCCGCACGGGCCTGTTGGCCGGACGGCGTCGGCCGGGCGATCACAACCCGCTTGACGACGTGATGGAAGTCCCTGTCAGCGTTGATCGTTCAGCGGAGGGGGCTCATGTCGTGCCTTCGAGCGCGCGCGCGAGCTCCCGCCGCGACCGGATGTCCAGCTTGCGGTACGCATTGCTGAGGTGGACCTCGATCGTCTTCGGCGTCACGTAGAGGGTCTGCGCGATGTCGCGGTTCGTCTGTCCTGCTGCGGCGAGATCTGCGACCCGGCGCTCGCTCGCCGTCAAGGCGCGGACCCCCCGGAGGGCGGTCGTCCGCGGACGGGCGCCTGTGACGTGGATCTCCGTGCGGACCGCGTCCACGAGTGGCTGCGCGCCGCAGATGTCGGCAAGCTCGAGCGCGCGCCGAAGCGGCTCGCGAGCCTCGGTTGGCTTGCCTGCACGTCGCAATGCGGCGCCGAGCGCGCCGAGCGCCTTCGCGTGCTCGAGCCGCGCCGGAGCCCCCTCGAGCAGGGCGCACGCCTCCTCGAGCAGCTCGATCCCGGCGGCACGCAGGATCGTTCCGAGCACGCGAAGCGAGCGCCCCACGGTGCCTGGGGATCCACAGCCGCGTGCGATCTCGAGCTCCTCGCCGGCCAGCGCGACCGCCTCGTCCTGCCGGCCGAGTCGGTCCAGCGCCTGTGCCTTGAGCGAACGCCACGGATAGTAGCGCGGGTGACACCTCCAGCCCGCGTGGAGCTCGTACGCGTCCGCGTATCCGAGCGCCTCCACGGGCCGCCCCTCCGCCAGGCACATCCGCATCCGCGCGCGATCGAGGAGGGTCGCGAGGTCCGAGGTGGCATGCGTGAAACCGGCGTGTTCGAGGAGGGCGAGGGCCTCCCCTAGCGCGCCGCGTTCGAGGAGGACCTCTGCCAGGAAGGGCGAGGTCCACGGGGACGGCATGCCCCAAAGTCCCATCGTCTCGAGCGAGGCGCGCATCTCGGACTCGGCTTCTGCGAGCTCGCCACGCAGGTACTGGGTATAGCCACCCCACAGTTGGACGCTCCCGATCGTGAACACCGAGCCCTTGCGATAGGCCTCCGCGCGAACGTTTTCCCACCTCTCGACGGCCTCGTCGAGATCGGCGAGCGCTAGTGGGACGATGGCAGCTAGCGTCATGAGCTCATCCGCCGCGAGCAGCTCTCCGTCGTCGAGCGCGGCGCGCGCGAGCGCGCACACGCGGTCGGCAGGGCCGGCGCATTGAGTCCAGTTCGAGGCGGCGATCGCAGCAAGCGCCTTCGCGCCGACCCCACCGGAGGCATCGATCTCCCGGCGCTTGCGGAGCCGCGCGACTCGATCCCCGTGTGGTTTTGCGCCGAAGACGAGGGTTTGGAGCTCGACCGCCTCGAGGCGGCGGGCGAGGTCGTCAAGCTCGTGCGGAAGCTCGCGAGCGGCACGGGCGGCGACGTCGGCCGCCTGGTCTGGGGCGTCCAAGAACACGAGCGCACGTGCCAGGCCATGAGCCGCTTCGCCGCGGGCGGAAGGTTCGCGTGCGATCTCGTACGCGGCGCGATAATGCTCCGCCGCGCGCGGCAGCGAAGTGCTCATCTCGGCGGACGCGAGTTGGAGCAGGAGCTCAAGGCGAAGGTCTGATCGGGGCGGCTCGTCCAGGGCCCGCCGCAAGGCCGAGATCGCCGAGTCGAGGTCGCCCTTCGCGACTGCGGTGTTCGCAGCCGCGCGCAGGACGTCCACCACCCAGTCCTCACCGCCACCGGGGATGACGAGCAGTTGCGCGGCGATCTGCTCCTTCGGGGCGCCGAGCTCGACAAGAAGCCTGGCCGCGCGCTCGTGGTGCAGCTCGCGCTCCCCGGGTGCGAGGTCGGCGTGGATCGCCGCCTGCACGAGCGGATGCACGAAGCCGAGCGGCGGCTCAGGCCGGAGGATCTCCGCGTGCACGAGCTCGCGTGTTGCGGCAGCGACCGCGGACGGCTCGAGGTCTGCGAGCTCGGCCACGACGGGGAGCTGTGGGCCGTCACCGAGGACGGCGATCGCCCGTGCGACCTGGACGGCGTCCGCGGAAAGCCTCGTGAGCCGAAGCAGCACTGCCCTGGAGACAGCTCTCGGCCCCAGCTCGGCGATCGCGTCGATGTGCGCGGCGTCGGGTGGAATCTGATCGGCTGCGAGCGTCTTGAGGAGCTCCTCGAGGAGGAGAGGGTTGCCCGCGGTCGAGGAATGACACGCGTCGGCAAAGGCCGGCTCGACGCCTTCTCCCAGCCGGTCGCGTACGACTTCGGCGACGGCCGTTGCGGTGAGGAGTCGGGGCATGAGCAGCTGTGCCAGTGGGTCGCTCGTCAGCTCGCCGATCAAGGCTTGGTCGGCCCCCGGCTCGGAGCGCCGATAGCTGGCGACCAGAAGCACTGGAAGGTCCTCGAGCCGTTGAGCGAGGTAGGCGAGGAAGCGCAGCGAGGCGCGGTCGCACCAATGGAGGTCATCGACGACGAGGAGCACCGGTCGGTCCTGGCTCACGTTGGCAGTCAGCCAGTAGAGACCGTGAAGGGCCGCGAA
The DNA here is from genome assembly GCA_046725875.1 of Actinomycetota bacterium. Classification (GTDB taxonomy): domain Bacteria; phylum Actinomycetota; class Actinomycetes; order JAKEEW01; family JAKEEW01; genus JBKOZJ01. The sequence goes on from JBKOZJ010000057.1 coordinate 12,835, forward strand.
CCAGCCTTCGGCGAGGGGCTCGCCGGCCCGCTCGCCAGGCCTGTCGAACACCGGAGTAGCCGTCCCGGCCGCCCCCGACAGCAGATCCCAGCGCGCCGTCTCGTCGACGAGTAGCGACTCGAACATCTGGCGGACGATCCCGAACGGGAAGTCCCTCTCTAGCTCGCCACCGCGCGCGGCTAGCACACGCAACCCGCACTCGTCTGCGAGCGCCTTCGCGGCGGCCAACAGCCTGGACTTGCCGATCCCCGCGGGCCCCTCCACGAGCACGAGGCCCGCTGTTCCGTCCGCTACCGCGCCGACCGCGGCGCCGAGCGCCTCGAGCTCCCGCTCGCGCTCGAGCAGGCGTCCGCTCCCTGCTGGTCCGGTCGAACCCCCCCGCGGCCCCACTCGCCAATCCTAGATCCCGCCAGACCGCGCTCGGGACACGCTAGGGGGTAGCAAGCTCGATCTTTGGGGTTGCGGCCTGGGGACTTCCTCGATGTGACCCCGGTGGATCCGGACCCATCCTGCGTGCATGAGCACCTCGATGACGGTCCTCACGGATCCAAAGACGCCAGAGCCGTCTCCGGCCGCGGAGGGCAACCGCGCTGCGAGGCCGGGGGAAGCGGATGCCCGCCTGATGGCCGCACTCCTGCGGCGGGAACCCGCGGCCGCCGACGCGCTCTACGCTCGATACGCCTCCCGGATCTATGGCCTCGGTCTGGTGCTCCTCAAGGACAGGGCCGATGCCGAAGACCTCGTCCAGGACACCTTCCTCAAGGTCTGGCGTACGGGCTCGGCGTTCGATCCTCGACGGGGATCGCTCGACGTCTGGATCCTGCTGATTGCTCGCAGCCTCGCGATCGACCTCCTACGACGTCGAACTGTGGAAACGAGGAGGCTGTCGTCCCTGTCGTCCGTCCCGGACGTAACGGTCGAGCCGGGCCCCGAGTGGCACGCGGAGCAGCGTGACCTGATCGAGCACGTGCTCAAGGCGATCCACCGGCTTCCGCCACAGCAACGGTCCGCCGTGGCGCTCGCGTACCTCGGCGAACGGTCGTCCACCCAGGTGGCCAAGTCTCAGGGCATTCCTGCCGGCACGGTGAAGAACCGAATCCGGGCGGGGATAGCCACGCTCCGCCGGGCCCTTGGCCAGGAAGGCTCCAGGCGACCGCCGACGGGCCCCCTGTCATGACAGAGGTGACCTTGACCGCATGGGAGAACTCGCGGTCGATGTACCGCTGCGCCGGGACCGGGTGCAAGGACCCTAGCGATCTATCCCGGCGAGCTGGTGCGGTTCCGCCTGACCAGGGAGCCGCTGTGCAAGGACGGCGGGGAGTGGCCGCAATGAGGCTCCGTCACCGTCTGCGCCGGTTCACGGCCCACCGGTGGTTGCCGGTGTTGGCGAAGCCCGACCAGTTCGACTTCGCCGTGGTCGGCAGAGGGCGGTCCCGCGAAGCCGTCATCCAGCGCATGCTGGGCATTCGACCGGAGCAGATCAGGACGTCCAAGCGTGGGTGATCTGTTCTTGCTCGTTCTCGCCGGGCACCTGCTTGGCGACTTCGTCACGCAAACCGACTGGCAGGCGTCCAACAAGGAGTCGAGCTGGCGGGCCGATCTCACTCACGTCCTCACCTACCATGTGACGCTGGCCGCGCTCGTCCTGCCCGTGTGGCACGACTTGCGTGCGGTGTGGTTCCTGGGGCTCTCGGCAGCCACCCACGCATTCGTCGACCGGAGATGGCCCACGAGGCTCATGCTCGGCTCCACGGGCAGCAAGGGCTTTGCCACGGCGTTGTGGGGAGTGATCGCCGCCGACCAGGCCCTCCACCTCAGCATCCTGGCGATCAGCTTCTACTGGTTGTCACGATGAGAAGAATCACCATGCGTGGAGTTGGCGTCGTGAGACGTTCCTCGGCCACGAGTGGACTTGAGTGGAGCACTTTCGAACCTGGCAATTCGTTCAGCTCGTCCGAGCTGCGGCAGCGCATCCATCTGGACTGCCGACATGGCTGACCTTCTGGTATTCGGCCGGGCCCCCGCCCTCATGGGACGATGCGGCGCGTGAAGGTTACGATCATCGACGACTGGTTCGACACCCTGCGGGGGTTGTCGTGCTTCGACAAGCTCGCCGGCCACGAGGTCACGGTGTGGAACGACCACGTCGAGGACGCCGACGTGCTGGCCGAGAGGCTGCGGGACTGCGAGGCGCTCGTGTTGATCCGGGAGCGCTCGGCCATCCGTGCCCCGCTCCTCGAGCGGCTGCCGACGCTCAGGCTGATCAGCCAGCGAAGCGTATACCCGCACATCGATGTCGATGCGTGCACGCGGCTCGGGATTGTCGTGTCGTCGAACCTGCACTCGGACACGCCCTCGTATGCGGCCGCCGAGTTCACGTGGGGCCTCGTGCTCGCCGCGATGCGACAGATCCCACAACAGATGGCGTCGCTCCGAGCGGGGGCCTGGCAGATGGGCATCGGGAACTCGCTTCGTGACAAGACCCTCGGGATCTTCGGCTACGGGCGGATCGGCTCGGTGGTTGCTGGGTACGGTCGTGCGTTCGGGATGCGCGTGCTCGTGTGTGCCCGCGAGGAGTCGCTGGTGCGGGCGCGTGCCGATGGGTACGAGCCGGCGGACAGCGAGGAGTCGTTGTTCGAGGAGTGCGACGTGCTGTCGCTCCACCTGCGGCTCGTTCCAGCGACGCGCGGCATCGTCACCGCGGCAAACCTCGCCCGAATGAAGCCCACGTCGCTGTTGGTGAACACGAGCCGCGCGGGGCTCGTCGAACCGGGTGCGCTGGTCTCGGGGCTCCGTGCGGGTCGCCCCGGCATGGCGGCCCTCGACGTGTTCGACGAGGAGCCGCTCCGCGATCCGTCACATCCCCTGTTGCAGATGGACAACGTCGTCGTCACGCCGCACATCGGGTACGTGACGAAGGACGAGCTCGACCTGCAGTTTTCGGACGTCTTCGACCAGATCAACGCCTACGCTTCCGGGACGCCAACCAACGTCGTGAACCCCGACGTCTTGGCGCACCGGCGATAAGGATCAGTCGCCCGGGGGAGTCGAACCCTGAGCAGTTCCGGGTCGATCGCGGTACGCATGCGACACCGTTTCGGTTCAGCCAGATGGCTATGAGCTTTCTCGCACGCTTCCGGTGGGCGCCGGCCGGCTCACCGCCGTACTCCTTGTGGGGCCGCGCACCGGTGTCGGCCGCAGATCCGGAAGGACATCACCATGACTAGCAGCACAAAACGGCGCCTGGCGCGCGGCATCGGCGCCGCTGTCGCCGGGGCCGCCTCGGTCGCCACGCTTAGTACTAGCGCGGCGTCCGCGAGCAGCAACGTGACACCGCCGACGGGGATCACCGTGCCGGCCGTCGCGACCAGAGCATCCACCGTCTTGATCGCGAGCCTGGAGGGCCGCAACGAGCTGACGGCCGGCGATCCGGACGGGCAGGCCCTGGAACTCATCGGCATCCAGGACAACTCGCTGACGTACTCGGTCGCGTGGCGCGGCATTGGCACCCCGACGGCTGCGGAGATCCACGCCGGAGCTCGCGGAGTCGACGGCCCGGTCGTCGTGCCGTTGTTCGCCACCCCGCGTCCAGCGGGTGGGTTCGCGTCCGGCACTGTGACGGTCACCGATTCGACCCTGCTTTCCGCGTTGCGCTCCGACCCGAGCGGCTTCTACGCAGACCTGCACACCGACGTGTTCCCGAACGGCGCGGCGCGTGCCCAGCTACACCTGCTTAGCCACCCGGTCGCCACGAGCGGAGTGGCGGCATTGCAGGAATCGGTGATCTTCGGCAGCCAGATCTACGCGTGCACCGCGCAGCCCGACGGCTCGTTCGCCTTCACCCAGCACAACGTCGAGGCACGCCTCGACGGTGGCATCCACCACACCTTCGTCCAGCCGGACGCCGGCCCGCCACAGTGGCAAGCACCCGACGGCAGCGCGGTCAGCGGCAAGGTCGTTGCCAAGAACGACAACGGTGCGGGCAACATCGCCGAGCTGAACCTCGACGCCACCCAGATCGGCGCCGCCACCGGACTGCTCGCACACGTCGTCGAGGTGCTCCGCCTCAACACGCTTGGCGGCGTCGCCCCGGCCGGGTCTTGCGATCCGCAAGCCACGCCCACGGTGGCGGTCCCGTACCAGGCCGACTACGTGTTCATCAACGGCTAGCTCCATCGATCTGAGGAAATCGCCACGTGCTGTGATGTGGCGTTGTGATCGGCAGGATGGCCTCGATCCCGGCCAGGATCGAGGCCATCGCCATCAACGGGTGGGGCTATGCGGTGTGTGAGCGGTCTCGAGCCGGTCCGGATGAGCCCAATCGAGTCCCGGGCATGCTGCCACGGCGCGCGAAGATCACTCGGTCATCTGAACCGCTTCACCAGGTGAATCTGGTCGTGCCCGCGCGGATAGCCCGGTGTGCGGCCGCATTGGGTATAGCCGAAGCGGGCGTAGAAGCCCGGTGCCTGAAAGGAGTGGGTACTCAAGGCCACCTGGTCGCAGCCACGGCGCTGCATTTCCTGCTCCGCCGCGACCAGCAGCCGGGTGCCCAGGCCAGACCCGCGATCATCCGGCCGTACCCACAGAAACTCGATGTAGCCACATCCGCCCCACGTCCACCCCGACAGACCCGCCCGCAGTTCACCGCCGTCTCCGCGAACGGCAATGCCCAGCAGCCGACCGTCGGCATGACCGGTCGCCGCGACATTGAAGGCGTAGATCTCCTCGTCGAGACGTTCCCGAAGGCCGTCGTCGACATCACTCACCATCAGCGCAACTTCATCCATCTTCATCTGCTGTCCTTTTCCTCCGGCGGGGCGGAAATCTGGTGCGGCGGCGAACCGTCGCCGCGCTGTTTCGCTTACCCCCTGTATGCGTCCACGGCGGCGCGAGTGTTACCTCGTCACGGCACATAGATGACGGAGATGGGTGGCTCGGGCGCCCTGAGGCGGACGGGCGCGAGGCTGCCGTCGGTGCGGGTCCGTGCCGGGCGCCGTGCGTGGTGGAGCAGCATGAGCGCGAGCTGGCCCGCGACCTCCTCGTGGTTGGTCTTGGCCGCCAGTTGGCGGGTGAGCCGGATCGCTTCGGCGGCCAGGTCGACATCGCCGGAGTAGCCTTCGTTGAAGACCAGGTAGAGCACGCGCAGCTCGAAGTGTGCTGTCTGACATGCCCAAACGTCGGTGTCGGCCGCGTGGCGGAGGATGCGGGATTCGAACCCGCGAGGGCGTTAACCCAACACGCTTTCCAAGCGTGCGCCCTAGGCCACTAGGCGAATCCTCCGCGGGCCAGGGTACCCGAGCCAAAGTCAAGACGATTCCGCACAGCCCGCGATCAAGCAGGTACACCGGGCATTGTGAGCGTGGCAGGACACGAAGCAGGGTCCGCACCTAGCGTGATCACCGGCGGTGATCTGCGCGAACATTCGGCTTGATCACTGGCAGCTAAGGGCCAGATTCCGACCCGTCCTTTGCCGGTAATCAAGGGATCTTGGGCTTACCGGCTGGCGGCAGTGATCACGGTGCGAAGCAGGGTGACAGCGGCGGTGTCCGGATTCGGGGGCTGGCCGGCTCGCGGGTAGACTCTTGCGAGACCCCTCGGCGGTGCTATCTCACCCAACTCCCCCAGGGCCGGAAGGCAGCAAGGGTAAGTGAGCTCTGGCAGGTGCTGAGGGGTCGCCTCCATCTTCCAGCGATCACATCGTCGTGTCGGCGCCGAGCGTTAGGGTCGTCCTGTGTCGCTTGCCCTCTACCGCAGGTATCGCCCGGAGACCTTCGCCGAGGTCATCGGGCAGGAGCATGTGACTGAGCCGTTGCAGCAGGCGATCCGCAACGACCGGGTCCACCACGCCTATCTGTTCAGCGGGCCGCGCGGCTGCGGCAAGACGACGAGCGCGCGGCTGCTCGCCCGCTGCCTCAACTGCGAGATGGGTCCCACCCCTGAGCCGTGCGGCGTGTGCCAGTCCTGCCAGGATCTGTCGCGAGCAGGCGCAGGCAGCGTCGACGTAGTCGAGATCGATGCGGCGTCGCATGGCGGCGTGGACGATGCCCGCGATCTCCGCGAGCGAGCATTCTTCGCGCCGGCCGTGTCGCGCTACAAGATCTACATCGTCGACGAGGCGCACATGGTGACCACCGCCGGCTTCAACGCCCTCCTCAAGGTGGTGGAGGAGCCGCCGCCCCACCTGAAGTTCGTCTTCGCGACGACGGAGCCCGATAAGGTCATCCCGACGATCAGGTCGCGCACCCACCACTACCCATTCCGTCTGGTGCCGCCCAAGGTCATGCGCGACTATCTCGGACAGCTGTGCGAGCGAGAGGGCGTCGCCGTGGAACCTGCGGTGCTCCCGCTGGTCGTCCGCGCGGGCGCCGGATCGGTGCGCGACGCTTTGTCCGTACTCGACCAGCTGCTCGCCGGTTCCGGTGAGTCCGGGGTCACCTATGCACTGGCGGTGTCGCTGCTCGGCTTCACCGATGCGCAGCTTCTCGACGATGTGGTGGACGCGTTCGCGGCCGGCGATGGCGCAGGGGTCTTCCGGGTAGTCGAGCGGGTGATCGAGGGCGGTCACGATCCCCGCCGGTTCGCACAGGATCTGCTCGAGCGGCTCCGCGACCTGGTGATCCTTTCGGCGGTGCCGGACGTCGAGTCGAGTGGGCTCATCGACGCACCCGCCGACCAGCTGGAACGAATGCGGCAGGAGGCCGACCATCTCGGATCCGCAGAACTGACCAGGGCCGCCGACATCATCAACGCGGGCCTCACCGAGATGCGCGGCGCCACTGCTCCGCGCCTGCAGCTCGAGCTCATCTGCGCCCGCATCCTGCTCCCAGGCGCCGACCAGGATGAGCGAGGCCTTCATGCCCGCATCGACCGCCTCGAGCGGGTTCTGGCGCTTGGGTCCAAGCCCGGCCAAGCACCAGCCGCCGGCGCTGCCCCGACATCGAGCGCGGTTCGAGCTCCGGAGACGCCGAGGTCACCGCGCCCGACGCCAGATGCCGGCCCGAAACGGGCAGCCCAGGCCGACCCACGTGCTGCCTCGGAGGACAGCGCCACTGCGCCGCAGGTGCGCACGGACGTGAGCGAGGCAACCGTTCCAGCGGGGCTGGACCTCGCTGGCGTACGAAGGATGTGGCCGGACATCCTCGAGGTCGTCAAGGTGAAGCGCCGGTTCACTTGGTTGGTCCTGCTCGACCACGTCCAGGTCGTCGGGCTCTCCGACGGCGTTCTGACCGTGGCGTTCGCCAACGAGGGGCAGCGCAGGAACTTCACCAGCGGGGGCAGCGACGAAGTGCTGCGCGAGGCCGTATACGAGGTCCTCGGTGCCGACTGGCGCATCGAGGCCGTACACGATCCAGGCCGCGCGGCCCCTTCAGGGTCCGAGTCCCCGGGTCCGGCCGCTCGGCGAGGCCGGCCCGGGCGATCGGGCTCGATCGGCACAGCGGGCCCGGTCACCAGTCCACCGGGAGTGGCGGCCGGCAGCTCGACCGATAGCGATAGCCCCGGCACCTCCGGCGAGCCGGGCGCGGGCAATCCGAATGGGGTCGCGGATTCGAGCCCTCGGGCGGCGAGCCGCGATGCCAGCTCGGAAGGTGGTCCAGCCACGTCAGCTGACAGGACCGGGGGCCCGGGAGGAGGGTCTACTGAATCCCGGACAAGTGCGGCGGCAGCTTCTCAGCGGGTTCCGGCCGGTGCTGCTTCCGCCACGCTCGGCGAGGTTCAGCCGGTCCCGACGCAGCGGGCAGACGCCAAGTCCGAGAGCGATCAGACGCTCGAATCGCGCGGGAACAGTCGGGATAACAAGACTTTGCGCGACGGTGGCAAGACCGGGGTCGCGCGACGTAGCGTGCAAGATCAAGACAGGGTGCAGGCCGGGGGAGCCGTTCATGACCCGGACGCGCAGGCCCATCCCGACGACGAGGATCTGGTCGGCGGCGGGCTCGCCGGCGCGGAGTTGCTCGCCAAGGAGCTAGGTGCAACGTTGATCGACGAAGTCGACCGGCAGGATTGACGGCGCAGTGTACGAAGGCGTCTTGCAAGACCTTGTGGACGAGCTCGGCCGGCTGCCCGGTATCGGGCCAAAGGGTGCACAACGCATCGCTTTTTATCTACTCGCCGCGGATCCGGCGGATGTCCGTCGGTTGGTCCACGCACTAAACGAGGTGAAGGAGAAGATCCGGTTCTGCACAATTTGCGGCAACGTCTCGCAAGAGGACAAGTGCCGCATCTGCCGCGATCCGCGCCGCGACCCGTCGGTCATCTGCGTCGTCGAGGAACCAAAAGACGTGGTTGCGATCGAGCGAACCCGCGAGTTCCGCGGGCGCTACCACGTGCTCGGCGGCGCTATCAGTCCGATCGACGGCGTGGGGCCGGACGACCTGCGCATCCGAGAGCTCATGACGAGGCTGGCCGACAGCGACGTCACAGAGGTCATCCTCGCTACGGACCCGAACCTCGAGGGCGAAGCGACCGCGACATATCTGGCCAGATTGCTGAAGCCGATGGGGTTGCGTATCACGCGCCTAGCTAGTGGACTGCCTGTGGGCGGAGACCTGGAGTATGCAGACGAGGTGACGTTGGGTCGCGCGTTCGAGGGGAGGCGACTGCTCGATGTCTGACAAGGAGCCCGGTGTGCGCTGGCCGGTGCCGGCCGAGGACGACCTGTCCGGCTTCGCTGCGGAGATCGCCGACCAGGTGCAGAGCTTCCTGATCGCGCTGCGCGAGATCGCGCGCAGCGGGCAGCCGAATGGCGCGGTCCCGCTGCTGCTGCTCGAGGTGTCCCAGCTGTTGCTGGCCGGCGGTCGGCTCGCGGCGATTAGCGATGTGGTGCCCGAGGAGCGGTTCGAGCCCGATCCGGGCTTCGATCCTGATGTCGAGGACCTGCGGGTGGCGCTCGCCAAACTGCTCGACCCAATCGATGGCTACATCGAGGTGTTCGACCCTTATGCGGCCGATCCTGCTCCTGAGACATACACACTCTCCGACGACCTGGCGCAGATAGCCGTCGACCTCAGCCACGGCCTTGAGCACTACCGGCAGGGCCGAGCGATCGAGGCGCTGTGGTGGTGGCAGTTCTCTTACTTCTCCAGCTGGGGCGGCCAGGCCGGCGCCGTGGTCCGAGCGCTCCAGTCGGTCGTGGCACACGACCGCATGGACCGCGAGTACGGCAAGGAGATCGACGAGGAGGATCGCCTTCTCGCCGAAGTAGCCGCCGAAGCCGCCGAGCTCCCCTGACCCGAGCCGGCCGTCGGCTGAACTCGTGCCCACGGGCGGCACCTTCAGCTGCTGGAGCGGGCGTCTCGCAGAGCTCCGATTCGAGATTGGCTTGCGATCAGGCAGTATGCAGGAACCGTGAGGTTTCAGCGAAACGGGATCAAGGATTGTGCCGAGACCGTGACGGATCGGCCGATTCTGTATGGGTTCCGGCACACCGTTTGATCTCTATTGGGTCCAGAATCAGGGTTTCCGCACACTGGTTGATCACCCCTACGGTTTGGGGCGTTGATGGCGCCCTAATCTCCTCAGGGCGGTGGCGTCGGCCGAGCAGGCGCCCGCGACATCGGGCATCGCTGCGGTCCGGAAGCTGCGGGCCAGGTCTCGGGATGTGAATGCGTTCAGGCGCCGTCGAGGCTCTCGTTAGACTCTGCGGGCGAAACGGCGCGGCCGCGCCGAGCGTCGTTTATGTCGACGTCCTTGTCAGGTCTCGAATGAACGGAACGTGCCGACCGGTCGTGAGGTTTGCCCGACCCCGATTGCAAGCCGTCGATGGTAACGATGGAGTGGATGTGGCCCGAGTCGTGCAGAAGTACGGCGGCTCCTCGGTAGCCGACGCCGACTCCATCAAGCGGGTCGCCAAGCGGATCGTCGAGACGAAGAAGGCCGGAAACGAAGTCGTCGTGGTCGTCTCGGCAATGGGGGACACCACCGACGAGTTAATCGAGCTGGCGACGGCGGTCTCCCCCCTGCCGGCCGGCCGCGAGCTCGACATGCTGCTGACGGCCGGCGAGCGGATCTCGATGGCGCTCCTTGCGATGGCGATCGGCAATCTGGGTCACGAGGCGCGGTCATTCACCGGCAGCCAGGCCGGGGTCATCACGACGTCGGTGCACGGCAAGGCGAAGATCATCGACGTCACTCCGGGCCGGATCGAGCGGGCCCTCGCCGACGGCGCGATCGCCATCGTCGCCGGCTTCCAGGGCGTCTCGCAGGACACAAAGGACATCACCACGCTCGGCCGGGGTGGGTCGGATACGACCGCGGTCGCCCTGGCCGCGGCGCTCCACGCCTCGGTGTGCGAGATCTATACCGATGTCGACGGGATCTTCACCGCGGATCCGCGGCTCGTACCAACCGCTCGGCGCATTGCCCGAATCACGTATGAAGAGATGCTAGAGATGGCGGCCTGCGGCGCGAAGGTGCTGAACCTGCGGTGCGTGGAGTACGCGCGGCGGTTCGGCGTCCCGATCCACGTACGGGCGTCCTTCAGCCAGCGGGCCGGGACCTGGGTGACCGACCTGAACACGACGGCGGAGCTCGAATCGGTGGTGCTGCCCGGAGCTTCGGTGAGCGCGGCAGCCGAAGGGGAAGAGATGGAACAGGCGATCATTTCCGGAGTCGCGCACGACCGGAGCGAGGCGAAGATCACGGTCCTCGGCGTGCCTGACAAACCTGGCGAAGCCGCTGCGATCTTCCGTGCCATTGCCGAGGCCGAAATCAACATCGACATGATCGTCCAGAACGTCTCGACTGCCTCGACCGGCCGGACGGACATCTCATTCACTCTGCCGAAGGACGACGGGCCGACGGCGATGTCCGTGCTCTCGGCGGTCCAGGGTGAGATCGGCATCCAGGGCCTCCAGTACGACGACCAGGTGGGGAAGGTGTCGTTGATCGGTGCTGGCATGCGCACTCATCCGGGCGTGACGGCACGGTTCTTCTCGGCCCTCGCAGATGCCGGCGTCAACATCGAGCTGATCTCGACCTCCGAGATTCGCATCTCGGTCCTGTGCCGCGCCGACCAGGTGCCCGATGCGGTCGCCGCCACCCATCGCGCCTTCGACCTGGACTCGACTCAAGAGATCGCGACTGTGTACGGAGGAACCGGGCGATGATCCCACCCAAACGGGGCAGTTCGGACAAGCCGAGCCTCGCGGTCGTCGGTGCGACGGGGGCGGTCGGCACCGTGATGCTGGAGCTGCTCTCGACCCGCGACGACGTCTGGGGTGAGATCAGGCTGGTCGCGTCGCCTCGGTCGGCCGGCCGGCGGCTGACGGTCCGCGGCGGGCAAACCGAGGTGCTGGCGCTCGAGGAGGACGTCTTCGGCGGCATGGACGTCGCAATGTTCGACGTGCCGGACGAGGTATCGGCGCACTGGGCGCCGGCCGCCGTCGGTCGGGGGACGGTCGTGGTGGACAACTCGGCTGCTTTCCGGATGGACCCCGACGTCCCGCTGGTGGTGCCTGAAGTGAATTCGCACGCCGCCCGTCTGCGGCCCCGCGGCATCATCGCCAACCCCAATTGCACAACCTTGTCGATGATCGTCGCGGTTGGGGCGCTGCATCACGAATATGGGCTGGCGTCCCTGGTGGTCGCGTCGTACCAGGCTTCATCCGGGGTCGGGCAGGCCGGGATCGAGACGCTCCGTGACCAGCTCGCGAAGGTCGCTGGATCGGCGACGCTCGGCACCCAGCCGGGGGACTTGCGACCCGCCGTTGGCGATTTCGGCCCATTCGGCGCACCGCTCGCTCTCAACGTCATCCCGTGGGCCGGCTCGCTGCGCGACCACGGCTGGTCTTCGGAGGAGATGAAGGTACGTAACGAGTCGCGAAAGATCCTCGGCCTGCCCAAGCTGCCGGTCGCCGTGACGTGCGTACGAGTCCCGGTCATCACGACCCATTCGCTGGCCGTACACGCGACCTTCGAGCGCAAGGTGACTTCCGAGCACGCCAGGGAGATCCTGCGCGATGCGCCGGGCATCGTCGTTGCCGATGACCCCTCCAACGGCGAGTGGCCGACGCCGGCAGATGTGGTCGGGACGGATCCGACCTGGGTCGGCCGGATCCGACGATCCCTGGACGACCCACGGTCGCTGGACTTCTTCGTCTGCGGCGACAACCTCCGCAAGGGCGCGGCCCTCAACACCGCGCAGATCGCGGAGCTTGTCGCCGCCGACATCACCGCCGCCCGCGCCTGACTCGCCCCTTTGGCATGAATGTGCCGTTGGCTCGATAGGTTCGAGCCAACGGCACATTCATCGCTGGTCGGTTCGTACCAATGTGCCGTCCGCTCGAACCCGTGGAGTCGACTGATGGCTGAAACGTGCTTGGTTCGAGCCAACGGGACATTGTTGCGAAAACTCGGCAGATGAATGTGCCGTTCGCTCGATAGGTTCGAGTCAACGGCACATTCATGCCGCCGGGTTTGAATCAGCGGCACATTGATTCGACGGAGTGCCGGCCGAGGTGCCTGATGCAGTGCCGAGGACGGCCGCGAAGGGGAACACGGTGGCCGGGCAGGACGAGCGAGCCGAGGCTGCGGCCGACGAGGCGGCCTACGACGAGGCGGCCTACGACGAGGCGGCCTACGACGAGGAAGAGCAGCGGGTCACGACGCTGGAACTCTTCTTCGACCTGGTCTTCGTCTTCACACTGACGCAGCTCACCGCCCTTCTAACTAACGATCTGACCGGCGAGGGCATGGCTCGGGTCGTGCTGATCTTCGCCGTCCTGTGGTGGATGTACGCCGCCTACGCGTGGCTCACCAACCAGGTCCCTCCGGTCCGGGCAAACCGACAGATCACGCTCATCGGCGGCATGGCCGCCTTCCTGGTCTGCGCGTTGGCGATCCCGCGCACGTTCGACGACGGTGGTGTCGCCTTCGGGATCGGATACCTCTTCGTCGTCCTCGTCCACGGGGTCCTGTATGCACAGGCGCTGCCGATCGGGACTTTGCTGAGGTTCGTCCCCTTCAACGTCGTGTCCGCGCTCCTCATCATCGGTGCAGGGCTGGTCGATGCGTCCGGGCCTAAGTACGGCCTGTGGGTCACAGCAGTCCTGCTGGAGTTCTGCACGCCGTACATCTTTCGCCCGACTGAGCAGGTCAACGTCCACACGGCACATTTCGTCGAGCGGCACGGCCTGCTGCTGATCGTCGCGTTCGGCGAGTCGATCGTGGCCATCGGCATCGGCACCAACACCCTGCCCTTCAACGCCTCCTTCTTCGGCGCCGCGCTGCTCGGGCTCGCGCTCGTTGCGATGCTGTGGTGGGCGTACTTCGGCGACGACGACGCCGGCGCGGAGCGTGCTCTCGCCGCCGAGCCATGGGCGCGGCGCGGCCGGCTAGCCATCCGGGCGTACTATCAGGCCTTCGCGCTCATGCTCCTCGGAGTGATCGTCCTCGCCGCGGGCGTTAAGAAGGCACTGGGTCACATAGACGACGAGCTCGACGCCCCGACCGCGCTCGCGCTCGGCGGGGGCGGGGCGCTCTATCTGCTCGGCGACGTGGTGTTTCGGACGGCACTGCGGATACTGCCGATCCCGCCGCGCGCCATCGCCGCCGTACTCGCCGTAGCTACGATCCCGATTGGCGTGTACGTGAACGGAGCGCTGCAGTTCGCCGCCCTCATTGCGGTCGTCGGCCTGGCCCTGCTGGCAGAGTTCCGCTGGCGTCGGTGACCGAACGGTATCGCTGGCAGTTGGCAGGCTCAGCTCAGCCGTCGCCAACGTTTGCGTCGCCGACGGTAGCGCGGCCGGTGGTGGAGACGATCAGCCAATGGTGGGTAGCCCGATGTCGACCTCGACCTCCACCTCATCCCTCAGCCGGAGCGCGCCGAAGAATGCTGAGTACGGCTTGATCCCCCACTCGGTCTGCTTGACGATTGCGGCTCCGTGGACGCGACCATCAGCGGTCACCGTACAACGGACGATGGCCGGTCGAGTGACACCGACGATCGTGAGATCACCCTCGATCACGAAGGCGTCGGGCGTCCCGCTGACCCGGGTCGATCGGAACGAGATCTCCGGGTGTCTCGCCAGATCGAGGACCTGCTCCCTGATCGCCGTCTTGATCGTGGCGCGATCGCTTGCGGTCAGTGGCTTCACCCCGCCCGTGCCGCTGATGACCTCGAAGGAGTTGGCATCGATGTCGACCGCCACCGACGAGTTCGCCGGGTTAGCTTCGTCGACAACGGCGATGCCTTCCCACCGCGTCGCCTCGATGGTGAGGTCGTGGCCTGCCCTGGCGCCCAATCCGGTCCGACTGGTCCTTACCAGAAGCTGCCCGGATCCGCGATCGAGCCGGTGCATACCGTCCGCCAAAGCGACCATTCGCCCTGCTTAGCACAAGATCATGCGGGTAATCACTCGATGCCACAACAGGTAGTGACACCGGCACCGGTCAGAGCTACCGTGCGAAACATCTAGGGCGGTCTTCGATGGGGGAGGATTCGTGAAGCGAGGAATCGCCGCAGTCGTCGCAAGCGTGGCGTTGCCGACGGGCCGCAACTCGGTTCCGGCGTTTGCGGATGCGGGAGGCGGACCTGGCGGCAACGCCGGGTGTCCCGGGCATCAGCCGCCGCCGCCGCCCGCGGGCGGGTGCCATCACCCCTAGTTCGTAGATGCCGTTCAGCGAAGCCGAGCCCCGCACTCGTCCTGTGCGGGGCTCGGCCTCCTTCGGTAATCCCGGCTCTGCCTGGCGCTTGCCGCTACGTTCCGCGCTCGACGCTGCTTGGTCGCGGGGTTGCGCTAGGCGGAAGCCGCAAGCTCGACCGGCTCCGGCGCGATCTCGATGAGCTTCTCGAGCAATTCACGGTCACCCGTGACCGAGACGAGGTCAAGCCGTCGATCCACGAACATGTGGTAAACGCCGGTCGGGTCTCCCTCGACGACAACGTCGGGGCTTTCGACCGGTCCCGGTTGTGCCCGGCCGTCCACGATCGATGCCACCTCGTCACCGACCCGAAACTCGAACCGGCCGGGTGGCGCGCTCGAGGCGAGGACGACGTCCATCGCGTTGTACAGCCAGCCCGGGAAAAGCTCATCCTCGTGGGTGGGAGGGCCGAGCGAGCGCGCCCCCCACAAAGCCAGCTCCCGGATTACCGTCCGTAGGTCACTCCCGTACTCAGTTAGCTCGTACACCCGGGAGGCCGCCGGCGGGGGCAACGTCTTCTTCGTGATGATGCCCGCGGCCTCGAGCTGGCGCAGCCGGGCGGCGAGGATGTTGGTCCCGATGCCGGGAAGATTGTCGGCGAGGTCGGTGTAGCGCTTCGGGCCGTGGATCAGCTCCCGCACGAGGAGCAGCGCCCACCGGTCGCCCACGAGATCGAGCGCGTGGGCGACGGGACAGTACTGGTCATATCCCCTGCGCATGGGTGCAGTATAGCGCATTGCTTGCTGATGTGAACTAGCCACTTGCAATTCCGAAGTAGAGGCTGTTAGGTTGCCAGTTAGCTCTACTAACTTGCAAGCACGTCGTGGAAACGAAAGCAGAGGGGCCGACATGCTCACCTCGGAAAGACGAAAGTGGCTCGCGCTGGCTCTCCTCAGCGTGGTCCAGTTCATGGTCGTCCTAGACATCGCGATCGTTAACGTCGCGCTGCCCTCGATTCAGGTCGACCTCGGGTTCTCCCAGGAGAACCTGCAATGGGTGGTCAGCGCGTACGCGCTGGTCTTCGGCGGATTTCTCCTGCTCGGCGGCCGGGCGGCGGACCTGCTGGGGCGGCGTCGCATCTTCCTCGCCGGCCTCGCGGTCTTCGCGCTGGCCTCCCTTCTGGCCGGCCTCTCGTGGTCGGAGACCTCGCTGATCGGGGCGCGCGCGTTGCAGGGCTTCGGGGCGGCGATCATCGCGCCCGCCGCGCTCTCCATCCTCTCTACGACGTTCGTCGAGGGGCGCGAGCGCAACATCGCACTTGGCGTCTGGGGAGCCGTTGGTGGTTTCGGTGGGGCGGCCGGGGTTCTCCTCGGCGGAATCCTGACCGACGGGCTCAGCTGGCCGTGGATCTTCTACGTCAACGTGCCGGTGGGTCTTATTGCGCTCCTGTTGGCTCCGCTCCTGCTCACGGAGAGCCGGGACGCGAGCGTCCGAACGTTCGATGTGCCGGGTGCTGTCCTGGTGACGGCCGGTCTTTCCCTGCTCGTCTATGCGATCACCGAGGCCGGTCAGGACGGCTGGCTCGCCGGCCGGACGCTTGGAATCTTCGCTGGAGCGCTCGTCCTACTCGGGGGTTTCGTCGGCTGGGAGCTCAGGCACCCTGAGCCGCTGATGCGCTTCGGGATACTGCGGACCAAGACCGTGAGCGGGGCGAACGTCTCCGGCCTCATCCTGGGAACCGCGCTGTTCTCGATGTTCCTGATGCTGACGCTCTACATGCAGCAGGTGCTCGGCTACTCGGCGATGAAGGCCGGAGTCGCCTACCTCGCCGTCGCGCTGTCGGCCATCGTCTGGTCCGCGGTCGCGGCGCAGCTCGTCACGCGGGTCGGCGTCAAGCCGGTGCTCGTGGCAGGAATGACGTTCCTGACGGGAGGCCTGGTCTACTTCACGCAGGTGTCGGTCGGCGGTTCGTACCTTGCCGACCTCCTGCCGGGATTCCTCCTGATCGGCATCGGCATCGGCTTCTCGTACGTGCCGATCTCGATCGCGGCGCTCGCGGGCGTCCAGCCCTCCGAGGCGGGTCTCGCCTCCGGCCTGATCAACACCTCGCAGCAGATCGGCGGCGCGCTCGGCATCGCGGCACTGTCCACCATCGCGACCTCGCGCACCGAGTCTGCCATCGCCGGCGGTACGGCGCTGCCGTCCGCGCTGGTCGACGGCTTCTCGGCGGCGTTCCTCGCCGGCACAGGGATCGCCGCTCTTGGAATCCTGGCCGCCCTGACCTTGATTCGGCGCGACGAGCTCGAGCAAGCACCAGAAGAAGTGCCGGCGCGTGAGCTGGTGCCCTCGGAGACCTGATCTCGCCTCGCGCACGCGTACTCCAGTGCACCGACGACCCGAGGTCCGCGCGACCTCGGGTCGCTGTGCAGAAGGAACGCCGCCGCCAACGGATTGGCGGAAGGGGTCCTTTCTACTAAGACGACCGCCGGCCGCCTGCCGGGGGCCGCTTCGGGGCAGCCTCAGGGAGAACCGGCGGGGCAGTCGTAGTGAACGCGTGCTACGTCCCCCATACGGTCATGGCTGGATTGCCCTGAGATGCCTTCGGGGACGGATCCGGGAAAGGGGGCGGGATCGGGCCTGATGCCCGGCCCGCCCAGCCTGAGAACGAGGAAGGCTGCTCGGGACCGCCGGGCTGGCCGGCGATCCCGAACATGACCTAACGATCAGGGTGTGACGGTTACCACTGCTCCGTTGCCGAAGACGTCGACTGTCGCGTAGAGCTTGCCGTTCGCCCACTCGATTGCGGCCGGGTTCGGCACCTCGACAAGTGGCTCCGCTCCGCCGTTGGAGACCTTGGAGATCCGGTTCCCGAACAGCTCGGCCACGTAGATGGTGCCGTCGGGTGCCACTGCCACGTTGGTCGCGCCGAAGAAACCATCGGCAATCTTGGTGACTGCACCGGTCCGCGGGTTGACCGAGTAGACCGCCCCGCGCGCCCCGAGGCTCTCATCCTCTGGCCCGCCGGGGAGGCTCGACACGTAGAGCAGTCCGTCGGGGCCGAGCTCGACGTCGGTGGGTACCGGCTCGAAGTTGTACGTCGCGCCGATCGTGCAGTCTGGAAGGCCTACGACGGCGGCGACCTCTGCGGTCACGACGAACGGCGACGGCGGCAGCACGGCGATCGTGCTGATCCTGCCGTTCGCGGCGACGCGCACGATGTCGTTGCCTGCGGCATCAGCGACGGCCCGTGACCCGGACAGGATCGCCACGGAGTACGGATGCGACTCAATGATCCCTGGATACGGCTGGCCGCCGCCTGGGATCTCGTCGGGCACCATCGCGGCGCACTCCGGCGTTAGTCCCTGGAAGCCGTAGCTGTTGACCTGGTCAGGGTTCACGGTTTCCTCGTAGGCGCCGACATCGGCGAGCGTGCGTGTTCGCCCGTTGGGAAGCACGCGCTTCACGAGAGCGAAGAAACCGTCATCCGTCTCACCGCTGGTCGTGAAGGTGACCGTTCCGCGGCCCTTCGCGGCCACCCCGGCAATCTCCACGCCCGGCGTCGAGACGAGGTCGACCGCGCCCTTCTTCGTTACTGCGGTCAAGGTCCCCGCGAAGGCCTGCGAAACGTAGATCGTCCCGTCGCTTCCTACTGCTAGCTGCAAAGGTCCGGCCAGACCATCGATGATCGGATCCGACACGGTCACCGCGGCCGCCGGCGCGGCAGTCGGCAGCACGACCGCCAAGGCCGCGATCCCCACCGCCGCAATCTGTGCGCGTGCTCGCATCATTGCCCCCTCCCCCTAAGCCGCACGAGCGGCACTTATGACCGAGGATGATGCCACGATTCGGCCCCTGTTGCTACGAACGACCCCTCCGGACCGCAGGTGGCGGTGTGATGTGCCGTGGCGGCGTCACCCTCAGCAACATGACGGTCTCGAACGTTGCGTCGTAGGTGGCTTCGACCCGAACGCTGTCGGGGAGGGTGATGGTCAGATCAACCCGGTAATGCAAGGCCGTGGTGGCGAAGCGGAGATTCTTCTCCCGGACCAGCGAGCGCTCTTTGCCTGTGAGAGTGAGTTTGCCAGTGACATGAGCGAGGCCGACCGGCTGGAACGTCTCGGGATCGCGAAGGATCAGATCTCCCTCGATACGGCCGGCTCGAACATGCAGCTGCTCGCCGGCAAAGGACGCGGGCTCGACGATATCGAGACCGATACCAAGCTGGTTGCGATGCTCGCCGTAGAAGAAGACCGTCCCGATCCCGCCGGGTAGCTCATGTGTATCCTGTGCCCAGCCGGCACTGTGCTCGGCCGGCGGTGTCGTGTCGACGACGAAAACCACCCAGTCGATCTCGAGGCCGGTGCATTCGACCTCGACGAAGGTGCCGGCCGCCGACATGGTGGCGCTGCCGGTCAACGGCGTACGCGTGCCCTGCGTCTTGAAGCGGCGACCGTCAGGATCCACATCCCAACCGTCGATCACCTCGGTTTCACCGCGGCTGACCGTTCCGGTGATGACGATGTCGCCGGCGGGATCACCGGTTTCCTCCTCGGTTGCCGGAAGCGTGGCGTTGAGCGAACCGTCCGACAAGATTGGTTGCTGGCCAGTCGACCCGATCCCGCGGCCGTCGGGCAGCCGCACGAATGCCTGAGTCTCGACGCCGCCCAACGTTGTATCGATGGCCGTCAAGTAGGCCTCCGTACCGCTGGGACCGGTGCCGAAGCAATCGAGAATCGTGCCCTTGTCGTAGTAACGCTCGGGCATTGCCTCGGACGCCGGCGCGAGCGCCGCCGCTGCTGCTAATACAAGTGCGGCTGAGAGCAGCGCAGCCCAGCTGCGGCGCCGAAGTGCGTTCATCGCGACCTTTCGGTTGATTTAGTTGTCGTGGGGGCCGCACGGCGACTAATCGGACGGTGTTGGCGCGTCCAAGTCCGTCGGATCGCTCGGGACACCCGACCTTCCCCCGCTCTGGTGAAGGGCATTGTGGTCGGGGCGGACCTGTTGCATCAAGCCCCTTCGGGCCCTCAGCTGAGACGGCGGTCGCCGGGCTTGATGACTCGCAGCCACCGGTAGCCCAACTCGCGGCATATGTCGGCCACTGACCGGTTCGAGATGTGAGCGGAACCGCTAACGTCTCCGTAGCCGCTCGGTCAGCCGCGCCGGCGGCCAGATCGTGTCACACATCGGACATATGCCGTCACGTTCGCGCTGCTGGCAGACGAAGTCGATCGACGATGGCCCCGACGGCGATGGCGTTGCAAACGAACTCGGAGTACGGCGTGACTGGCACCTCCGAGCCGACCATCGCCCACTACTTCGAAGTCGAGCGCCAATCGGTCTCACAAGGGTCCAACCCCGCCGACTTTGCAAAGCAACCGGCGGTGGGCAATGGTGCGGTGGCTGCTGCCGCAACAGTGGACCGTGAGCTCGAAGATGATCAGCGCATTCGAAGATAATTGGACCGCCACCTCGACCGGAAAGCCAGATTCGTCAAGGTGACGGTCCTTTGATCTTCGAATCTGCGCTGATTTTCTAGGCCATGGTCCACCGTTCCTGCCTTGGGCTGGAGGAGCGGCCCCGTCCAGGCCGAACAACGACGCAAGGTCGTCCATACTCGTGGCCTCGGTGTCGGCTGGTTGTCCGAGACAGCCAGCATCTCGACGCACCGAGCATCACCTCGGAACGACACACTCCGCTCAACTACGAAAGCCATGTTGCTGGGCAGGGTGAGGCTCAGCACAGTCCTTTGGTAGGCGGCAGTGGGCGAAGCGCAGATTCTTGTCCCTCGTGACCGAGCGCTCTTTGCTC
>JBKOZJ010000058.1:0-25120 GCA_046725875.1 Actinomycetota bacterium
TCGTCGCCTTCCTCTCGGGAGATCTGACCCAACGTCAGATCGGCGTCGGTTGGGCCAGCCTGCGTGACATGCCCGACCCCGCCGGCGAGCCGACGCTGACCGTCGATGAGGTGGACGAGATCTTCGGCCAGATCGGTCGGCGGTCGGGAGCGGGCTCGCAGGCCGAGCGGCGGTCGGCACTTGCCGATCTCTTCCGCCGGGCCACGGTGGAGGAGCACCGGTTCCTCTACGGCTTGCTGTCGGGTGAACTCCGGCAGGGAGCGCTCGATGGAGCCATGACCGATGCGATAGCGCGTGCGGCTGACGTGCCTGTCGCCGATGTTCGGCGAGCTGTGATGCTCCAAGGCGCCCTCGGCCCGGTCGCGTACGCCGCACTCACCGGCGGCTCTGCGGCCCTTGCTGAGGTCGGCTTGCAGGTCGGTCGTCCGGTGAAGCCGATGCTCGCGGAAACCGCGGAGAGCATGGAGGCGGCGCTGGCCCGGCTGAGCCGGGTGCCGAGCGAACAAGCCCGTGAGACTCCGAGTGGGTTGTCATCTGCCTCAACACGCGAGGTCGCGCTGGAATGGAAGATCGACGGGATCCGTGTGCAGATCCATCGTGTCGAGGATGAGGTCTGGGTCTTCACCCGCACGCTCGACGACATCACCACACGAGTTCCGGAGATCGTCGACGGTGTTCGGGAGCTACCAGTCCACCAGGTCGTGCTCGACGGCGAGGCGATCGCGCTACGTCCTGATGGGCCGCCGCATGCCTTCCAAGACACTGCGAGCCGGACCGGCAGCCGCCGTGACGTTCAGCGGCTCCGTGAGGAGCTCCCACTCAGCACGTTCGTCTTCGACGTCCTGCACGTTGACGGCAAGGATTTGCTCGACCTGCCGTCTACGCGCCGACACGAAGCCCTCGCCGCGGTCGTACCTGAGCCTCCCGCGTCGATCGCACCTCCGACAGTCGGGCGATTGGCAGCCGCAACCACACAAACGGGCGCAGGTTCGACGTCCGCCACGGCGACTCCGGCACCTCCTGCGGCTCTCCACGAACAAGCCGTCGGCGCTGATGGTTCATCTACTTCCCCAGCAGCGGCGCACAGCCTTCCGGTGTCGAAGGCTCATCGGGCATCAGCGGATGAGGCCGGACCGCGAGCAGTGATCGCGCGGATCCCGCGGCTCGTAACCGCCGATGCCCAGCGCGCAGCCGAATTCTTCGCCGACGCCGTCGCCCGTGGACATGAGGGTGTCGTCGTGAAGTCGCTCGACACGCCCTATACGGCGGGCCGCCGTGGAGCCGGTTGGATCAAGGTGAAGCCGCGGCACACGCTCGACCTGGTCATACTCGCGGCCGAGTGGGGTCATGGCCGCCGGCGCGGTTGGTTGTCCAACCTCCATCTTGGTGCTCGCGATCCCCGCACCGGGGAATTCGTCATGCTCGGCAAGACCTTCAAGGGCCTCACGGATGAGCTGCTTGCTTGGCAGACCGAGCAGTTCCTCGCTCGGGTGACAGAGCAGAACGATTGGGTCGTCTACGTGAAACCGGAGCTGGTCGCCGAAATCGCTTTCGACGGTGTGCAGCGCAGCTCTCGCTATCCGGGCGGCGTGACGCTGCGCTTCGCCCGCGTTCTGCGTTACCGCGATGACAAGACTCCCGACGAGGCCGACACGATCGACACTGTTCGGATGCTGGGAGGCATCTGAGCAGCAGGGTGTCATGAGTCATTGCCGTTGTTAGTACTGTTGGTCCGTGGAGGAGAGGGCGGTCGGCGCGGGTCGAGTGAACCGGGAGATGCGGCCGGGTTTGGGCTACGCGCTTGTCCTGGCGGCAGCTGCCCTCTTTGCCGTGAACGGCAGCGTGAGCAAATTCGCCCTCACCGGAGGTCTCGAGCCCGAGCGACTGACCGCACTCCGGGTCACCGGCGCGTTCCTGGTCCTGCTGCTGATTACGCTGCTCCGCGATCGCGCGTCGCTGCGGGTAGGGCTGCGTGAGCTTCCGCTGCTCGCGGTCTACGGCCTGGTCGGCGTCGCGCTGATTCAGTACCTGTACTTCGTTGCGATCCTCCGGCTTCCCGTCGGCATTGCGCTCATCCTCGAGTTCACCGGACCGGTGCTCGTTGCCCTCTACGCACGAGTTGTTCAGCGGCAGCAGGTCAGGCGGCGAGTGTGGCTCGCCATCGGGCTCTGCCTCGGTGGACTCGCGTTGGTTGTCCAGATCTGGCGCGGCGGCGGTGGACTCGATGCGGTCGGCCTGCTCGCCGGTGCAGGGTCAGCGCTAGCTCTGGCCGGGTACTTCCTGATTGGCCAGCATGCGGTTCGCGGCCGCGATCCGCTCTCGCTCATGTGCTGGACGTTCTTCTTCGCGACCATCTTCTGGGCTGTGGCCGCCCCGTGGTGGTCGTTCGACTGGTCTGAGCTTGCGGCCAGGACGGAGGTGTCCGGCGACCTCTTCGCCCCGGTGACCGTTCCAGTTGGTGCACTCGTCGCGAGCGTTATCCTGCTCGGCACCGTCGCGCCCTATCTGCTGTCGATCAACTCGCTGCGGCACGTCTCGGCCACCGGCGCCGGCATCGTCGGCACGGCCGAGCCGGTCATTGCCGCCGGAGTCAGCTGGATCTGGCTTGGCGAGAGACTCAACACGATTCAGGTCCTCGGTGGATTCGTCGTACTCGCCGGCATCACTCTTGCCCAAACCGCCCGAGACACCGCCGCCCTCCCCGAGGCCCTACCCGAACCGGTCTAGTACTCCGGCCACATGTCCTTGATTCCCTAGCGCTGGCCAAACGTGAGGGGCGCGCCTCACTACTGCGAGTGCCGTCGCCAGCGTGAGGTGTCACGTCCTGGTAGCGGATGCAACGACCGTACGAGACCCGTCGATCATATTTGTTGTCATGGTGTTGGCGTCGTTCCCGGCGTTGCTTGCATGCACAACGAGTCGAACGATCGACCGGGGACCGGCTGGATAAGATTCATCGCCTGCGGCGTGGGTTGTTGATGTATTCGCTGCTCTGGCTCGTTGTCGTGCCACTTGCCATTCTCGAACTCGGCTCGTGAACTGGACGGCCTTGACCGAGTCCTTTCGGTGCTCCTCCTCATCAGCGTCTTCGTGGTTTGCATCGCGTCGCAGTTGGCCGCGTACCTTGGCATCCGACCCAGCTATGCGCGGTTGCGTGGCATCGAAGGCGCCGCAAAGGGTGGTGGGCCGCAGCGAGTGGCGCGCGACAGTCACCGGGTGAGGACGACTACACTGAGCACAGCTGCTAGTACGAGGAGTAGCACGGCGTTCGGTTTCTATTGGAGCCTGGGCGCAGAGGAAATGCGCGGTCAGACGCAACAACGGGTCGTCCCGACGCGGACTGGCGGCCATGATGGTCCGGCCGCTCGGCGTGAGTTCGTGGCGACCTTCCACCTGCCGACCGAGCAGTTGACTCTCGTCATCATGAAGCTGTTAATCCACGACGAGTGCTCGTGTCCGACCTGTCAACAGCTGAGAGTCACAAAGCCAGGCTCGATCGGCAAACCTGCCCAGCCAGCCCTACTCCATTGGCTGGCGGGCGAGGTAGGTCGGCTCGCGTCCGGAGAACAGCCAGCCGCCGATGGCCGCGACGAGCGGGACGCCGACTGCGATTGCGGCGAGCTGGAGCACCGGGATGGGGTACAGCGCGTGCAGGTGGTGGGCGAACCCTGCGGCAAGGGCAACGTAGGTAGCACCAACGCCGAGCAGAACCGCCAGGACTGCCAGGCCACCGGCGGTGGCCGCCGTGATGGTACGGCGGGTCGCCCGCCGCGCTCCGGTGGCAGTCAAGACACGCAGGTCTCGGCCGGTCTCGCTGCGCACGAGCCCGACGGTCATTGCCAGGATTCCCAATGCCACCAGGATCCCGGCGATGGTCGCGCCGTTTCGAAGCATGGCCAAGCCGTGTTGCTTGTCACGGGACTCGACCGTAAGCCCGGCACCGGCGGCGATCTCCCGGGCCGAGGCAAGCTCATCCTCGGTCAGCGAATGATCGGTCTGGATGAGCCACGCGCCAGAGGGCACGGCCTCCCAGTGTCGGTCCCGGAGTTCCGCGGGTGTGACAAAGGTGCCGGGCAGCGAGGTGTACGTGGCGTCCAGCGGTTCGAGGTCGGTGACCCGCTCCGGCTCAGGGCGCCTGTCGCCGGCCGTGCGGTCGGCGCCCAAGGCTACGCCGATGATGCGTAGGTCACCCGTCTCCGCGCTGATAAACCCAGAGGCCGAGTCGTCGGGTGCCTGCCCATACAGCGAGAGCAGTTGGGGCGTCGCGACATAGACCGGGCTGACATCCTGCCAGACGTCGCCGTGCGGGCGGACAAAGGTAATCGGGAATCGCCGCTGGAACTTCGGGTCCTCCACCGAGGCCCGGTCGAACGCCACGGTGAGTTCGGTTACCGCCGCGCCATCCAGCTCGGCCGCGATCCGACCGACCTGCGGCCGAAGCCGATTGACATCGGCCTGGTCTGGCAGTTGCGGGTCCCGCAGCTCGGCGTCGCGGAGGATGAGCTGCCGGTCGGATAGGTTCCCGCTGGCAGCCGAGGCCTTCGCGGCGGTCGTGGCCACGGTGATCGTAACGGCGATGGCGAGCACAAGGCTGATTGCGGCGAGTGCGGAGCCGGAGCGGGCCCGAAAGCGGGATAGATCGGCGAACGCCAGCCGGACTGCGACCGGTAGCCACCTGGTGCCTTTCGCCAGCAAGCCGATCGCGGTAGGGGTGGCTAGGACGAGGCCGAGAGCCAGGGCCAGCGTCCCGGCCGGGATCAGCACGGTGTTGACCCAGCTGAGCCCGGTGTTCGCGGCTTCGTCAGGGATGTCGCCGCCGACAACGAGGCAGCCGACCCCGGTCGCGGTGGCGGCCACCGCGACCGCTGCGGATCGCCGGGCCGGCCGCGGCCGCGGCGGGCGGCCGGACAGAGCCGTCACCGTGGGCATCCGCGCCACGGCTCGGGCCGGCCACCAGGCGGCCGCGGTCGCCGTGCCGACCGCCAGCACCATCCCGGCGCCGATCAGTAGCCAGGGCAGGTCGAACTGGTCGATGCGGTAGCCGACGGCGGACTCCACCCGTGGCGCGGCGGCCACCCAGCCGGTGAGACCGGCGGCACAGCCGATCAACGCCGCCGCCGCGCCAATGACAGCGCCGTTGATGACAGTGACACTGCGCAGCTGCTTCTCCGTGGCCCCGATCGCGGCCAGCATGCCGAGCTGGCGCGCTCGCCGCTGGGCCATGACAACGAAGCTTGCGGTGGCGACCAGCGCGGCCAGCAGCAGCACCACGGTCGACATCACGAGCACGATCACCGCGGCGATGACGTTCTCGTTCGGTGACCGGATGCCGACCTCGACCGAGCTGGCCACACGCTGGCCGCGCTGCGCGCCGGAGCGATCGACTACCTGCCCTGGGTGGAACGCCGAGACCCGATCCTCGTCGGCATCGAGGAGCACGGTCACCGACGTCGGATTGCCAGCCGAAGGTGCCACCAGTGCGAAATCGTCTCCGAGGTCGCTTGGGTTCTCGACGATCCCGACCACGGTCCGGGTCACGCCGTCCAGCGTCAGCGCAGAGCCGAGCCCAACCCCTAGGACCGACGCAAGATTGTCGGTCAGCGCGACCTGGCCGGTACCGATTGGATAGGCGCCCCGCCGGAGGCCGAGCAGCGGGCCGGAGTAAGGGCCGTTCGGATCCTGGGAGCGCAGGTCCACCGGTTTGAACAGCCCCGGCACAGCAACCTCGCGATGGCCGATGACGTCGATCGTGCCGAACTCCTGCCGAGCGGCGGCCACGCTCGCGTTGACCGCCTGCGGGTCCGGGTCCTCGAACCCTAGGAGCTGGTTACCCGAGCCAAACGTAGCGTTCCCCGACACCGGAGCCATCGTGTACGCGGCGGACATTGACCCGATCGCGGCGGCGACGGTCGCCGACAGCAGGACCAGGATCATGATCTGCTGGCGCCACTCGCGACGGAACAGCCGCCACCCCCACCTGGCGACCGCCCGCCTGGCCGGAACTCCCCCCGAGCCTGCCCGGACTACGGGCTCGCTGACCTGGACCTCGGTTGTCATCGCGCCGCCCCGCCGTGGGCAAGCAGAGTCTCCGGGCCGGCCGGGCGTACGGTCTGGTCCACCATGCGGCCGTCGCGCAGGAACACGATCCGGTCCGCCCAAGACGCCAGCTGTGCGTCGTGGGTGACGACGACCCCGGCGACGCCGCGCTTGCAGGCCGCACGGAGCAGTCGCATCACGGCCTCTCCGTTGGCCGAGTCAAGTGCACCGGTCGGCTCGTCAGCGAGCACGAGGCGTCGGTCGCCGACGATCGCCCGAGCGATCGCGACCCGCTGCCGTTCGCCGCCGGCCAGGTCGTCGGGGTAGCGAGGCGCCCGATCGGCCAGACCGAGCTCCTCGAGAACCCCGAGTGCGATCTTGTGCGCTGCGCGGGCTCGCATCCCGTCGAGCTCCAGCGGAAGCGCAACGTTCTCGACTGCGGTCAGCCCGGCGAGGAGGTTGAAGTCCTGGAACACATAGCCGATCCACCGCCGGCGCAGGCTAGCCCGCTCGTTGCTCGACATCCGGCCGACCAGCTCGCCACCGGCTAGCACATCGCCGTTGGTCGGCATTTCGAGCGTGCCGGCGATGGTCAGCAGCGTGCTCTTACCCGAGCCGCTCGGCCCCATGATCGCAACGAGTTCGCCTTGGTCCACCATCAGATCGATGTCGCTCAGCGCGTGCACCTCGCTGGCGCCGGTGCCATACGTCTTGGAAACTCCGCGCAGCTCGAGTGCGGGTCTCATCTTGGTATCTCCGCTCGGTTGTTCTGTACGGGCTGATCCGGTGTGCCGGCTAGAGACTGCCGAGTGGGCGGCGTCTGTGCCGTGTCCAGATGTCGGGCGCCGGCCGGCTCGAGGCCACCGACGAGCTGCCGAAGCCGGGCGTCGGTGGCGTCCAGCCAGCGGACGATCGATTCCAGCCGGAAGAGCTCGGCATCCGCGACGAGCGCCAGGCTCAGGTCATCGGGAGACGCCTCGGCCTTCAGATGGGTGTAACGCTGCATGAGCTCGATGACCGATCGGCGATGCACCTGCAGCAACTCGGTCACGTCGATGCCGGGCAGGCGGAGCGCGACGAGTACCTTGATCACGAGCTCGTCGCGCGGCGGCGTGGTCAGGTCCGGCGGTGTTCGCAGCCACTCCGTCAGCTCCCGGCGTCCCTGTCGAGTGATCCGGTACGCCTTTTGCGGGCCCTCGTTGCCCTCACCGTCGGACTCGACCAGCCCGTCGCGCTCTAGTCGCTGCAGGGTCATATACACCTGGCCGACGTTGAGCGGCCACACGTCACCGGTCCGCTCCTCGAACTCCTGGCGCAGCTGCAGGCCGTATTTCGGCTCCTCGGCGAGCAGAGCGAGCAGCGCGTGGCGGACGCTCATGATCCGGCTCGTGTTGCTGCCATACTCGGTATAATACTCGGTATATAGCCTTGGGCAAGCCCCAAATTTCTCGGAGCGAGAGCAGGGCGCAGGTCCAGGAGTCGACTGTGCCGCGGGTCCGGCCGCGGCGGTTACGAGTCGTAACCGAGGCCGGCGCGGTCGAGCGTGCGAAGCCAGAGGTTGCGCCTCCCGCCGTTGCGGTCGGCACGCGCGAGTGACCAGCGGGTCAGTTGTACGGCGGCATAGCGCGCCGGTTCTGGCGGGAACGGCAGGGGCTTGGTGCGTACCAGACGCAGCGACGTGACCTCCGGGTCGTCGCGATACAGCAAGCCGAGCATCACCCGCGCCCCGAATCGGCTGGCGGCGACACCAAGACCCGTGTAGCCGAGGGCATAGGCGACCCGACCCGCATAGGCGGTCCCGAAGAAGGCGCAGAACCGCGTACACGTGTCGATCACGCCAGCCCAGGCATGGCTGAAGCGCACGCCGTCGAGCTGGGGGAAGGTCGTCAAGAAATGCTCAGCGAGCCGGTCGAAGGTCTCCGGCCGCCGCTCGAGTTCCGGCCGGATCGCGCTGCCGAAGTGATAGATGGCGTCGTAGCCGCCCCACAGGATGCGGTTGTCGGCCGTCAGCCGATAGTAGTGGAACTGGTTCCCCGAGTCGCTTATGCCCTGCCGGTTGCGCCAGCCGACCGACGACAATTGCGCAGCACTCAGTGGCTCGGTCACGAGGACATAGTCGTAGACCGGTACCGTGTGCCAGCGCAGCCGGCGGAGCAGGGGCCGGAAGGCGTTCGTGGCCAACACCACCCGCGTGGCCTCGGCAACACCGTGTTGTGTCCGGGCCTCGACGCCGGTACGGGTCGATGTCAGTCGGGTGACCGGGCTCCGCCCGTGAATCCGTACGCCCTTGATAAGGCATGCTGCGTGCAGCCCGAGGGCGAGCCGGGCCGGATCGACGATCGCCTGCTGGCGTCGAGTCCACAGTCCGGCGAGGTAGGTCGGGGAGTGGACCTCGGCCCGGACTGCCGCCTGGTCCAGAAGCTCGACCGTGGCGCCGTACTCACGCGCGATCGGTGCCAGCTCGGCCAGGTCATCGACCTGCCATGGCTCGGTCGCCACTGACAAGTCACCGGTGCGCTCCCAGTGGCAGTCGATGCGATAGTGGGCGAGCGCCGACTCGATGGCGTCCAGGTTCTCCCGTCCGAGCCGTTCCAGCGTCGGCAGCTCGGATCGAAACCGGTGGAGGCCGTTGTCCAGGCCGTGGGTGAGGCTCGCCGAGCAGAAGCCACCGTTGCGCCCCGATGCGGCATGGCCGACCCGATCGGCCTCCAGCACGACGACCTCGTGCGCCGGGTTGCGCTCCTTGGCGAGCAACGCAGTCCACAGACCGGTGTAGCCGCCACCGACCACGACCAGGTCGGCGCAAGTCCGCCCAACCAGCCGCGGCGTCTGATCCGCGCGGAGGTCGAACTGATCCAGCCAGTACGGGCGAAGGACCGCCTCCGCCAACGCCGGATGCGCTCCTGCCTTCATGGCTGACCACTGTGGCAGACGCCCCGCGGTCAGCCGGGCCGGAACTCCTGGACCTTGGTCTTGATGCCCTTGGTGAAGACGTCCCAGGCGTCCGGATCGCCCCGCAGCAGCGCCGCCGCCGTGTCCTTCATCTGCTGGTACGTCGCGTGCGGCGGAAGCGGCGGGATGTTCGGGTCGCAGCGAATGTCGAGCACCACCGGCCGGTCGGCGGACAGGGCTCGGTCCCAGGCCGGACCGAGCGCATCCGGCTTTTCAACTTCTATCCCGTCCATGCCAAGGCTGCGCGCGAACCCCGCGTACGACACCTCGGGCAGGTCCTGTGACGGCGCGAATTTGGGGTGACCGCCGAACGCGCGCAGCTCCCACGTCACCATGTTGAGGTCGTTGTTGTGGAGTACGGCAACGATGCAGCGCGGGTCCGTCCAATTCTGGTAATAGTGCCGGATCGTGATGACCTCGTTGAGGCCGTTCATCTGCATTGCGCCGTCGCCGACCAGAGCGATGACCGGGCGGGACGGATGCGCGAACTTGGCGCCGATCGCATAAGAGACACCTGATCCCATGCTCGCGAGCGTTCCCGAGAGTGACCCGCGCATCCCGTCGCGAACCTTCAGCAGCCGCGCATACCAGTTGGCGATCGAGCCGGAGTCGGCTGTGACAATTGCATCCGAGGGGAGCCGTGATGAGAGCTCCCAGACGATCCGCATCGGGTTGATCGGATCGGCCTCGATCATGGTTTGTCGCTCCATCACCTGCCACCAGTCGGCGACGTTGCGCTCGACTTGCTCCCGCCAGGATCGGTCCTGCTTCGGCTCAACCAGGGGAATCAGGGCGCGCAACGTCGTTGCCGCGTCGCCGACCAGGTTGACCTCTGTCGGGAAGCGCATCCCGATGAACTTGGGGTCGAGGTCGATCTGGATACCTCGGGCCTGGCCAAAGTCGGGCAGGAACTGGGTGTATGGAAGGTTCGACCCGACGATCAGCAGCGTGTCGCAGTCGCGCATCAGCTCGTAGCTCGGCCGGGTGCCAAGCAGCCCGATCGACCCGGTCACGAACGGCAGGGTGTCCGGCAGTACGTCCTTGCCGAGCAGAGCCTTCGCAACGCCGGCGCCAGTGAGCTCGGCGAGTTGGGCGATCTCGCCGGCTGCGCCGCGGGCACCCTGCCCGGCCAAGACGGCGATCTTCGAGCCGGCGTTGATAATGTCGGCGGCTCGGCGGATCTCCTCGTCCGGCGCTCGAGTCAGCGGCGGGGTGTACGAGGGCATGCTGGACGGTACGGTTTTGTACTCGTGGCCGGGCGCCGCCCAGTCGAGTTCCTGAACGTCCGAGGGGATGATCACGCAAGTGGGGCAGCGCTCGGCAAGGGCGATCCGGATCGCCCGGTCGAGCGCGTTCGGCAGCTGCTCGCCGACGCTCACAGTCACCACGTACGCGCTCGCGACATCTTTATAGAGCGACTGCAGGTCGACCTCCTGCTGATATGAGCCGCCGATCGCGCTTCGGGCGGTCTGCCCGACGATCGCGACAACCGGCACGTGGTCGAGCTTGGCGTCGTACAGGCCGTTGAGCAGGTGAATCGCGCCTGGCCCTGACGTCGCGAGGCAGACGCCGACCCGACCGGAGAACTTTGCATAGCCCACCGCCTGGAGCGCGGACATCTCCTCGTGCCGGCTCTGGACGAAGTGGGGCCGGTTTCCCGCCTGGCCGAGCGCCCCGATGATCCCGTTGATCCCGTCGCCTGGATAGCCGAAGACGTGCTCGACTCCCCACTCCCGGAGCCGCCGAACCAAGTAGTCGCCAACCGTCGCCATCGTGGCCTCTCCTCAAGATCCGTTGCGTCGCATCTGGAATGCCGCGAGAAGCCCGCCTTCCGCGTGATGGGCACAGCAAACGTGTGCCCGCGGTCGAAATGCTGGTCAAGGCCGCGCGGGTCGGCAAACCGGGCTTGGATGTCGGCTGCCCAGTGCGGACGCCGAGTGATGGCCGGATCACGTGGCGCTTGGTGGCTGAGCAGCGGCTCAGCTGCCGAGCTTGCCCGCACCGGTCCCCACGGCTTCGAGGTCGATGAGGGCCAGTCCGCTGGCTTCGTCGAAGCGGCGGACGAGCTGTGCCGGCGTCTGCGTGATCATGACCTCGAGAGTTGGCCTCACCCTGGCTTGCTGGAGATGGCCGCCGCGGGTGGAGCCGTCCCGGCGCCCCAGCACGACGTGGGCGTGGACCAAAGGTCGCCCGCCCTCGCTTCGGGCGATGTCGCCCGCGAGCGCGAGTACCTCGACCTGCTCGTCGACAGGAATACCGACATATTGCTTCTGCTCGGGATCGAAGTAGGCGATCATCGCGGACTCGAAGGCACCGATCGCGGTGAAGGAGGCCGCGTGCACTCCCTGCTGTTCGGCGAACCTGATGATCTCGGTCATCGCCTCGTCGCCCGCATCGAGGACCAGGATGTGGATGCGCTCCGTGCCCCGGTAGTGGTCGCCGCTGCTAAGCGCCGTGCTCTTTGCCATCCACCCATCCTCCAGGCAAGTCGGAGAAGCACGCTCAACGTTCTCCGTCCGCGGTCCCGATCCCTGATGGCCGCCAGTGTGCCGGCAGCCGCCAGGCCGAACGCGGCATGAGGAAGGACATCGGCCACCCAGTCCGCGGGCTTCCACCGTCGAGGGTCGGTCAACCCAATGGCTGTCATCGGTGCGTTTGAGACGGCCATCGCACACAGGCCGAGCAATGCCGCATCGGCGGCCATGTTTCGCCGGACTCGCCCGAGCGTTGCCGCGTAAGCGGTGCCGACGCCGACGCCGGTGGCGATCCCCAGGAGTGCCCCCAGCCCGGACTTCCTGTTCGATGCTCTGCGCTCGTCGCCGAGCGGGATGTGTGCCGCCTTGGAGATCCTTTCGACCGACTCCTCCGGCACGGTGCTCGGCGGGCGGCCGCGCAGCGCCATGTCCAGATACGTGACCGCATCCAGCGCGGTCGTACCGGCCGCGCCGGCTGCCATCCCATACAGCAGTTCTCTCCGCATGGTCGCCGCGCCTACCCGGCCCCGAGGGGCCCAATCGTGATCGCGCTGGCTGGGGTAGGAACCGGTCGCGACAGGGGAAAGGGGTCGCCGTCCGCTCGCCCGCCTTCGGCGTGCTCGTTTTACGCCCGGCCACACCCCCGACCCTTTCCGTGCCCCGACCTTCGCGCCCGTCTCCCGGTCGGCCCCGCCGCCGAGCGATCGACAGACGGTCAGGCGTCCCTCCGCCCTCGGCCGAGTCAGCCCGGCTCCCAAACCGACTGGTCGTGTGCGAAGAAGACCCGCCGTGGGTCGAGTTCGAGCAGTCGGTCGAGCCATGGGTAGTAGGACGGCAGCGGGCCCCTCGCTCCCTCCCGGCGAGCCCGAGCGGCGAGCGTGTCGGCCCCGAACTCGGTCGCTGTGTCGTGCGCCTGCCCCGCAAGGACGATGGTCCCGTCGGTGCACCGGACCGCCAACGACTGATGGCCATGAGTGTGTCCAGATGTGCCGAATGCGAGCACGTCCGGAAGGACTTCCGTCTCGCCGTCGATCTCTTCGTACGTCACACCGGCGAAGTCCACGAGCCAAGGCATCGTGTAGTCCTCGGTCGTTCTTGCCATGGCGAGCTCGGTCCGCTGCGTGAAGATCGGTCGGCCGGCAAACTCTGGATTGCCACCGCAATGGTCGAAGTGCAGATGGCAGTTGATGACCCAGCGCACCTGGTCGGTGCTGACCCCGACTGCGGACAGGGCCTCGGACAGCGGCCGCCGCGTCGGCCGATAATGTGCGTCAACGTCCGGGTGACCGGCCATCCCGGTATCGAACAGCAGGAACCCATTGGCCAGCCGTACGAGATAGCCGAGGACCGGCTCGACCCGGGCCCGGCCGGTGTCAGTCTCCTCGGCCGGGCGGATGAAGTAGCCGAAGTCAACCCGCCGGACATCGTGAGGGGCCACCACGCTTACCGATCGAACCACGACCGCCAAGCGGACCCGCAACCGGGCAGCGTGACCAGGTCGACGCTCGGGATCGCGGCAGGCGACACTGGTGACGATGGCACTGCACATCACTGGCGTCACATACCAGCCCGCCTTGCTAGACCTGCCCTGGTCGACCCCACTGGAGGAGTGGCCGGAAGGGGCCCTGGTCATGCTTCCTCGCGGGCTGTCCCGACACGTTGTGCGATTTGTCCGCCTCGGCGACGAAGTGTACGCGATCAAGGAGCTGACGGAGCGCTTCGCGCAGCGCGAGTACCAGCTCCTGCGTAGCCTTGCCAAACTCGACGTGCCTGCGGTCGAGGCAACTGCGGTCGTGACCGGGCGGGTTGCGGAGGATGGCGGGCCGGTGGACCCGGCATTGATCACCCGGCACCTGGAGTTCTCCTTGCCCTATCGGGCGTTGTTCTCCGGCACCCTCCGGCCAGACACCATGACGAGGCTGCTGGATGCGCTCGCGGTCCTGCTCGTGCGGCTTCACCTAACCGGGTTTTACTGGGGTGACTGCTCGCTGTCCAACACCCTCTTCCGGCGGGACGCGGGTGACTTCGCTGCCTATCTTGTCGACGCGGAGACCGGCGAAATGCATGCCCAGTTGAGCGACGGGCAGCGAAGCCACGACATCGAGATCGCGCGTACCAACATTGCGGGCGACCTTCTCGACCTCCAGGCAGGGGACCTGCTGGACGAGTCGATCGACCCGTTGGACACCGCGGACGATATCTGCCGCCGTTACCACGGGCTCTGGTCCGAGCTGACCGGGCCCGAGGTGCTCGACGTTGCGGAGCGACATCGCGTCGATGCAAGGATCCGGCGGCTGAACAAGCTCGGCTTCGACCTTGCCGAGCTACAGATACAGCACGACGCTGGCGACCCGCGGGCTGTGGTGTGGCCGAAGGTCGTCGAGGCCGGTTATCACCACCGCAAGTTGCTCGGGCTGACGGGACTCGATGTCGAGGAGAACCAGGCTCGCCGGCTGCTCAACGACATGGAGGCGTTCCGTGTCTACCTTGCGGACACCGCCGGGGAACGCGACGAGGAGATCGCTGCACACCGCTGGCTGCTGGAGTGCTTCCAGCCGACGGTGGTAGCGGTGCCGGCGGATCTGCGGCGAAAGCTCGAGCCGGCGCAGGTCTACCACGAGGTTCTGGATCACCGCTGGTACCTGTCCGAAGCAGCCGGCCGGGATGTCGGGCTGGAGGCGGCGACCCGGTCGTACGTCGACAATGTCCTCACCCGCAAGCCCGACGAAGAAGCAGTTCTCGTCCAGGCAGAGGGTGACCTCGGCTAACCAACCGTCGCTTGTAATTCTCGCTGTATGCCGGTCGCAGAGCCTTACGCGCAGAAGCACTGCTTCATGCGCTATCTGGTCGTACAAAGGCCGTAAAACGGGCAGGATTCCGGCCACTTCGCGACTTAAGCCGGAACTCGGCGTACAAAGCGCGGGCGGGTGGATCCGCGCGCCAGCCGAGATGACTGTCCACAGATGGTCAGATGTGGCTCCGCCTGCGCCGACCGGGTCTTACCGTCTATGCGGCGGCGCTGCCACCCGAACACCGAGCGAAGCCCGGATTGTTGCCAGCGACCAGCATTGCTCGGACGATCATCGACCTTGGGAGACGCGTTGCGCTTGTCGACGCCGTGACCGCCGCTGACGCTGCCCTGCAGGGGTGTCTGATCAGCAAGGGTGAGCTTCGCGAGGTGCTCGAGTTCCAGACGGGTTGGCCGGGCGCCGTCGGCGCGGAACGGGTGATCGAGCTCGCCGACGGTCGGGCGGAGTCACCGCTTGAGTCCCGCTCTCGGATGCGGCTTCTGGAGGCCGGCTTGCCACCTCCCGAGCTCCAGGTCGAGCTCGTCGACCACCAGGGCATTTTTCTCGCCCGGCCGGACTTCTTCTGGCCAAAGCTCGGGGTGGTCGGTGAGGCGGACGGTCGCATCAAGTATTCAGACGGACGCGGCCGAACCCTATGGGACGAGAAGCAACGGGAAGACCTGCTGCGGCAGCAGGGATACGAGGTCGTGCGCTGGACCTTCGAGGAAATCGAATACCAGCTCGATGACGTTGCTCGTCGCTTCTGGGTAGCCGTGGACCTCGCCGCTCGCCGGAAGGCGCGGTAGCTCCACGTTGTGAGCCAGCGGGCGCACGTCCATGTGCGCCTTCCCTAAGTGATCTTAGGTGCACTAGCCTGTCGCCCATGGAGCCACATGAGCAAAGACGTGTTCACGATGCAACCGCCGCCTATATCGCGTCGCTGGAGAAGGTGCGGCAGCTCGTTGCGCGGGAGCCGGTTTCGGCAGATGACCGTTCCGAGTGGGAGGCTCTTAGCGCCGAGGTTGAACAGGCCGAGCAGGAGTACAAGAGCGCACTGCGCGCTGCGCGGTTTGTGATCTAACTCCGGACTCGGGTGATGGTAATTCCGGCGCCTTAGGCGTGGTGGCTCCGTGACCGAAAGGCTGCTGAACACGGCTTCCTGTGCCTTTGGCTCGTACAAAGGCACAGGAAGCCGGGCAGCAGGTCCGGCGCGTTCACGTGTAGAACTTCGTCGACGCGCGTCAAGAGAGGCGTGCTCAAGAGCCCCCGCCGTGGAACGCGACGTATAGGACAGCGAGAAGGACGATGGCCGGTCCGACGAGACCCGCGACCGCCTTCGAACGCACCCGCCTGGCCGTCGCGATATTCGTCGCGAGGCGTCGCACCTCCGCCCATGCAGCGGCATTGCGTCGCCATTTGATGCCGAGCCAAATCCCCAAGGCGATGCCTGCGATCAATGCGGCTTCCATGATTCCCCACGGCGAGTCGTCGCGCTGATCAGGAGACTAGCCTCGGCCTGGCGGTCATCGTGGGACGTTCGTGCCCACGCTTGGCAATGTCGCTGTCCACGTACCGGCGAGCCACGGTTCGGCGCATCCTGCTGCTCGAATGGAATCCAAAACGATCTTGGGGGTGGGTCTGGTCGGGAATGTCGGTGAGTTGTTGGATATCGGTGGGCTGACCAAAGTCGCGTCCCCGATGCAAAGCCGTTCGTGGAGGAGGTCGACAGACATGCCGAAGGTCCTGATCTTGGCCGGAGACGCCGCCGAGTCGCTCGAGGTCATGTACCCCTACCAGCGGTTGCGCGAGGAGGGCTACCAGGTCGACCTTGCCGGCCCGTCCCGCAAGAAGCTGCAGTTCGTGGTGCACGACTTCGTCGATGGATTCGACACCTACACCGAGAAGCCTGGCTACAGTTGGTCCGCCGACCTCGCCTTCTCCGAGGTAAACCCGGAGGAGTACGTCGCGCTGGTGATCCCGGGCGGTCGCGCGCCCGAATACATCAGGAACGACCCGGACGTCCAGCGGATCATCCGGGCCTTCTTCGGTGAGGACAAACCCGTCGCACAGCTCTGCCACGCGCCGCTCGCGCTCGCCGCGGCTGGTGTGCTGTCGGGTCGCCGGACCGCCGCCTACCCCGCGCTCGCTCCAGACGTCGCGGCCGCTGGTGGCGAGTTCGTTGACAGTGAGGCAGTCGTGGACGGCGTGATGGTCTCCGCCCGTGCCTGGCCCGATCACCCGGCCTGGATGCGGGAGTTCATCCAGGTGCTACGCGGCAAGGCGCCGGCCTGAGGCCGTCCCACCACACGCCTTCTCGTAGTCACCGGCAGTCCACCGGGGTGGGCAACCCGCGCCGGTGACTACGAGACGCGAGCAGCGTCGGGGGGCCATTGGTGGAAGTAACCGCGGAGCCGATCCTCGGCCGACTGGTCCGCACCGAGAGCGTCTAGGCCCAGCAAGGCCGCTCCCACGATCGGAGGTACGTCCACCAGCACCGGCTGCGCCTTGGGCGCTTGCTGAGCGAAGCCGGCGAAGACCGCGTCGAGCAGCACGCGGTTGCCGGCGGTTAGGACGCCACCGCCCAGGACGATGACCGTCGGCTGGTCGATGAGTCCGAGACGGCGCAGCGCGACGGCTCCGAGCAGTGCGATCTCGTCGGCCATCTGGGTCAGCAGCCGATACGCCACCTCGTCCGCGGCATCCGCACATCGGAAGATCACCGGTACCAGCTCGCGCAAGCGCGAGCTGGCGAACTCCTTGAGATGAAACGCCGCGGACACGTCGGCAATGGAGGTGCGGCCGAAGTGGTCCGCGATTGCCAGCTGAAGCATGGTGTGCGGCCCGCGACCGTCCTCGCCTCGAGCCGCCCACCAGAGCGCCTGCTCGCCTAGGCCGTATCCGCCACCCCAGTCTCCGGATACTGTCCCCAGGGCGGGAAAGCCGGTGACTGTCCCATCCGGCGCCACGCCGACACAGTTGATGCCTGCACCGCAGACGACCGCCACCCCACGGCCATCGCGGGTGCCTGATCGCAGCAGGGCGAATGTGTCGTTGTGTACGCGGGTCTGCAAGCCCCAGCCGTTCGCCGCGATGGCCAGTCGCAGGCGCTCCTCTTCGACGGGCAGATCGGCTCCGGCGAGGTAGGCCTCGACTCGCTCAGCAATCGGCTGACCATCCAGACCGATGGTGGCGTCGGCGCACGCCTTCTCCACGAGCGTCTGGAGAACGGCGAGGCTTGGCTCGAACCCGCTCGTTTGCGGCGACGATCCGGGACCGCGTGCCACGGCGAGTACCGACCCGTCGGCGGCGATCAGCGCGGCGTCTGTCTTGCTGTTTCCGCCGTCGATTGCCAGTACCGCGACCCTGGTCATGGGCTCCTCGTCCAGGGCAGGAAGTCCCGGTTGGCGGCCAGAAGCTTGTCGGTGAGCCGCTCGGCGATGTCGTACTGCCCGATCAGTGGATGGGCGAGCAGCGCCCCCGCGACGCGGTCGCGACCGCCCCGAATTGCGGCGGCGAGTGCGAGCTCCTCGTAGGCGGCCACATGTGCGACAAGGCCCGCATGGATCGGTTCCAGCGGGCGGACCGGCAGTGGACTTATGCCCTCGGCGTCTACGTTGGCCAGGACCTCGATCACGGCGGCATCGGGCAGGAACGGCAGCGTGCCCTGATTGCGGATGTCGACGATATGCGTGCCAGCGTTCCCCCCGAGCAGGGAGGCGGCGAGGCCGAGCGCCGCCTCGGAATAGTACGCGCCGCCGCGCTCGCCGAGCAGGTCCGGCTTCTCGGCAAGGGTTGGATCCGCGTACATGGCGAGCAGCTCTCGCTCGATCGCGGCGACTTGGTCCGCTCGGGACGGCGTTCGCCGCTGCTCCTCCACGACCGCGTCATGGAAGTAGAAGTAGTGCAGGTAGTAGGAGGGGACGACGCCGAGCCGCGTGATCAGCTCGGCAGGGAGTTGGACGCCCGCCGCGAGTTCCTCGATGTTCGATTTGAGCAGCTCGGGCAGGACGTCTGTGCCGTCGATCAGGACCTGTCGCTCCCAGGTGAGGTGGTTCAGCCCCACGTGGTCGAGACCGACGGCCGCGGGCTCCACACCGAGCAGGCCGGCCACGAACCGCTGGAAGCCGATGGCGACGTTGCACAACCCGACGGCGCGGTGGCCGGCGTCGAGCAGCGCCCGCGTGACAATCCCCACGGGGTTGGTGAAGTTGACGAGCCAGGCATCGGGCGCCGCCGCGGCGACCGTCGCAGCGATGTCCAGTACGACCGGGACCGTGCGGAGGGCCTTGGCCAGGCCGCCCGCGCCCGTCGTCTCCTGACCGACACAGCCGAATTCGAGCGGCAGCGACTCGTCGAGGGCGCGGGCCTGTTGCCCGCCGACGCGAATCTGCACGAGGACCGCGCTCGCACCTTCTGCTCCTGCGGCCAGGTCGGACGTGCAAACAACTCGGGCCGGGTGACCATGGTGGTCGAGGATTCGCCTGGCGAGGCCACCGACCGCGGCGAGCCGATCGGCGCTGGGATCGACCAGTACCAGCTCGTCCACCGTGGGAAGACCAGGCTGGAGCCGGGCGATGCCGTCGACGAGCTCCGGCGTGTACGTGGACCCGCCACCGACGACGGTAAGTCTCATCGAGCCACCCCGGTTCCCAGCACTCCCACCGGCTTCATCCCTTCACTCCGGTG
This sequence comes from Actinomycetota bacterium, assembly GCA_046725875.1. GTDB lineage: Bacteria > Actinomycetota > Actinomycetes > JAKEEW01 > JAKEEW01 > JBKOZJ01. Next base: position 18,938 of record JBKOZJ010000058.1, read on the forward strand.
AGCGTCACTCCACGGACAAAGGCCTTCTGGGCAAAGAAGAACAAGATGATGACCGGCACCATGACAAGGAGGGTGGCGGCCATGGTCAAGTTCCACTGGACCCGATGCAGGTCGCGGAAGCTCGCCAGGCCGAGCGCCAGCGTCCAGTTGTCTGCGTTCTCGCCGGTATAGATCAGCGGCCCGAAGTAGTCATTCCAAGTCAGGAAGAACATGAACAGTCCGGCCGCGGCGATGCCGGGTTTCGCGAGCGGCAGGATGATCTGCAGCATGACCCTCAGCTCCGAGCAGCCATCAGCGCGCGCCGCGTCGGCGTACTCCTCGGGGATGGTGAGCAGGAACTGCCGGATCAGGAAGATCGAGAATGCGTCGCCAAACAGGTTCGGCAGGATCAGCGGCCACAGCGTGCCGGTCAGGTCCCAGCGCGCCCAGAGAACATACAGCGGAACCACGGTGACCTGCGGCGGTAGCATCATCATGACGAGGACGCCGAGAAAGGCAAGATTTCGGCCGCGCCACCGTAGCCGGGCAAGCGCATAGGCCGCCGGGATGCTCGACAGCAGCATGAAGCCGGTGGCCAGCACCGAGTACATCAGGCTGTTGGCGAGATAGCGCAGCATCGGGGCGTTGTCGAAGACCTTCCCGAAGTTGTCGAAGTGCCACGACTGCGGCCACAGGTCTGGCGTAAGCGCCTGTTCGTTCGTCATCACCGAGGTGAGCACGATGAACACGAACGGCGCCAGGAAGGCGAGCGCCAGCGCGATCGCGAGAGCATGCTCCCCGATGAAGGTGAGAGTCCTCCGCCGTCGGCCGGCTGCCCTGCGGGCAACCGGGCGCCGGATCGTCAAGCCTTGAACGGTCATGCGCCCTCCGCCCCGTACAAGAAGACGCGTGAGCGTCGAAGCAGCACCGCGGTGAACGCCAGCGAGACGACGAACAGCAGCACTGCCATTGCGCATGCGTAGCCGAGCTGGAAGCTGGCGAAGCCTTTCTCGTACAGCCAGATCGGGAAGGTCAGCATCGAGTTGTCCGGGTAGCCGAGCCGACCGCCAAATCCCTCCCCAACCGGAGCAACACCGCTTGCGACTGATGATGCGACGGCGGCTTGGGTGAAGAACTGCAGCATCTGGATCACGCCGGTGACCGCGGCGAAGAGCAGGACCGGCGAGATATTCGGCAGGGTCACATACCTGAACCGCTGCCACGCGTTGGCTCCGTCCAGATGCGCGGCCTCGTACTGCTCGGTCGGCACTTGCAGCAGCGACGCCAGAAAGATCACCATGACGTCGCCCATCCCCCAGACGCAGAGGATCAGCAGGGTGGGTTTGGCTAGCGCCGGGTCCGAGAACCACAGCGGCTCCCAGCCGATGCCGAGCTTGCCAATGAACTGGTTGACCGGCCCAGTGGCCGGGTTGAACAGGTAGGTGAAGGCAAGCGTCGCCGCCACTGGCGGCGCCAGCGCGGGCAGGTAGAAGACGGTACGCAGGACGTTGCCGCCGCGCTTGATCAGGATGACCAGTTGGGCGATGAGCAGCGCAAAGAGGATCTTCGCGGGCACGACGAAGCAGGTCAGCCACAGTGTGTTGCGGACCGACTGAAGAGAGTACGGGTCCTGGGTGAAGAAGAAGCGGTAATTGCGCAGGCCGATGAAGACGGGCTGATCCAGCAGGTTGTACCGGGTAAACGAGAACCACAGGGTGGCCCCGAGCGGATAGAGGAAGAAGACGCTGAACCCGATCGCCCACGGTGCCATCAGGGCAGCGACGAAGAGCCGATGCCTGCGCCGCTTCTTCCGAAGCGGCGCAGGCACCTTTGCCCGGGCGGCGGGCGGGACGACTCGCTCGTCCGCGGCCGGCCGGACAAGCGTCGTCACGAACCCGTTCCCAGGTTGAGGCTGTCATCGATCTGCTTGGCGACGCTCTCGAGGCCGCCCTGCAGGTCTGTGGCTCGGCCGGTCTGCCACTTGACCAGCCAGGTACCAAACAGGTTCTGGTACTCGGCTCCGTTCTCCGTCGAGGGCGAGGTGGCGCTGTTCGGGTTGGCGAAGATGTCGAGGAACGTCTTGAAGTGGTCGTCGACCTGGAGGTCGGGCGACGCGAGTGCCGCGGTCGTCGTGGGCACGTTCTTGATCCCGTTAGACAGCTTGACGATCGCGCCGGTGTCCGTCGTCAGGTACTTGATGAGCTCCCAAGCGGCCTCCGGGTTATCGGATCCGCGCGAGATTCCGACGATGTTGCCGGTGACGTAGCCACCGCCGTAGAGGTTCTGCTTGTCATCGGCTGCCGGGAACGGTGCCGTCCCGTAGTCGAGATTCGGCTTGTCGGCGTCGATGAAGGCGATGCGCCACTCGCCGTCGAGCATCATGGCGACCCTGCCACGCTCGAAGTCGTTGGCGGCTGACCATTCGTCACCCTTGCCCGCGGAGAACTTTGTGAGCTTGTCCGCCCCGTAGTAGTCCACCAGCTGCTTCTGCCAGGTCAGCATCGCCTGCCATGCCGGATCGGTGGCGAGGGCGGACTTACCGCTTTGGTCGAACCAGGTCGCTCCCCAGTGCGGTGCCCAGTGGGCGGGGGAGTTCTCGTAGTAGTCGAGGTACGGCATGAAGCCGATCACGTCGATGTCGCCGTTCCCCTTGTGGGTCGTCAACTTCTTCGCCATTTCGGTGAGCTGCGAGAGCGTTCTTGGCGGCTCCGTGTACCCGGCGTCGGCGAGCAGCTTCTTGTTGTAGTAGAGGCCGTAGGTATCGGCGAGGACCGGCATCGAGCACCGGGTGCCCTTGTACTCCGTGTAGCTCCGGACCACGGGGGCCAGCTGGTTCATGTCGATCTTGTCCCGGTCGATGTAGGGCTTGAGGTCGCGCCACGCGCCGGTGGTGCAGAAATTGCCGACGATGTCCGTCGAGTAGGACAGTCCGACGTCCGGGCCCTTCCCAGCGGAGATCGCCTGGCGCATCTTTTCGTCGTCCTGGCCGCTGCTGACCTTGACGGTGACGCCGGCGTGGGCCGCCTCGAAGTCCTTCACAACGGCGTCGATGGCTTTCGCCTCCCGGCCGGTGAAGAAGTGCCAGAACTTGACCTCGCCGGACGCACTTGCCGTCGGCGAAGCCAGCGGCTCGTCGCTCTTGTCCTCGGTAGCGGTACAGGCCGCCGTGAGCAAAGCGACTGCACCCAGCGCGAGTGTGAGCCGGCGCGGGATGGCTGCCGCTAGCTTGGCGGAACGCTCGGTCGATCGGGTCATGGTCATGGGTGGGCTCCAGACGCTGGGGCGGTCGGGGGATGAGGTGGGGCGTGGTGTACGAGCGGCGCGCCCGCGACCGTTGATCCGAAGACGACATCGCGGGCGCGTTCCAGCGCGGCGAACGTGGCGCCGGCGAGAACCGGGTTTCCGCTGACTGTGGACAGTCGTAGCGGCGGCCTGGGAATGGTGAGGCGGGTGAGGTGCTGCTGTACCAGATCACGGAGCGGTTCGCCTCCGGCCGCGCAGACCTCTCCAGAAAGCACGACGAGGGTTGGGTCCAGGGCGGCGATCGCCGCGGCGAGGCCCGCCGCCAGGCGTTGCGCGAGTTCGTAGAGGAATGGGCTCTGCCGGACGTCCGGATCGGCCCGGCTCGCGGCGGCGATCGCCGCCGGGGCGTTCTGGGCTCGGATACCGTGCCGCCTTGCCAGGGCGAGGACCGCTGGGCTTCCAACCGACGACTGAAGCGCCCCTTTTGCACTAAGGCCGACATGATCGGGGAGTGGGGCGCCGGGGACCGGCATGTAGCCGATCTCGCCGGCGCCGCCGGTCGCCCCGCGGTAGAGATCCCCGCCGATGACGATCGCCATGCCGACGCCGGTGCTCACCCAGAGGAGGAGGAAGTCGGCGACCCCGCGGGCGGTGCCCGTTCGGCTCTCCGCAACCGCCGCGAGGTTGACGTCGTTCTCGATCTCGACGGGGGCGCTGAGCGCCTCGCTGAGCCGCTCCACCAGGCCGCTGCCATGCCAACCCGGGAGGTGGTGCGCGTACCCGAGCTGTCCGGTCTGTGGGTTGAGTGCGCCGGGGGTGGCGACCACGACATGGGTCAAATCTGTTGTGTCCAGGTCGATCGCCTCGGCCGCCGCCGTCAGTGCCGCCGTCGTCGCACGTATCGCATCCGCGCCCGCCCGCCCCGGTGTTCTGTACGTTCCTCGGGCGACCACGCGGCCGGTGATGTCCGCGACGGCCGCCTCGATACCGGCGGGCGTCACGTCCATCGCAGCGATGTACGCCGCACCCGGGTTGACTTCGTACAGCTGAGCTGTGCGGCCGGAGGCTCGCGGGCCAACCGGGATGACCAGGCGGGCATCCTCGAGGCGGGCAAGTAGCTGGGACGCGGTCGGTTTCGAAAGGCCGGTGAGCCTTCCGATCTGGGCCCGGGAGAGCGGACCTCGCTCCAGCAGCAGTTCCAGCGCTGCTCGGTCGTTGATCGCACGCAGAAGTGCGGGCTGGCCGGGCATCGCTCCCGCTTGCTGATAGGTGCGTTGCATCGACCACCGCCCTAATCCCTGGCACCGAGAGGCGTTGGGTGAGTAAAGTTTCCTCACGCGACTTTGGTGCCGTCAAGGGCAACGGCTAGATCGTTATTTCATCGCGCCGGAGCACATGCCTGTCGCCATTCCGCGTGGGATTGTCTCAACGTGGACTCCAAGACTCGGATCGTCGGCCGCCGCTTGGCCGTGGCAGCCGTGGTGCTCGGCCAGCTCTTTTTCGTCGCCCGGGGCTACTGGTCCACCCACAAGGAGTTCGCGTTCCAGATGTTCCCCGAGTCGAGCACTTGGCAGGCGTCCATCGTGCGGGTCATTGGGGACGGCGAAAGGATCTCGGTTACGGAGCCCTGGGCGGGCTATACCTGGAACGACCTGGTAAGCGGTCGTGGTCTTCAGAGCCCATGGATTAGGCACCACGCGGACGCCGGCGTGGACAACCAACTCGCCTTTCTGCGCAGCGCCCTGCAGTGGGTGGCCGACCATACGCCCCGGGACCGCCAGACGCGGTATCTCGAGGCAACCGTGACCTACTGGCACAACCTCGACCCACCGCAGACGCTCGTGCTGCGTACCGACAAACGCGAGGAGTCACGCTGACCGCCACGGGCGTCGCCACCGCCACCGGCCGGGCGGGGCTCATCGCACGCATCGATGAGCTCGTCGGCCGCCGGGTGAGCATGCGGGCGCTGGCTCTGCTGCGGACCCTCGTCGGGCCGGTTGTGCTGCTATACCTGCAGCCATTCCTGGTCGACGCCGCAGAGGGCCGGATCTATAGCGACGCCTTCTATGAGCCGTACGCGACCTGGTACCCCGAGCTGCCGCGCTCCCTTTACGTCGGCCTGCTGTGGCTCGGTGCGGCCGCCGCCGTCGCCATGTCGCTGGGCCTACTGACCCGGGTTGCCGCCCCAGTGACGTTTGGCGTGGTCGCTTACAACCAGTTCCTCTCCACTACGCATTTCCACAACAACCGGGCATACCTCCTGATCGTCCTCGCCGCACTCGCGATCACTCCGTGCGGGCGCGAGATCTCCCTCGACTCGTGGCTGCGCGCCCGGCGTGGGCTGCCCCCGCTGGACGAAAGCGGGCCAGCGTGGCCGCTGTGGCTGCTCCGGTTCGAGGCGTCCGCTGTATACGGCGCGTCGGGGTTGAGCAAGCTGCTAGATCCGGACTGGTTCGGTGGCGCGGTGACCTGGGACCGAGTGGTCCAAAAGCGCGACCAGCTGGCCGCGACGCCGCTGCCGGAGTGGATCGTGTCGCTGCTGACCGACCGTTCGTTTCATGAGTACGCCGCCAAGCTCATCGTGCTCACCGAGCTCTTCATCGCTGTCGGCCTCTGGTGGCGCGGGACTCGCTACGCCGCCGTCTGGGTCGCCGTCTGCTTCCACCTCTCCATCCAGGCATCGGCCGATGTAGAGGTGTTCTCATACCTGGGCATCGCAGCGCTGGTGATCTGGGCGGTGCCCACAACCCGCGATCGAGTCGTGCTGCTTGACCTGGCAATTCCGGCGCATCGTCGGCTTGCGGACGTGATCAAGTCACTCGACTGGCTTGCGCGCTTCCGCATCGACCCGTCGGACGGACCAGGTCGACTTCGTGTCGTTGATCGTGACGGCAGTACGTACGACGGACCTGCGGCGCTCGTCCTCGTATTCAGCCGCCTCCCACTTACCGCCTGGTTCGC
>JBKOZJ010000059.1:0-4394 GCA_046725875.1 Actinomycetota bacterium
GTCCATCCCGGTACGCGGGCGGAGGGACATGCTCGCGACCGTCCCGGGATCGCCGCCGTCGCTGATCAACCTGCCGACCGGGTGCGCCTTCCACCCCCGTTGCCAGTACGTCATGGACATCTGTCGGCTCGACCGGCCCGACCTGATGGTCGTCGACCGGCCGGACCAGGCGCACCTGTCGGCCTGCTGGCTGCCGCGCGACGGCTCCTGGTGGGAGTCGCGGCGGGCCGGCGAGCAGCAGCAGGCGGATCGCGAGTCTGGTACCGGACAGGTGTCCACCGCGTGGCCCCACCGGGCCGGTAGCACGTACCCGACCATGGCTGACTCGGGCGAAGAGGTCATCCAGTGAGCGGGTGGAACGCCGAGAGCCCCGCCGATGCCGCGGCGGTAGGTGCGCGGCCGGGGAGCACGGGCGGCCAAAGTGACCTGCTGCTCTCGGTCGCGGGGGTCCGTAAGCATTTTGCAGTCAAGGGTGGCGCACTCTTCGGTCGTACGGTCAGCCCGGCGCGGGCCGTCGATGGGATCGACCTCGAGCTGCGGCGGGGCGAGACCCTTGGCCTGGTCGGAGAGAGCGGCTGCGGAAAGTCAACCTTCGCACGCTGCCTGCTCGGCCTGGAGCCGCTGACTGCGGGTCGGATCGTCTTCGACGGACACAACATCACCAATTTGTCCCGGCGAGAAATGCGCCGACACCGCCGGGAGATGCAGATGGTTTTTCAGGACCCGATGGGATCGCTCAACCCCCGTCGGCGGGTCGGCTCCATCATCGGCGACCCGCTCGTCGTCCACGGCGTTTCCTCCGGCGCCGCCGGCAAGCGCAAGGTGCAGGAGCTGATGGAGCTCGTCGGGTTGAACCCGGAGCACTACAACCGCTTTCCCATGGAGTTTTCTGGCGGCCAGCGGCAGCGCATCGGCGTCGCCCGTGCCTTGGCCCTGCGGCCGAAGCTCATCATCTGCGACGAGCCGGTCTCTGCGCTCGACGTGTCGATCCAGGCACAGATCCTGAACCTGCTCAAGTCGCTGCAGTCCGAATTCGGCCTGACGTACCTCTTCATCTCCCACGACCTCGGGGTGGTCGAACACATCAGCGACCGGGTCGCCGTCATGTATCTCGGCCGGCTCGCCGAGGTTGGTTCGGTGGAGCAACTGTTTGGCCGGCCGCGACACCCCTACACCGCCGCACTGCTGTCGGCCGCCCCCGTCGCAGACCCGCGGTCGACCGCGTCCCGGCAGCGGATCATTTTGGGGGGAGAGCCGCCCTCACCGGCGGACCCGCCAACCGGCTGCCGCTTTCACCCGCGCTGCCCGAAGGCCCGGGCAGTTTGCGCGGCCGACGATCCTGTCCTGCAGCCTCGCCTCGGTGATCCCCCGTCGCACGTGACCGCGTGTCATTTTCCGGTCGAGCCCGACGACGACCTCACTCGCAAGCCCATCGCCGAGCAAGTCGAGGAGGCGGCCGTGGGGAGCGCGCCGCCGCCATTGCCCAGGCGGACAAGCGGTACGAGCTGGCAGTACGGCGCCGGAAGCGTCCGGTCCGGCGATGGTGAGCCGTGGTACGGCGAGGCCGCGTCCGGTACGGGATCGGTCGCGCGCGGCGGTGATATTCCGTACGCCACTCCCTGGCGCGGCGCGGTGGATGCGGCCGGGCGCACGGACAGGCCGAACAACGCCTCCCTGCCCGATGAGGCAGATTCGGCAACCGGGACCGGTGCCACAGTGGGCACCTCCGGGGCCGGTGCGGCGGAAGTGGCCGACGGTCCCGGCGGGTCATCCGACCCGTCGTGGCACGGCGAGCGAGGGACGAGTTCACGCCGCCAACCCGGTCCCGGGTCGGCGAACGTTGATCCATGGCTGGACGATCCGTTCGCGGACGTCGGGCGGGAGGAGCCGGGCGATCCGGATAAGCAGAGCGAAGCGCAAGGAGGCAGCAGGTGACCAGCACGGTCGACAGCTTCGCGGCCGAGCCGATGAGCGTGGAGCCGGCCGACGAGCAGCGCCCGTCACACCGGAAGATCCAGGGCCGCAGCCCATGGCTGCTGGCATGGGAGCGACTGCGGCGCGACCGGGTCGCGATGGCATCGCTGGCAGTTATCGGCCTGCTCGTGCTCTTCGCGCTGTGCGCGCCGCTTGTGGCAACTATCACGGGGCATCCAGTCGACGAGCAGTATCGGGACACCGGATTGACCGAAGCCGGAGCGCCGGTCGGGCCGAGCGGAGAATTCTGGCTCGGCACCGACGAGCTTGGCCGCGACCTGCTGGTCAGGATCGCCTACGGGGCGCGGATCTCACTCTTCGTCGGGATCTTCGCGACGCTGCTTGCGCTCGTCGTCGGGACGGCCGTGGGGACGGTTTCCGGCTACTTCCGGGGACGGGTCGACGGCTTCGTCTCCCGGGTGATGGACGTCGTGCTCGGCTTCCCGTTCCTGGTGACCGCTATTGCGTTCGTCGCCATCTTCCAGCCCAGCCTCAAGATCACCATCGCGGTGATCCTCTTCTTTATGTGGGCGCCGGTCGCCCGGATCGTCCGCGGACAGGTCCTGTCGTTGCGGGAGAAGGACTTCATCGAGGCGGCCCGGTCGATCGGCTCGGCCGACCTGCGGGTGATGTTCGTCGACCTTCTGCCGAACCTGATCGGACCGCTGATCGTCTACGGCACGCTGCTGATCCCGCAGGTGATCGTGCTCGAGGCGACGCTGTCCTTCCTCGGGCTGGGCGTTCCCGACGAGGCGAGCTGGGGCGGGACGCTGGCCGCGGTCCAGAACGGGTCTCTCTACACGATCGCCTGGTGGATGCTCGTCTTTCCGGCACTCGCCCTTCTGATCACGACGCTCGCGTTCAACTTGCTCGGCGACGGCTTGCGGGATGCCTTCGACCCCGGCTCCGCCCGGACGCTGGCCAGGTGGAGGTGAGCATGCGGTCAGCCACCGCCAACACCCGCCGAGCCCGCAATGCGGTGGCTGTCGGTCATGCCCAGGCCGAGCGCCTGAAACCGGATGCGTTTCTGTCCGGATCTCGGTCGTCCGGCACCGAGGCGCGTGGCCGCTGATGCTGCGCTTTCTGGTCCGCCGGCTGTTGTACGGGATCATCGTGCTCTGGGTGATCGTGACAGCGGTGTTCTTCCTGTTCTTCGTCGCGTCACCCGGCGATCCGGCCCGGCTGTTCGCGGGTAAGCAGGCGACACCGGAGACGGTCGATCTCGTCCGGCACCAGTTGGGCCTCGACCAGCCGGTTCACGTGCAGTACGGGCAGTACCTCAGGGGATTCCTGCAGTTCCCCCCGGACCTGGGTGAATCGTTCCTCACCCACGAAAAGATCCTGGACGCGATCGTCCGGCAGATGCCGGTGACGCTATCGGTGGCGTTCGGCGCGGCCGTTCTTTGGCTGTTGATCGCGATCCCGGTCGGCGTGCTCGCCGCGACCCGGCCGCGGTCGCTGGCGGACCGCGGCGCCACCATCTTCGCTCTGGCCGGTATCTCGTTGCCGTCCTTCGTGCTTGGCATGATCGTCTTCAACGTACTGTTCTTCATCCCGGCGACGAGGTGGGGGGTGCACCTGTTCGAGGTGTCGGGATGGACGCCCTTCACGGAGAGCCCAGCGGGTTGGCTGCGCCACCTGGTGCTGCCGTGGATCACGCTGGCGTTGCTGTACGCGGCGACGTACTCCCGCCTGACCCGCGGCTCTCTGCTGGAGACGCTCGGCGAGGACTACATCCGCACGGCCCGAGCCAAGGGACTACCCGAACGGACCGTGGTCTACCGGCACGGCCTTCGGTCGGCAATCACGCCGATTGTCACGCTGTTCGGCCTCGATTTCGGCGCGCTGCTCGGCGGCACGATCATCACCGAGAAGATCTTCGGCCTCCCTGGCATCGGCCAATACGCCCTCAACTCGGTGCTGAACCACGACCTGCCGGCGATCATGGGAACGGTGCTCTTCGCCGCGTTCTTCGTCGTCCTGATGAACGTCGTGGTCGACATCGTCTACGCCCTGCTTGATCCCCGCGTCCGCCTCACCTAGCCGAGGCCCTACGCCCCCATTGAGATGAATGTGCCGTTGGCTCGATAGGTTCGAGCCAACGGCACATTCATCGGCAGCCGTTTCGCAACAACGGCACATTCATTCAACATCCCTGTGGCGCGGGGCGACTCGATGGTTCGGTAGATAACTGAGTCGCGCGGCCGTCCCAGTCGCCCGTCAATCGTCCTCGATACTTGTCCACAGTGCTAAGGAATTCGAACGTTTGATCCACAAGCACAGCCGTAACTCCTCGGCCGCTTCTTCAGCTGCGCATTGTTAGTGCTATGCCGCGGCGGAGCTTCCAAGACCGGCACGCTCTCGACCAGCTGGCACACGGCCAGGATGGCGTTGTCGCCTATCAACAGTTGAAGCAGCTC
>JBKOZJ010000060.1:0-28199 GCA_046725875.1 Actinomycetota bacterium
GTTGCCCTGCACCGGTAGCACTGCGGTCTCCATGCCCCCGGCCGCCTGATCCGTCGCGGCACCGGACAAGATCGCCGCGAGCCGCTCCGGCGTCAGGGTGCCGTTGCCGATCAGGCCGACGGCGTCGACGAGGTCCGCAGCGAGATCGTACTTCTTCGGAATCTTGGCGACGACCGCATCGAGGACCTGAACAAAGTGGCCGGCGCGGGCGGGGCTCGTCCCTTCGGAGATCGAGATGTACGAGACCGCCGCGGCACCGTCCAGTGCCACCGGCTCGGTCGTGGGCCGCGCTACGACTCTGCCGCCAACCGACACCGGAGCGTCGATCTTGACTTCTACCCCTCCGACCCGGGTCACCACGCTCGCGAAGGTCGGCACGTCCAGGACGAACGAACCGGCAATGTCTACGCCGAGCACGTCGGCCACGGCATCGCGGGTCAACGACTCCCCGGCCACATTGAGTGCGTCGGCGAGCCGTCCGGTGCCGCTCTCCGACACCGTGGAGTCCACGCCCAGGTCCGGCACGTCGACCGCGAGATCGTCGGGAACCCCGACAACCGAGCCGCGGTCCCGCTCGCGGTCGTGCATGATCACCGCGTTGGCGATCGCCCGGCCTTCGGTGGACCTGATCTGGATAAGCACAGCGGCGCGCGGCGCCCCCAGCGCCTTGTCGGCGGGCGACAGGTCCGGGCCGCCGGACCACGGCCGCCAAATCGCCAGCACGAACAGGAGCAGCGCGGCAGCCGCCGCGCCCGCCGCCAGTAAGCGCCGATCGAGATCGGGTCCCCGGCCACGTCCACGAGATGGCTCCCCCTTGCGGGCGAACCGCCGCCAATGATCCAGGTCGCCGCGCGCCTCCTCGTGCGCATCGGCGTCGGCTGGCTGCATGTCGGGGATTCCAGAGGGCGGTTCCTCTGGGCGCTTAACGTCCTGACCGCCGGTCACGCTCACTCCCGGTAGAGACCCCTCTTGTTGATGTATTGGACGACTCCGTCCGGCACGAGATACCAGATCGGGGCACCTCGCCGTACTCGATCCCGGCAGCCGGTGGACGAGATCGCCAGCGCGGGTATCTCCACCAAGCTCACCTGACCGTCGGGAAGGCCGGGATCGGCGAGCCGATGACCGGGTCTTGTACAGCCGATGAAGTGTGCCAGCTTGAACAGTTCGTCCGCATCCCGCCAGGTGAGGATGTTGGCAAGGGCGTCGGCGCCGGTGATGAAAAAGAGATCGGGGTCCGGTCCGTGCTCCTCGCGCAGCTCACGAAGAGTGTCGATGGTATAGGTCGGGCCCCCACGGTCGATATCGATTCTGCTTACGTGGAATCGCGGGTTAGATGCGGTCGCGATCACCGTCATGAGATAGCGGTCTTCGGCCTTCGTAACGTCGTAGACGGGCTTCTGCCACGGCTGGCCGGTGGGCACGAAGACGACCTTGTGGAGCTGGAACAGGCTCGCGACCTCGCTCGCCGCCACAAGGTGCCCGTGGTGGATCGGATCAAAGGTCCCGCCCATCACGCCGAGCCGGGAGCGGCGACCAGTCACCGTGCGCGCATCTTCCGAGCTAGCGGTCCTTGTTGAACTGGAGCGTAATGATCAACAGGATGCACAGCAGGACGAAGGCGCCGACCGCGACCAAAATCGGGTGGGCGAAGTCCTTCTGCTCGCCCTCGGTCTGGGCGAGCGCGGTCATCAAGGGGACAGCAGCGGTCATGGCGTGATCTGCTCCCTGTTGGGGGGTCCCGAGCCCAGGGTCCGACCCCGGTCCTCAGCGGGTGGAATCCGTTGGCTTGATCGTACGCCTGCGGGCTCCGTTCAGATCTCCGGCCCGCCGTCGCCGTAGCCACGCAACACCAGCCACGTCACGAGCACGATCCCCACTATGGCGAACAACACGACGAGCTTCAGCACCCCTCGAGCTTGCCACCGCCGGCGTAGACTCGCGTGACCGCCCCAACAAAGAACAGCGTTCCGTATGCGCTCCTCGGCCATTGGTCGACTGGTCGATCAGTCCCGCCGGCCTCAGTCCAGCCGCGGATCGTTGCCACGGCGGCCAAGGAGATGCTCAGCGCCGGCCACGATCGTCGGCTCCCAGTCGAACACGACCGCGTCGTCGCCAGTGCCGATGACCACTTCGGCACCCGGCTCGGCGCCCAGCTCGAGTAGCCGCTCCTCGACCCCGAGGCGGGCAAGCCGATCCGCGAGGTAGCCGACCGCCTCGCCGTTCGAGAAGTCGGTTTGCCGGACCCAGCGCTCCGGCTTCTCCCCAAGCACCCGGAAGCGCCCGTCCTCCCTCAGCACAGTAAAGCCGCCGTCGTCGACTGACTTCGGGCGCAGCACGATGCGGGTTGGCTGGGGAGATGGGGCAGCGACGCGGGCGGCGCTGACCAGCTCGGACATCGCGAATGTCAGCTCGCGCAGGCCGTCGTGCGTGGCCGCGCTCACTTTGAACACCGGCAGCCCACGAGCTCGCAGCTCCGGCTCAACGAGGTCGGCAATCTCCCGCGCCTCGGTCACATCGATCTTGTTGAGTACGACGAGCCGCGGTCGGGCGGCAAGATCTTCCAAGCCCGGTGGTCGAGCATCCCGGGTGGCTTCGTCATACGCAGCGATCTCGGCTTCGATCACGTCGAGGTCGGACAGCGGGTCCCGGCCGGGCTCGACCGTCGCGCAGTCGAGCACGTGGACAAGGACGCTGCACCGTTCGACGTGGCGCAGGAACTCCAGCCCGAGGCCGCGACCCGCGCTTGCCCCCGCAATGAGCCCTGGCACGTCGGCAATGGTGAACCGGGTCCCATCTGCGTCGACGACCCCGAGGTTCGGCGCGAGCGTCGTAAACGGGTAATCCGCGATCTTCGGACGAGCGGCCGACACCGCGGCGATGATGCTCGACTTGCCGGCGCTCGGGAAGCCGACCAGGGCAACGTCGGCAACGGTCTTGAGCTCGAGCACGAAATCCCCGCCCTCGCCGGGCTCGCCAAGCAGCGCGAAGCCGGGCGCTTTGCGGCGGGGTGAAGCGAGCGCGGCGTTCCCCAGGCCGCCCCGGCCGCCCCGGCAGAGAACGAAGCGGGTGCCGGCGCCAACGAGATCGGCAAGGAGCTCGCCCGCTGCCGCGGAGACCACCGTCCCGTCGGGTACCGGGAGCAGCAGATCCCGGCCATCGGCGCCGTAGCGGTTGTCGCCCTGGCCGGGCCGGCCGTTGCTCGCCTTGCGGTGCGGTGAGCGGTGGTAGTCGAGCAGCGTCGTCGTACCCGGGTCGACGACGAGGATCACGTCCCCGCCCCGGCCACCGTTTCCGCCGTCTGGGCCGCCGAGCGGCTTGAACTTCTCCCGGTGGATGGAGGCACAGCCGTGCCCGCCCGACCCGGCCTGCGCGTGGATGACCACCTGGTCAACGAAGGTCGCCATCCGGCTGCCGCCTCCTCTCCTGGACCGCCGTGATCTGAACCATGATCTGAATAGCCAAGAGGCGGACCGGTAAGCCCGATCCGCCTCCAACTGAATAGCTTCGGCTTGTGCGCCAGCGGATCACTCCACCGACGGGATGACGTTGACGACCCGGCGACCCCGTCGATTGCCGAACTCCACCGCACCATCGACGAGGGCGAACAGGGTGTCGTCGCCGCCGCGGCCGACACCGGCGCCCGGGTGGAAGTGGGTGCCGCGCTGGCGCACAATGATCTCGCCAGCGTTAACGATCTGGCCGCCGAAGCGCTTCACGCCCAGCCGCTTAGCCGTGGAGTCTCGGCCGTTGCGGCTAGACGACGCGCCCTTCTTGTGAGCCATCGTGAAACCTACTTCCCGGTCTTGATGCCGGTGACCTTCACCTGGATCAGCTTCTGCCGGTGACCCTGGCGCTTGCGGTAGCCGGTCTTGTTCTTGAACTTCAGGATCTCGATCTTCGGTCCCTTCACGGGGCCGACCACCTCGGCCGTCACCGCGACCTTGGTGAGCTTGGCGGCGTCGGCGGTCACCTTGTCACCGTCGACGACCAGAACCGCGGGCAGCGTGAGCTTTGCGCCGGGCTCACCGTCGACCCGGTCGATCGTGACGACGTCGCCAACGGCGACCTTCTCCTGCCGGCCGCCGGCGCGAACGATCGCGTACACCGCGGAACCTCTCTAGATCATTGTTTGCCCGGCGGATTCGCCGAACCGAGCCTCGGCGAGCGAGCCCTGGAGCCCGCGACCTGCTTGTGGCGTTCCACGGCGTGTTCGCGCAGGTGGCGCGCCAGCCGACAACAATACAGGACGGGAGGTCACCCGGGCCAACCGAGCCCAAGCGTGCGTGCCCCGGGGTATGACGGGTGCGCCTCCTCCTCGGGTACGGCACCCAAACCACTCGGCCTGAGATCAGCCGGCGGCTCCGCGCTCCGGCTCGCCGGAGCCTCCCTCGGGTTGCCGTCCAGTGCGGCGGCGATCGCCTCTGGGCCCACCGGCGCGGGTGGGTCCCCGGGTGTCGACTCGGCCGACACTGTCACCGGTGGCTGTACCGAAGCCACGGCGGCTACCGCCGCCGGCGCTGCGGCGCCGGCGCCGGCGCGCCTGCGACTCTCCGGTTTCGCTTCCAGGACATCCATATGGATCTTGACGCCGCGCCCATTGCAGCATTCGCACGGCTCGGAGAACGCCTCGAGCAGGCCCTGGCCCACCCGCTTGCGGGTCATTTGCACGAGACCCAACGAGGTGATCTCGGCCACCTGATGCTTCGTACGATCTCGACCCAGGCACTCGAGCAGCCTGCGCAACACCAGCTCGCGGTTGCTCTCGAGGACCATGTCGATGAAGTCGATGACAATGATGCCGCCGACGTCGCGGAGCCGCAGTTGGCGGACGATCTCTTCGGCGGCCTCGAGATTGTTCTTGGTAACCGTCTCTTCGAGGTTTCCGCCCTGGCCGGTGAACTTGCCGGTATTGACGTCGATGACGGTCATCGCCTCGGTCCGGTCGATCACCAGTGAACCACCGGACGGCAGCCACACCTTTCGGTCGAGGGCTTTGACGATCTGCTCGTCGATTCGGTCGGCGGTGAAGACGTCCTCGGTCCCGGTCCACAGCTCGAGCCGGGGGCCCAGGTCGGGTGCGACGTGGGCGACGTACGCATCGATCATGTCCCAGGCGTCGTCGCCCTCGACCACGAGCTTGGTGAAGTCCTCGTTGAAGATGTCCCTGACCACGCGGATGGGCAGGTCAGGTTCCCCATAGAGCAGAGCGGGCGCACCCACGCTCTTCGCCTTCTTCTGGATGTCATCCCACTGTGCGGACAGCCGGTTCACGTCCCGCTTGAGCTCGTCTTCGGTGGCCCCCTCGGCCGCGGTCCGCACGATGACGCCGGCGTCCTCCGGGAGGATCGACCGAAGGAGGATCTTCAGCCGGTTTCGCTCGGTGTCCGGCAGCTTCCGGCTGATGCCGGTCATCGAGCCCTCGGGCACATAGACCAGGTAACGGCCGGGCAGGCTGATCTGGCTGGTGAGCCGGGCTCCCTTTTGCGCGACCGGGTCCTTGGTCACCTGGACGAGGATGGACTGGCCGGACTTGAGTACGTTCTCGATGCGCTTCGGTTGCCCATCGAGGCCGGCGACATCGAAGTTGACTTCACCGGCATAGAGCACGGCGTTTCGGCCGCGGCCGATATCGACGAACGCGGCCTCCATCGAGGGAAGGACGTTCTGCACCTTGCCGAGGTACACGTTGCCAATCAGGGAGGTATGGGATTCCCGATTGACGTAGTGCTCGACCAACACGCCGTCCTCGAGCACCGCGATCTGAGTGATCTCCCCGGCCTGCCGGACGACCATGACCCGGTCGACCGACTCGCGACGAGCCAGGAATTCGGCCTCGGTGATCACGGGGGCCCGGCGCCGTCCGGCCTCCCGCCCCTCCCGCCGCCGTTGTTTCTTGGCCTCGAGCCGGGTCGAGCCCTTGACCATGGTGACGTCGGCCTCGTCAGCGTCCTGCTGGCGGGGCTCGCGGATCTTAACGACGGTTCGCTCGGGGTCGTCTGCCGCGTGGACCTTGGCTTCGTCCCCAGCCCCCGCGCGGCGGCGGCGGCGCCGGCGGCGGCGTGTCCCGGACCCTGCAGCCTCGCTGTCGGCCTCCACACGATCCGGCTCGGGCTCATCCGTATCCGGAGTGGAGGTGTCGTCCGCGGGTGCTTCGGCCGCCGGCGCCTCGACCGCGCGCTCGGAGCTGTCACTGGCCTCTCGGCGGCGGCCCCGGCCGCTTCGCCGGCGGCGCTTCCGGGCTGCCTCGCCCGCCTCCTCGGTATCGTCCGCGCCCGCTGCTGCCTGGGCCGGGATGGGCTCGCCGGCCGCGGCGGGAGCGGGGATCTCGGCAGGAGCCGCCGCACGCTTGCGGGTAGGCCTTCGTTTGGCCGGTTCGACCGCCTCGTCGGGCGCCACCGCGGCGCGGCCGGATGTGTCCGTTGGCTCGTCCGCTCGGCTGGTCGCCGGACGGCGCTTCCGGCTCGCTGCCTTTGCTGCCTCCACTGGCTCTTGGAAGAGGGGCGTCGGCTCCTGGAATGTCACCGCCGGCGCGGCCCGCCGAGCGGGCGCTTCGGTTGCCGGCGCATCGGCGCCAGCCGAGGAGCCGCTGGAGCGCGGGCGGGCTTCGGCCTCGTCTGCTTTCGCTGCCGCCTTCTTCCGGGTTCGCCGGGGCTTGCTGGCCTCCGCCGCCGTGGCCAGCTCGGCGTCCGCGGGGGCCGCCTTCCGCGTGCGACGCGACCGCTTGGACGCCTGTGTGCTGGTGTCGCCGCCGCTGTCCGGGGCGCCACCACTGGTGGATTTGTTGCTTGCTGTGTTGCCTTCTTGTGTGGGCTCGTCCTCGAGCATCCGGGCATGTCTCCCGTCACGCTCCCGGGCGCCGGCTGAGGCGCCGCGCAGGAGCTTGTCCTAGCCGCCGTTCGATGAGACCCCCCTTGGCCTCGCCCGGACGGCGAAAGTCTGTGTCTGCTGCATCCGCGGGTCCGCACCCGCGATTGCCGACTTGGTCACGCGGGCTCCGCGCCGCCGCGAACCTGTCCGCTCCTCGTCGGCAGCCGAGGGCTCCGATGGTCCGGCAGCAGCGGGTCGGAGACCGTGCCGGACACCGGGTCTAGTGGGCCCTGCGCCCGCCTCGTCACCAGCGGCGGTGTGGGCGGCGCCAGGTCGGCCACGTGGCGGAGTCCGGCAAGGACGTCGTCGGGTCGAACGGCCGGTGTGGTCTGCCGAACGACCACATGAAGTATCGCACACGGCCCGCCCTCCGTCCGGAAAGGCCCGCTGGCCCCGTCGGCCACGGTGATCCCGATGACGGGCAGACGAGCGTCGAGCCTGCGGACGCCCTGCTTGGTGAGCCGCTCGACCTCGACAGTGTCGGCCGACAGGAACGACTCGACCGCCTTGGCCGCGGTCGCCGCATCGATCCCGGAGAGCACGATCTCCCAGTGCGACGCTTCGAGCCGATCCGCGAGGGCGGGTCCGGTGGCTTCCACGACCTCGATCACGTCGAGCCCTGGGGGCAGCGACGAATCCAGGTCGTATCTGAGCCGATCGGGCTCGACCCGCTCGTTCAGTGCGACCTCGAGATACTCTGCCTCGCTCGCAACCCCCGTCGGGGCTGCTCCTGCGTACGAAACCTTGGGGTGCGGCGAGAAGCCGGCCGAGTAGGCGACCGGAACGCCCGCACGCCGCAGGGCTCGCTCGAATGCACGCTGGAAGTCGCGGTGGCTAGTGAATCTCAGGCGCCCGCGCTTGGCGTATCTGACTCGCAGCCGCTGAACGACCGGCGCCGGCGGCGGCCCGTTAGGGGTACGAGCCATCTGTCCAGTATGCGGAGGACTTCGCTCTATTGAACGACCATGACGTTGACTCGTACCTAGCGAGCCATTGGCACACTCATTCGACAGGTATGGAGCGAACGGCGCCATTCATACAGTGGCTGTTGGGTGCAACGCAGCCGCAAGCAGCTGCATTCCCGGCGCAATCCGTTCGGTGTTAATGGCGCCGTACCCGATCACCAGCCCGTCCCGGGGCTCCGTATTGGTTTCGGGAGCGGCGATTCCCTTCGTCCGATCGGCGGACATGTAATAGGGGCCGAGCTGCCGGATGACGACGCCGGACCGGGCCGCGAGCCGGCGGGACCGCCCGAGATCGACGCCCGAGCCCGCCCGCACGTACGTGCTCACGTGCAGCCCGGCCGCCGAGGGCACGACCTCGAGCCACTCGGCGAGCTCGCCACCGACTGCCGCGACCACCGCCGCGTGGCGCTCGGCGTACACCCGGGTCATCCGACGGATGTGCCGACCAAGCTGGCCCTCTTCGATAAACCTGGCCAGCGCTCCCTGCGTAACGACGTCACCCTGCCCGTCCGCGAGCAGCTTCGCCGTGCGCAGCGCCGGCTGCAGCGATTCGGGCGCAACAACAAATCCGAGCCGAAGCATCGGGAGGAGCGACTTTGAGTACGTGCCCACGTAGATCACTCGGCCGGCTCGGTCGAGGCTCTGGAGCGGCTCGAGCGGGCGGTCGGCGAAGCGGAACTCGCTGTCATAGTCGTCCTCGATGATCACTGCATTCCGGCGAGCCGCCCAGGCGAGCAGGGCGGTTCGGCGGGCGAGTGACATCGCCGTCCCGAGCGGGAACTGGTGGGACGGCGTCACATGGACCAGCCGGGCGGTGGCCGGGATCTGGTCGACGACCAGGCCCTCCTCGTCGACGGGCACTCCGATGACCCGGGCGCCGAGGCTGGCGAAGAGCTGCCGGGCCGGCGGGTATCCAGGATCTTCGACGGCGACTGTGGCGCCGTGATCGATCAGCACCCGCCCGACGAGGTCGAGCGCCTGCTGGGCCCCTTGGGTCACGACGACGTCGTCCGCATCCACCCGGACCGACCGCGAGATGCCGATGTATCGGGCGATCGCCCCCTTTAGCCCTGCGTGACCCGTCGGCTCGGCGTAGTCCGCGTCACGGATCACCGCGCGGCTCAGCTCCCGGCCGACCAGCCGCCGCCAGGTGTCCAGCGGGAAGAGCGCGAGGTCGGGCACGCCGATGCTGAAGTCATAGGGCGGTGGGGCGGACCGGACCGGCGGAGGTTCGGGGATCGACGACCAAACCGGGCGCGGCCGCAGGATCTCACCCCGGGGCGCTCTTCGGCGGTCGCCGGGCTGGCTGGCCGCGGCGGGCGAGACGAACGTGCCAGCGCCGACCTTGCTATCCAGGAAGCCCTCGGCCGTCAGGCGCTCGTATGCGACCGCGACGGTGTTGCGCGATACACCGAGGCGGGTGGCAAGCTCGCGAGTGGGCGGCAGCCGGATACCGGGTCCCAAGCGGCCATCGAGAATGGCGTCGAGCAGCTGCCGGTAGATCTGTGCCGCCCGGTCGCCCCGCGCTCGCAGGCTGATGTGGATATCGAAAGCGGCCGCATCGGCGGCTCCTGGCGATGGCCTGTGCAGCATCCGGGGACCCGCAGATTGGCCCAATCGGTTGGCCACGAATTGGACCTTAGCGGATAACCAATCGCTCATGAGACTGGATCGGGTGAACGAGCCCGAGAAGCTGTCTATCTCTACCGGCGCCGCGCTGACTATCGGTGCGGTGCTGGGCACCGGGGTGATCGCTCTCCCGGCGCTCGGGGCTCAGATCGCCGGGCCGGCTTCACTGCTCGCCTGGCTGGCTTTGATCGTCCTGTCGATCCCGCTGGCGACGACCTTCGCGGCGCTCGGTGCGCGCTACCCGTCCGCGGGCGGCGTCTCGACCTACGTGCGGGCCGCGTTCGGGCCGCGGATGGCGACCGTCGCCGGCTGGACCTTCTACTTCGCCGTCCCGGTAGGCGCGCCGGCCGCTGGCATGTTCGCGGGAGCCTATGTGGCGGCCGCGACCGGCGGGGGTGAGCGCGTAACGTGGATCACTGCGGTGGCCCTCATCGTCGTAATGGCCGCGGCGAACGCCGCTGGCCTGCGTGTTTCCGGGCGGGTTCAGCTGGGCATCGCGGCCGTCCTCGCCCTCCTTCTGGTGACCGCCACCGTCACCGCGCTGCCACATGCGAAGCTCGCCAACCTCGAACCTTTCGCTCCGAACGGCTGGCAAGCAATCGGCCCAGCGGCGGCCGTGCTTGTTTGGGGCTTCGCGGGCTGGGAGGCGGTCACCTCCCTTGCCGCCGACTACCGCCGCCCGGCCCGCGACCTGCCCCGAGTCACCTGGATTGCGATCGCGGTCGTGAGCGTCCTCTACTTCACGGTCGCGGCAACTAGCATCCTGGTGCTCGGCCCGGCCGCGCCGCACAGCCCCGCTCCACTGGGCGACCTATTGGCAACCGGCGTCGGCGGGGAGGCCCGGGTGATCACGGCCGTCGCCGCCGTTTTGCTGACCGCCGGCGCCATGAACGCGTACTTCGCGGGAGCGGCAAAACTCGGCGCGGCGCTCAGCCGGGACGGCGCACTGCCCGGGTGGCTCGCAGTGACCGGGCGGGACGGCGTCCCCCGGCGCAGCCTCGGGCTGTTCACCGGTCTCGGTCTCGTCGCTGCAGTCGGTTTCGGTCTCGCCGGCACCGGCGCTCGGCCGTCCGCCCAGCTCGCGACCAGCGCCTTCATCCTGATCTACGTGCTCTGCATGGCGGCGGCCATCAAGCTGCTGCCGCGCGCATCCTGGCCACGCCGGGTGGCCACGGTCGCGTTCGTGGCGGTGGTCGTCCTGCTGGTCCAGGCGGGCTGGTACATCTTCTGGGCGCTTGCGGTCGCCGTCGCCGCGATCCTGTACGACAAGCAGCGGGACCGCGCCGTCCGAACGCTTCGCGGGCTTTCTGCGGCCGGGCAATGCCAGACTGGTGCAACCGTACGATGACGGCACCGAAACCGGCGACCAGCTACCTGACGGGAGTCAGTGGGAGGAGCTTACGGCCGGTCGGGCCCACCTGGATCTCGGTTCCCATTTGGGGGCAGACGCCGCAGTCGAAGCAGGGGGTCCAGCGGCAGTCGTCGACCTCGACCTCGGCCTGCGCGTCCTGCCAATCCTCCCACAGCCAGTCCCGGTCGAGACCGGAGTCGAGGTGGTCCCACGGCAGAACCTCGGCGTAGTCGCGCTCGCGCAGGGTGAACCAGTCGACCGAGATCGGCTGGCCGTCCCAGACATCTGCGGCCGCCGTTGTCCAGCGGTCATAGGAGAAGTGCTCGGACCAGCCGTCGAACCGTCCGCCGTACTCCCAGACGCGCCGGATCACCGCGCTCACCCGGCGGTCGCCCCGCGACAGCAACCCCTCTACGATGCCGGGCTCGCCGTCGTGGTAGCGGAAGCCGATCGCGCGGGAATATCTCCGGTCGAAGCGGATGGCGTCGCGCAGCTTCGCCAGCCGTGCGTTGGTCGACTCCGGGTCCAGCTGGCCAACCCACTGGAACGGGGTATGCGGCTTGGGGACAAAGCCGCCGATCGACACTGTGCAGCGGATATCCCGGCTGCTGGTCACCTGCCGGCCGGCGTCGATGACCTTCTTCGCGAGATCGGCGATGGCAACGACGTCCGCGTCGGTCTCCGTCGGAAGGCCGCACATGAAGTAGAGCTTCACCTGCCGCCAGCCGTGCGAGTACGCGATCGTGACCGTTCGGATCAGGTCGTCCTCGGACACCATCTTGTTGATCACGCGGCGCATCCGCTCGGTACCGCCTTCCGGGGCGAACGTGAGCCCGGACCGACGGCCGTTGCGGGACAGCTCGTTGGCCAGCGTGATGTTGAACGCGTCCACGCGGGTCGACGGCAGCGAGAGCGACGTGTTGGTGCCGTCGTAGCGATCGGCGAGCCCCTTGGCGACGTCGCCGATTTCGGAGTGATCCGCCGAAGACAGCGAAAGCAGGCCGATCTCCTCGAACCCGGTGCTCGCGAGTCCGCTCTCCACCATGTCGCCGATCGTCGTGACCGACCGCTCGCGCACCGGCCGGGTGATCATGCCGGCCTGGCAGAACCGGCAGCCGCGGGTGCAGCCGCGGAAGATCTCCACGGAGAACCGCTCGTGGACGGTTTCCGCGAGCGGGACCAGTGCCTTCTTGGGGTACGGCCACTTGTCGAGATCCATGACAGTGTGCTTGCTCACCCGCCACGGCACTCCTGACCGGTTGGGTGCGACTCGCTTGATCCGGCCGTCCGGCAGGTACTCGACGTCGTAGAACTTGGGCACGTAGACGCCGCCGGAGGCGGCCAGCCGGAAGAGCAGCTCGTCCCGCGGCGTGCGGTCCGCGGCACCGGGCCGGCCCTCCGCCTTCCACTCCCGGATCACCGCACTGATCGCGAGCGCGACCTCCTCGCCGTCACCAAGGACGGCCGCGTCGATGAAGTCGGCGATTGGCTCCGGGTTGAACGCTGCATGCCCGCCGGCGATCACTATCGGGTGGTCGCCGCGGTCGGCCGCGAGGACCGGGATCCCGGCCAGGTCAAGCGCCGTGAGCAGGTTCGTGTAACCGAGCTCGGTGGCGAAGCTGATGCCCAACACGTCGAAGGCGCCGACCGGTCGGTGCGTGTCCACAGTGAATTGCGGAATGCCATGCTCACGGAGCAGCGCCTCCATGTCCGGCCATACCGAGTACGTGCGCTCGGCGAGGACGCCGTCCTCCTCGTTGAGGACCTCGTACAAGATCTGCACGCCCTGGTTGGGAAGCCCGACCTCATACGCGTCGGGGTACATGAGGCACCAGCGGACCGCAACGCTGTCCCAGTCCTTGACGGTCGAGTTCAGCTCGCCGCCGACGTACTGGATTGGCTTCTGCACGAGTGGGAGCAGCGGTTCCAGGCGAGGGAACAGCGACTCGACGGGCATTGGAACGGTCTCCGATAAGGCTTCGGGACTCCCGGTTTCCGTCTCGGGAGGACACTTCCGGCGGATGAACCAGAGTAACCCGACCGCCGGCCCTGCTGTTTGATCCGCCCAGCGGACGAAGCCCCGGCCTGGCGCGTGGTATTCGCGCCCCAAAGCACCTGCTCGGTGAGCTTGGCGGATCAAACGGACCCGAAGCATGGCCCGGCCCCAGCCGCGCCTCGACCAGGGATCCGCTCAGATCAGGAAGGTTGCGGTGCCGAGGACCACGCATTCGAGCGGCCGGTCGGCGACCGCGACGGGAAGCCCGGTGTTGTCGGACAAGCGCTCCGGTAGGCCCACCAGCAGCGCGCCCCCGCCGGTCAGCACGATTCCGCGGTCGACCAGGCGGCTTCCGAGCTCGGGCGGGCACCGGTCGAGCGTCGCTCGGACGGCACTCAGGATCTCCAGCAGCGGCTCATCCATGGCGATCCGGACATCGGCGGTTCCCAGGCTGACCGTCCTGGGCAGGGCAGTACGGAGGTCGCGCCCGCGGACCCCGGTCTGCGCCTCGTGGCGCTTAGGCCAGGCCGACCCAGCGGCGATCTTGACCTGCTCGGCGGTGCCCTCGCTGATGAGCAGCTCGTGCTCGCGGCGGACCCACCTGCAGATCGCCTCGTCGAGGGCGAAGCCGCCGGCCGGCAGCGACGTTGCGGTGACGATCCCACCGTCAACGATCACCGCCACCTCGGTGGTGCCGCCGCCGATGTCGACGACGGCGCTCGGCACCGACTCCTCGACTGGCAGCCCGGCACCGATCGCGGCGGCGAGCGGCTCCTCGACGAGCTCGACTTCGCCGGCGCCGGTCGCGTAGACGGAGTCGGCGACGGCCCGCCGGTCCACGCCGCTGACACTGCTTGGGACCGCGATGGCGACCCGGGCGCGCGAACCAACCCGGCGCGGCGGGCACACTTGTTCGACGAAGGCGGTGAGCATCTGCTCGGCCGCCTCGATATCCGAGATCACGCCCGCGGCCAGCGGCCGAACGAGTGTGATCGGCTTCGTTCCCGGCTCCAAGGCCGCCGAGGCTGCCGTTCCGACGGCGACGGCCCGCCCGGTGTCGGTGTTGACGGCGGCGATCGATGGCTCGGACAGGACGACACGTCCCGCCAAACTCACGTCGCCGCTGCCGTCGAGCTCGTAGATCAGGGTGTTCGCCGTGCCGAGATCGATGGCCAGGGCGGGTGCAGCAAAGCGGACCATGCGGTGCGCGCTCTCACGTGACGCGGATGGTTTAGGTTCCCGGGAAGAAGATGTCGAGCTCACGTTTGGCGGACTCGAGCGAGTCGGAGGCGTGGACAAGATTCTCCCGGTTCGAGTTCGCCAGGTCGCCTCGGATGGTTCCCGCCGCCGCCTTTCGCGCGTCGGTCGCGCCGACGAGCAGCCGCGCCACCTCTACCGCCTGCTCCCCCTCGATGACCATCGTGACCACCGGACCCGAAGTGATGAACACCCGAAGGTCGGCATACCAGTCCTTCTCGACATGCTCGGCGTAGTGCAGGTCGGCGGTTGCGGGGTCGATCTGCCGCATGGCCATCGCCACGATGCGCAGCCCCTTCCGCTCGAACCTCGACACGATCTCGCCCACCAGCCCGCGCCGCACACCGTCTGGTTTGACGAAGACGAGCGTCCTCTGAGTGATCATGATTCTCACAATGCTGTTCGTTCGGCGTGCCGGGCAGCCTAGCGCTCCGGCCTGGCTGACGTCGGGCCGCTGCATCGACGCGCTGGTCACCGCTCGCGACGGACTGGCAGGTCCACGCCCTCCTCGATGTTCGCTGCCAGGCGGAGGGCGACGAGCCACAGGACCGCGAAGATGAGGCCGAGGATGTACATCGTTGACACCACCAGACCGGTCGCGACCAGCCCGACCTGCAGGGCCCAGCCGGCCCAGATCGCCCAGCGGTGCCGGAGCAGACCGCACAGCACGAGAGCGGCCAGCGCCCCAATACCGCCCACGACCGCAATCGCGGTCGCGTCGTCTGGGCGGAGCCGGCTGCCGACGAGAATAAAGAAGAAGAGCACTAGTGCCTCGCCGGCGAGCACTGTTGCGCCAAGGCGGCGTACCGCGGCGCCGGTCATTTCGCCGGCCCACTCGGGTCGCCAGCCTGGCTTGACGATCTTCTCAGCAGACGCCGAGCATCGCCGACCGTAATAACCGAGCCCGTCACGAGGACGCCGGCACCGGGGAGCTCACGGGACGACTCGGCAAGCCCGATCGCGGCGTCCAGCGCATCGGGCAGTACGGGGACGACGTCCACCCGGTCGATCCCGAATACACCAGCAGTGAGCTCTCCCAGCTCGGCAGCAGGCATCGACCGAGGCGACGAGTTCTGTGTCACGACGATCTCGGCGAGGATCGGCTCGAACGCCTCGAGCACGCCGACGATGTCTTTGTCCGCCATGATGGCAAGCACGCCGACCAACCGGGTGAACGAGAAGCCCTCGGTAATCGCGTCCGCGGTTGCTCGCGCACCGGCGGGGTTGTGAGCAGCGTCCACGACCACGGTGGGTGAGGTGCGTACGATCTCCAGCCGTCCCGGCGAGCTGGCGCGCGCGAAGCCCTCACGTACCAGGTCTCGGTCCAGCTCCCGGCCGCCGAGGACGGCCTCGACCGCAGCGAGCGCGCACGCCGCGTTCTGCGCCTGGTGTGCGCCGAACAACGGCAGGAAAATCTCGTCATAGTCGCCGGCAAGCCCGCGCAACGCCAGTTGCTGCCCACCCACGGCGACCTCGCGATGCAGGATGCCGAACTCGAGCCCCTCCCTGGCCACGGTCGCGCCGACGTCGGCCGCTTTGCGGACCAGGACTTCCGCGGCCGGGAGCTCCTGCTGCGCGAGGACGGCGATCGCACCCGGCTTGATTATTCCGGCCTTCTCGGTGGCGATCGTCTCGACGTCGTTGCCGAGATAACCGGCGTGGTCTACGGCGACCGGCGTGACCACGGCGACCTGGCCGTCGGTGACGTTGGTCGCGTCCCACTCTCCGCCCATGCCCACTTCGACGACCGCTACCGCGACCGGGGCATCGGCGAACGCGGTGTACGCCATCCCAACGACTACCTCGAAGAACGACAGCGGTACCTCCGAGCGGGCGTCGACCACGTCGAGGTACGGCGCCACCTCGTCGAAGGTGGCGACGAACCGCTCGGGAGACAGCGGCTCCCCGTCCAGAGCTATCCGCTCGGTTACCGACTCGAGGTGGGGGCTGGTGAGCCGGCCGGTACGCAGGCCGAAGGTGAGCAGAAGCGACTCCGCAAGCCGAGTGGTCGTCGTCTTCCCGTTGGTGCCGGTCACGTGGATGACGGGATAACGCTGTTGCGGCTGGTCGAGCAGGTCGACGAGGGCACGCATCCGGTCCAGCGTCGGGTCAATACGCGACTCGGGCCACCGCTTCGCCAGCTCGCGCTCCACCCGAGCCAGATCGTCGGATCCTTCACCGAATCTCGCCGTCACGGGCCAAGCCAATCACGCGGCAGCCTTCGGCAGAGGGTGCCCCCGGTCCAACTCACCCCGCATAGAAGGTGCCCTTGCTCCAACGGGTTTGGAACAGGGGTCCCGCCTACCGGGAAAGGGCCGCGAGTTGGGACTCGATGCGGGCGATGTCCGCCTCCGCGGCGGCTGCCCGGTCCCGCATTCTGGCGACGACATGTTCGGGCGCCTTCGTCGCGAAGTCGGGATTCCCGAGCTTCGCGTGGGCGCTGTCGAGGGCCTTCCGGGCCGTTGCCAGATCGCGTTGCAGGCGGGCTCGTTCCGCCGCCACGTCGATGACGCCGTGCAGGTCGAGCTCGATTCGAAGACCGCTGGTCGGCAGGTCGGCGGTCGATGCGAACTCCCGCACGGGCGGATCCAACCGAGCAAGGGAGCGGATATGCGGCTCGTGCTCCCCGAGACCGCCCACGGCGGGTCCTTCGTACCCGATCCTTGCCGGCACCCGGTGTCCGGGCGCGAGCCCCTGCTCGGCCCGAAACCTGCGGATCTCGGTGACGACCTGCTGCACGGCGGCGATCCGGGTCTCGGCCTCCGGATCCAACAAGGCGGGATCGGCCTGCGGCCAGCGGGCGACCACCACAGAGCCGCCGCCGGTCAATGCCGTCCACAGCTCCTCGGTGACGAACGGCATGATCGGATGCAGCAGCCGCAACAGGCTGTCGAGCACGTACCCGAGCACCAGCCGGACGGGCTCCGCGGCCGCATCACCCTGGGCTAGCGGCGTCTTGGCCAGCTCGACATACCAGTCGCAGACCTCGTCCCAGACGAAGTGGTACAGCGCATCGGCCGCTTTGCCGATCTCGAAGCTCTCGTATAGGGCGTCCACTTGGGCGGTTACCGCGGCGAGTCGGGAGAGAATCCACCGGTCCGCGGTCGCGAGCGCAGTCGCCGGCGCCAGCTCTCCGACGTACGCACCGTTGAGCAGCGCGAACCGGGTGGCGTTCCATAGCTTGTTGCAGAAGTTCCGGCTGCCCTGCACCCACTCCTCACTGGTCGGAACGTCGGCGCCGGGGTTGGCGCCGCGGGCGAGGGTAAAACGGGTGGCATCCGCGCCGAAGCGGTCCATCCAGTCCAGCGGGTCCACGACGTTGCCCAGCGACTTGGACATCTTCCGGCCGAACTTGTCGCGCACCATCCCGTGCAAGGCGACGATGCGGAAAGGAACGCAGTCCTCCGGCCCGCGATCCTTCATCGCGTACAACCCGAACATCATCATCCGGGCGACCCAGAAGAAGAGGATGTCGTACCCCGTGACCAGCACGGACGTCGGGTAAAAACGGGCGAGCTCGGGCATGTCGTCGGGCCAGCCGAGGGTGGAGAACGGCCAGAGCGCCGACGAAAACCACGTGTCCAGCACGTCGGGGTCCTGCGTCCAGCCCGCGCCGATCGGCGGTTGGTCGTCTGGACCGACGCAGACCGTCTCGCCATCGGGGCCGTACCAGACCGGGATGCGATGACCCCACCACAGCTGCCGGCTGATGCACCAGTCGTGCATGTTGTCGACCCAGGCGAAGTATCGCGACTCCATCTCCGGTGGCTGCAGCCGCACCCGGCCGTCCCGCACCGCGTCGCCGGCCGCCTTCGCGAGCGGCTCCACCCGGACGAACCACTGCAGCGACAGCCGCGGCTCGACGGTCGTGTTGCAGCGCTGGCAGTGGCCGACAGCGTGCACGAAGGGCCGCTGCTCGGCGACGATCCGGCCCTCTTCACGGAGCGCCGCGATCACCGCGGGTCGCGCCTCAAAGCGGTCGAGCCCTTGGAACGGGCCATGTGCGGTAACGACGCCACGCTCGTCGAGCACGGTGAGACTGGGCAGGCCGTGCCGGCGACCGATCTCGAAGTCGTTCGGGTCATGCGCGGGGGTCACCTTGACGGCCCCCGTCCCGAAGCTCGGGTCGACGTGCTCGTCGGCGACGACCGGGATGCGTCGGCCGGTGAGTGGCAGAAGGATCTCCCGACCGACGAGGTGCCGGTAGCGATCGTCGTCTGGGTGTACCGCGACCGCGGTGTCGCCGAGCATCGTCTCCGACCGGGTGGTCGCGACGACGATCGAGTCCGCGCCGTCACCATAGCGGATTGAGGTCAGCTCACCCTCGTCGTCGGAGTGCTCGACCTCGATGTCCGAAAGCGCCGTCAGGCAGCGCGGACACCAGTTGATGATGCGCTCAGCGCGATAGATCAGCCGATCGTCGTACAATCGCTTGAAGATCGTGACGACCGACCGGGAGAGACCTTCGTCCATCGTGAACCGCTCGCGGGTCCAGTCGACCGAGTCGCCGAGCCGGCGCATCTGGCCGAGGATCGCGCCGCCCGACTCGGCCTTCCACTGCCAGACCCGCTCGACGAACGCCTCGCGGCCGAGGTCCTGTCGGGATAGCCCCTGCTTGGCGAGCTCGCGTTCGACGACGTTCTGTGTCGCGATGCCAGCGTGATCCATGCCGGGCAGCCACAGCGACTCGTAGCCCTGCATCCGGCGCCGGCGGACCAGGATGTCCTGAACTGTGTGGTCAAGAGCGTGCCCGATGTGCAGGCTGCCGGTCACGTTGGGCGGCGGGATGACGATGGAGTAAGGCGGGCGGTCGCTCTTCGGATCCGCGCCGAAGTAACCGGCCCGCACCCAGCGGTCGTACAGCCGCCCCTCTACCTCAGCCGGCGCGTACTGTGGAGGGAGCTGGCGCGGCCGGTCGGGGCGTGTGGTGTCGGTCACGGCGTGCAAGTCTACGAACTGCTGTAATCCTCCCTGGCCGAAACCCAATTGCGTGAACGTTCGCCAAGGGCCAGGGTTGACCATGAGGTTTGTCCTCGAGCCGGATGCTGATGGGTTCGCTGCGCCCGACCGCGGGCTCTCGTGGATCGAGGGCGACGCCGTCCTCAACACGCTGCCCGCGACGATCGCCCGGTCGCGGCTGGCCGGACTGAACGCTGGGGACACCGGTCCGCCCTTGTGGATCACGGTTGAGTCTGGCCCCGGCAAGGTGATCGGCGCGGCCGTCCGCACTCCGCCGCGTGCCTTCGTCCTCCCCGCGGTGGATCCACCGGTTGCCGCGGCTTTGGCCGACTTCGTCGCCGGCGCCGGACTCACGAGGGACCTGCCGGGCGTCAACGGTCCGGTGGGGCCGGCGGCAGCGTTCGCCGACCGGTGGTCGGAGCTCACCGGGTGCGGAGTGAGCACCGAGACGAACATGCGCCTCTATCGGCTGGACCACCTGAAGCCACCGGATGGGGTTCCCGGCCGCTGGCGGATGGCCACGCGCGACGACTTCGACCTGTGTATGAAGTGGTTCATCGACTTCCAGGTCGACGCCCACCTGGATCCGCGAGGCGCTCGGCCACCGGAGCCGGACGATGTGATGGCGCGCATCGACGACGCCCGGATGGGCCTTTGGGAGCTGGCGGCCGTGCCCGTGTCGCTGGCCGGCTGGACCCTCCCCGCCGCAGGCGTGGTCCGGGTCGGCCCTGTCTTTACACCCCGGGAGCATCGCCGGCACGGCTACGGTGCGGCCGCCACGGCGGCCGCGACCGCCGACATCGTGGCGCAAGGCGCCCGGGCCTGCCTCTTTACCGACCTCGCGAACCCGACGTCGAACTCGATCTACCAGAAGATCGGCTACCGTCCGGTCGCCGACTTCGTCGAGCTCGTCTTCCACTAGCGCCACGCCATGACGTGCCCACTCGAACCCTCTCTGCTTCGCAGCTCTAGGCCGCCGAGCACCGCTTTACGTCCAGTAGGGAAATTCTCCGCCCGATTTGTCCGGCTTTTGTCCTGCTACCGGTCGTAAAGCACTTCTTGCTCGGTCGAGGGATAAATCGGTTGCCGTTCGCGCCGGTGATCTGTTGCAGTAGTGGGGGGCCCACATGGTAGTCAGATCGAGGGCCCAGGATCGAGCGAAGGAGCCGGGATGCGCGCTGCGTCCATGTCCATCACGTACGGAATCTCCACCTATCCAGAGGACATGACGCTCCGTGGCTACGCTCAACTTGGGGATCTTGGCCCATGTCGACGCCGGTAAGACGACGCTGACCGAACGGCTCCTCCACACGACTGGAGCCATCGCCGAGTTCGGCAGCGTCGACCAAGGCAGCACCCAAACCGACACGCTCGAGCTGGAACGCCAGCGTGGCATCACGATCAAGTCTGCCGTCGTTTCCTTCGTCGTCGACGACCTGACGGTCAACCTGATCGACACGCCCGGGCACCCCGACTTCATTGCCGAGGTGGAGCGGGTGCTAAGCGTCCTCGACGGCGCAGTGCTCGTGATCTCGGCGGTAGCGGGCGTCCAGCCGCAATCGCGGGTCCTGATGCGGGCGTTGCAACGCTTGCGTATCCCGACGCTCATCTTCGTCAATAAGATCGACAGCCTCGGCGCCGATGTCGAGCGTGCCGTGCAGAGCATCACCGACAAGCTGACGCCGGCCGTTGTTCCAATGGGTACGGTCAGCAGCCTTGGGACGGCTGGCGCACGCTTCGTCCCGCACACTCGGATGGAGGGCGACCACCGCGGACGGCTGGTCGATCTGCTGACGGTGCACGACGAGTCGCTCCTCTCCCTGTACGTCGAGAACGAGGCCGCAGTCTCCTCGACCCGGCTTCGCTCCGCACTCGCCGCGCAGACCAAGAACGCGGTGGTCCATCCGGTGTTTCTCGGGTCGGCGATGACCGGCGCCGGCGTGGACGATCTGCTCGACGGGATCAGCAAGCTGCTGCCGTCCGGTCATGGGGATGCCGACAGCCCGGTGTCCGGCACCGTGTTCAAGATCGAGCGGGGCTTCGGCGGTGAGAAGATCGCCTACGCGCGCCTCTTCACGGGCACCGTCCGCACTCGGGATCGCTTGCAGCTTCCGGGCGGTGCGGAGGGGAAGGTGACGGCTATCAGTGTCGTGGAGCCAGGCTCGATCAGTCGGCGCTCGTCGGTGGTGGCCGGGCAGATCGGTAAGCTCTGGGGACTCGCCGATGTGCGAGTCGGCGACTCAGTCGGAGAGCTGGGAGCACCCGAGCCCGTGCGGCAGTTCGCGCCGCCGACGTTCGAGGCCGTCGTCGTGCCGAGCCGGGCCGCGGACCGGGGTGCGCTGCATGTCGCGCTCAGCCAACTGGCCGAGCAGGATCCGCTGATCAATCTGCGCCGCGACGAGTCAGGGCAGGAGATTGTCGTCTCGCTCTACGGCGAGGTACAGAAGGAGGTCATCCAGGCCACGCTCGCCGACGACTTCGGCATCGTAGTGACCTTCCGAGAGACCACGATCATCTGCATCGAGCGCCCAGTGGGCACCGGTGAAGCGGTGGAGTTCAAGGACGCGGATGGGAACCCCTTCCTTGCCACCGTGGGACTGCGCGTTGAGCCGGCGCCGATCGGCGCTGGTTCGAGCTTCCGGCTCGGTGTCGAGCTGGGGTCCATGCCTTACTCGTTCTTTCGGGCCGTCGAGGAGACGGTGACCGACACCTTGCGACAGGGGTTGTACGGCTGGCAGGTACTCGACTGCACGATCACCATGACGCATTCGGGCTACTTCCCCCGGCAGAGCCATGCTCACCAGGGCTTCGACAAGAGCATGTCGAGCACCGCCGGCGACTTCCGCAACGTGACGCCGCTGGTCCTGGTGGACGCGCTCACCCGGGCAGGAACTCAGGTCTACGAGCCGATGCATCGCTTCGTCGTCGAGGTGCCGGAGAACGCACTCCGCGCCGTGACGCCAGTCCTGGTAGGGCTTGGCGGTGTTCCTGAGGCTCCGATACCGGGTGGATCTTCGTACACGATCTTGGGCCAGCTGCCCGCCGCCCGGATACGCGAACTCGAGCAACGCCTGCCGGCGCTGACCAATGGCGAGGGGGTGCTGGAGTCCAGCTTCAGTCACTACCAGCCGGTGCGCGGCATCGTCCCGAACCGTCCGCGGACGGACAACAACCCGCTCAACCGCAAGGAGTACCTGCTGCGGGTTGCCGGCCACCTGTAGCACTCGCCGGATCTTGCCGTGATCGCCGCTGACTGGCCGGCTTGGCCACGGGGATCGGTGCCTGAGACCTGAACAGTCGACCGTGACCGCGAAAACGATCAGCAGTCTCGAAGATCCTCGGACCGTGGCCCAGACAAGGTGCTCCCCATTTTCGAGGCAACGGTCCATTGATCTTCGAATCAGCCCGGATTTTCTGGGTGGCGGTCCATCGATGCCGATTTTGCCCGAAGCACGTTCCCGGGGAGGCGCTGTCGATCAAGCGCTGTGCGTGGACCATGAGTCCCCGCGGAATCGCGATCGGGCCGTGTGCACCGACCATGATTATGGGGACGATTTCGTCCTGGTTCACGCACACTGCGTGATCTCGATGCCGTGAAACGTCAAGGTCTGGGCACACCGCCTGATCGCGGTCGCGGAGGAGCGTAAGCCCATGGTCGAGGCGGCAGGATCGAGCTAGTGGACGGCCGTTCCAGGGTCAGGCCGACTTCTCGCGGCGCTCCCGCTTGCGCTCGCGCTCCCGCTCGGCGGCGACCTCGCGCGGCACGAGCGTCGGGTTGACGTTCTGGAGCACTACGTCTCGGTTGATAACGACCCGGGCGACGTCCTTGCGGCTCGGCACCTCGTACATCACCGAGAGGAGGACCTCCTCCATGATCGCACGAAGGCCGCGGGCGCCGGTCTGGCGGAGGATTGCCTGGTCGGCCACCGCCTCCAGGGCATCATCGGTGAACTCCAGGTCCACGCCGTCGAGCTCGAAGAGTCGCCTGTACTGCTTGACGAGGGCGTTCCGTGGCTCGGTAAGGATCCTGATCAGCGCCTCCCGGTCGAGCGCTTTCACGCTGGTGATCACCGGCAGGCGGCCGACGAACTCCGGGATCATGCCGAACTTGAGCAGGTCCTCGGGCATGACGTCGGTGAAGATGTCGGACCGGTCGAGGTCGTGCTTTGAGTGGAGGGTGGCGTTGAAGCCGATGCCCTTGCGGCCGATGCGCTGCTCGATGATGCGCTCCAGGCCGGCGAACGACCCGCCGACGATGAAGAGCACGTTCGTCGTGTCGATCTGGATGAACTCTTGGTGCGGGTGCTTGCGGCCGCCTTGTGGCGGTACGGAGGCAGTGGTGCCCTCGAGGATCTTCAGGAGCGCCTGCTGAACGCCTTCGCCTGAAACGTCCCGGGTGATCGACGGATTCTCGCTCTTCCTGGCGATCTTGTCGACCTCGTCGATGTAGATGATCCCGGTCTCGGCCTTCTTCACGTCGTAGTCGGCGGCCTGGATGAGCTTGAGGAGGATGTTCTCGACATCCTCGCCGACGTACCCCGCCTCGGTGAGTGCAGTCGCGTCGGCGATGGCGAACGGGACGTTCAGCATTCGGGCGAGGGTCTGGGCGAGGTGGGTCTTGCCGCATCCGGTCGGGCCGATGAGCAGGATGTTCGACTTCGCCAGCTCGACCTGGTCGGGACCGCCGGCGCCGGGCTTGGTTGCCGTGTCGCCGGCCTGCACTCGTTTGTAGTGGTTGTATACGGCAACCGCGAGCGCCTTCTTGGCCTCGTCCTGGCCGACGACATACTGGTCGAGGAAATCACAGATCTCGCGTGGCTTGGCGAGCTCGTCCCACTGAACCTCGGATGACTCCGAGAGCTCCTCCTCGATGATCTCGTTGCAGAGATCTATGCACTCGTCGCAAATGTAGACGCCCGGTCCTGCAATCAGCTTCTTGACCTGCTTCTGACTCTTCCCGCAGAACGAGCACTTCAGCAGGTCGCCGCCATCGCCGATGCGTGCCACGCGGTGCTCTCCCTTGTGCGCTGCGGACCGCCGGCCGTCGCTGGCGGCGCCGGAGGAAGCCGTTTCCTCGACGTTACTCCTAGAATCCGCCCGAGAGCCGCTTTAGTTGTCGCGCCGCGGAAGTCTTTCCTAACGCGGCGCTTCGCTTTGCGGCCCACGCCCGAATCCCGGATGTGATTTCCGGCCCCTTACGGTATGCGATCGCTGCCGCGGATGGCAGTACTTATAAGCCAATGGGTCGCGATAGTTATCCGAGGGCAAGACCCGCCGGGTCACGCGGTGACGAGCGAAGCCTTCCGCGAGCTGATCACCTGGTCGACGAGACCGTAGCTGAGCGCCTCCTCGGCGGTGAGGATCTTGTCACGTTCGATGTCCTCGCGGACCTGCTCCTCGGTCCGGCCCGTGTGCAGGGCGATCGTCTCCTCCAGCCAGGTTCGCATCCGGAGGATCTCGTTCGCCTGGATCTCCACGTCGCTGGCCTGGCCATATCCACCATCCATCATGGCCGGCTGGTGGATGATGATCCGTGAGTTCGGGAGCGCGAGCCGCTTCCCCTGAGTGCCGGCGGCCAGGATGACCGCCGCGGCGGAGGCTGCCTGGCCCATGGCGATGGTCTGGATGTCGGGCTTAACGAACCGCATCGTGTCGTAGATCGCGGTCAGCGCCGTGAACGATCCGCCAGGCGAATTGATGTAGATCTGAATGTCCCGGTCCGGGTCCATCGACTCGAGGGTCAGCAGCTGCGCCATCACGTCATTCGCCGACGCGTCATCGATCTGTACACCGAGGAAGATGATCCGCTCTTCGAAGAGCTTCGTATACGGATTGTGCCGCTTGAAGCCGTAGCTCGTCCGCTCGTCGAACTCCGGGATGATGTACCGGCTCTCCTGCGCATACCGCTCGTTCATTACTGGTCCTAGCTCCGGGTTCATGCTGCCGTACCACCGTTCCCGCTGACCTCGCGCGCGCTTGCGACCACGTTGTCGACGAAGCCGTAGTCCCGGGCCTCGTCCGCGGTGAACCACCGGTCCCGGTCGGAATCGCGCTCGATCGTAGCGACGTTCTGGCCGGTGTGCTCCGCGATGAGCTCGGCCATCTTCCGCTTCGTATAGATCATCTGCTCGGCCTGGATCTTGATGTCGGACGCAGTACCCCCGACGCCGCCGGAGGGCTGGTGCATCATGATCCGCGCATGTGGGAGCGAGTAGCGCTTGCCCGAACTGCCGGCGCACAGCAGGAACTGTCCCATCGACGCGGCGAGGCCGAGGGCGAAGGTCGCGACGTCGTTCTTGACGTACTGCATGGTGTCGTAGATCGCCATACCGGCCGAGACCGAGCCGCCCGGTGAGTTGATATAGAGATAGATGTCACGGTCCGGGTCCTCGGCGGCTAGTAGGAGCATCTGCGCACAGACGTTGTTCGCCACATCGTCGCGTACCTCGGTGCCGAGGAAGATGATCCGCTCGCGGAGCAGCCGCTCATACACCCGGTCGTCGAGGGTGGAGGTCGCCGGCTGCTGGGCGCGGGCGGAGGGAACCTCCAGATGGGGAGTCTCGATGCCGGCCCTGGGGGTGTATAGCCGGGTCCCCCCGGATTCCACTGAGGTCATTGCTTGTGCTCTCCTCGCGCTCTCGTCCCCGATCCCGTCATGCGGTATGCGCTGTTCTCGCCGTCGCTTGCCGGCGTCCGCTGAATCGGTCGTGCTGCCGACATTAACGCGCAGATTCGCGGTCGCCATCCTTACCGCCGCAGTGTTCGCTGACGGCGCAGTCGCGAGCGTCGCGACCATCGCAAGACCGGGTTTACGCGAGGGTCGATTGGACGGCGATTTACCGCTTCTTAAGACAACCGACTACGGCGGCGGCCCGTGGCCGACGGCCCGCCGCAATCCTGAGAACAGAGGCGCTTACCGCGTCGCATGCTCCTCAGCGGTATCGATATCGCCTTCCTCGCTATTGGACTCGGTGGCGTCGTCTGCGGCCTCGATGAACGACTCCAGATCGGCCGACTCGTCCTCGTCCGCCCGGTCCGGCGACGACCTCTCCGCCTCCGCCTCGACTATCGCCTTGATGTCGACGGGCCGGCCCGACGAGTCGGTGATCCGCGCGGCCTCCACAACTGCGGTCAACGCCTTACCGCGACGCACTTCGCCCACGAGCATGCCCTGCTGACCCGCATCGATAACCTGCTTGGCGAAGTCGTCGGGAGCCATGCCGTAGCGCATCGCGCTGCGCACGATGTGCTCACCCAGCTCGCTTTCGCCGACGCTGACCTGCTCCTTGTCGGCGATCGCGTCGAGCACGAACTCGGCTTTGATCGACCGCTCGGCATCCTTGCGCAGGTCGGCCACGAGCTCGTCCTCAGTGCGGCCATCCGCCTCGAGGTACTGCTCGAGGGTCAGGCCGGCCGGTTCGAGGCGGTGGTGCTCGAGGTCGTGCTTCCGGGATTCCACGGCGTTATCTATGGCCCGGTCTGGCAGCGGTAGGTCGATCTTCTCCAGGAGTGCGTCGAGCACCCGGTCGCGAGCCTGCCCGACTTGGGTGAGCCGGCTGACCCGCTCGAGCCGCTCGCGCAGGCCGGCGCGAAGATCGTCAAGGGTGTCGTACTCGCTCGCCATCAGAGCGAAGTCGTCGTCCAGCTCAGGCAGCTGCCGCTCCTTGACCGCGGTTACCTTGACCTCTACCTCGACCTCGCGCCCGGCATGCTCCCCCGCCACGAGCTGGGTCTTGAAGGTCGCGCTGTCGCCAGCAGACAGGCCGGTCGCTGCCTCGTCGAGGCCCTCCAGAAGGGTGCCGCTGCCGATCTCATACGACATGCCTTTGGCGTGCATGTCCTCGATCGGCTCGCCGTCGGCGCTCGCCGAGAGGTCAATCGTCGCGTAGTCGCCGGGCGCGGCGGGACGGTCAGCAGTGATCAGGCTTGCGAAGCGCTCGCGGAGGCTGGTGATCTCCGCCTCGACCATTTCGTTGGACACGTCGGCCTCGTCGACGGTCACCTCGATGCCGCCGTGGTCCGGAAGCTCGATCTGTGGCCGTACATCAACTTCCGCCGTGAACTTCAGGTCTGTTCCATCGGCGAAATCTGTGATGTCCACCTCCGGCTGGCCGAGGACGCGGACGTTGTTGTCCACCACCGCCTGCGTGTAGAGCCGAGGCAGCGCCTCATTGACGGCCTCTTCCAGTACAACGGCCCGTCCGAATCGCTGGTCGATGATGCGCGGCGGTACCTTCCCGCGCCGGAAGCCGGGGATGTTCACCTGGCTGGCGATCTTCTTGTACGCGGCGTCGAGGTTCGGCCTCAGCTCGTCGAACGGAACCTCGACGGTGAGCCGTACCCGGGTCGGGTTCACGGTCTCGACGGCACTCTTCACTGATCCAGTCTCCCAAATCGATTTACGAGCCGCAGCCCATCACCCAGCACTTCGCGTACGGGAAGGCTCTCGGCTCCACGCTGCCGGAAGGCAGCCGACGTGCGGCCGCTCGCCGCACCAACGCCAGATTCTACGCGGTCGGCAGGACGGCCGGGCGGTCGCCGGCTCGGCGCGATCCTTGTCAATTCCTGGCGCCTGGGCCGCTGGTGCCACAGCCTGCCACCGGTCACGCTTGATCACATGACCGAGTACCGCGCGGCCTTCGACGCCGAGGTGACCTTCCAGAACGGCGGCGGCCTTCAAGCACAGGGCTTTCGGCTCGACGTCTCCGGCCCCGATGCAACGGAGGCTGAGCTCGCCGCGCTTTTCATTCGGCACCTTGGCTTGCTCATGGTGGACGAGGTGCGACTGCACGATATCCGGGTGTTCGCCGAGCCCCACAAGGGCTCCCGGGGTGGGCCGGCCGACCGCCCCGTTCCACGCTTTTCGGGTCCCTCCCGTTTCATCGAGCTGAGTCATGTGATCGAAGACGGAATGATCACGTACCAAGGACTGCCCGGCCCGGAGATCACGCCGCATCTCACCCGGGAGGCGTCGCGGTCGCATTACGCCCCCGGTACGGAATTCGCTATCGACCGCATCAGCATGATTGGCAACACCGGAACGTACCTTGACAGCCCATACCACCGCTTCGCTGACGGCGCCGACCTCTCCGAAGTGCCCCTCGGGTCGGTCGCGGACCTGCCGATCGTCCTTGTCCGGCTGACGGGAAGCACATCGCGCGCGATCGACGCG
>JBKOZJ010000061.1:0-11888 GCA_046725875.1 Actinomycetota bacterium
CCGGTTCGGTTGGTCAGCGCCCACCTCTCCGGCGAACCGGCACACGTCTCGGCGGCCCAGGTCCGCGCCTTGCGGCGCTTCGTGGGGTCGCCCAACGTGCCGGTCATCGTCGGTGCGGATCTGAACCTGCCCCCCGACAGCCCGCCGGTCGTCGCATTGGCCGGCCAGTGGACGGACGTTCTTGCCGCGGCGGACCCGCCCGACACCGCGGCCACGTGTTGTGTCGACGAGCTCACCGCGGTGGCTGGAGAGGGGCTGCGGGAGCGGGTCGACTACCTCTGGTTGGCCGGCGCTGAACCGCGGATCGAGGCAGCGCGGCGCATTTTTGTACGTCCAATGCGGGTCGACGGCGGTTGGCTGCGCGCGTCGGACCACGTAGGCCTGCTCACAGCGATCGAGCTAAGCCGATGACGGCGTCACCCGCTGGTCCCATGGACGCCGCGACTGGCGTGGTCAGCCATCCGGTCAGCGGCGCCGGCGGCACAATCGTCGCCGCGGCAGCCGGCGGCTGCTCGATGGCCGCGGCGGCCGCATTCACCGTGGACCTGCTGAACGGCCTCGATGCGCGGTGGGCCGTCGCCGCAAACCTGCTGCTCTTCGCGCCGGCGGTGGTGCTCGCCTTGCTTGCCCGGCAAAGTTCTGGCGGGGTAGCCGTGGCGCTGACCACCGCGGGACTCTTGGTCGCTCCGACCGGAGCATTCCTTGGAGATCAGGCTGGGCACACTTGGTGGTGGCTCCTTTTCGAGCTGGCTTGGTGGACCGGCCTGATGCTGGCGTTCTGGCGGTCGCGTCCCGGTCTGTCGGTCGTCAGCGGAGCCGCTGCCGCCGGCGCGCTCGTCGCCGCCGTCCTCGTCGGCCTGTCGGTGCCCGAGCCGGTTGCGTCGGCAGCCGGGCTCCGTGTTCCGCTCACCATCGTCTGGGCGGTGTGGGCGGCAGCCGACCTCGCCGTCCGGCCCATGCGGCCGACCGAACGCCGCGCAGCGAGGCCGGGGCTCGCCGGTGGTTAGCCAACTCGGGCAAAGGGGAGATGCAACTCCTATCTAGCGGGCTAGGCTCCCGGACAGATCAGCTCGCGAGGAAGGGGCCAGCGATGGGAAGTGTTGCCCGGGTAACCGAAATCAGTGCAACGTCCGACACGAGCTTCGAGGACGCGATCGCGATCGGCGTGTCGCGTGCCACCCAGACTCTCCGCCAGGTGAAGTCCGCTTGGATCAAGGAGCTGCACGTGGACGTGTCTGACGGACAGATCACCGGCTACCGAGTGAACATGCTCGTGACGTTCGTTCTCGAGGACTGACGCTCTGGCTAGCGCACAGCTCGATACTTGACGTGGGTCACGCCGGGGGCCTGGACCGCCCGTACGAGATCCAGCTTCAGGTCAGGACCGACGCCCTCGAAGAGGCGCGCACCGCCGCCAAGTACGAGCGGCACGGTGTGCAGCTCCAGTTCGTCGACGAGTCCGGCGGCCAAATACTGGTTGATGATGTTCGCACCGCCGCCGATCGTGACGTCCTTGCCGGCAGCGGCCGCACGCGCCTGCTCGAGTGCCGACTCGATGCCGTCGGTCACGAAAGTGAACGTCGTGTCGGACAGGCTTAGCGGTGCCCGGGAGTAATGGGACACGACGAAGACCGGCATGTGGAACGGCGGGTCGTCACCCCACCAGCCGGGCCACGGGTCGTCGCCCCACGGGCCTGGACCGCCGCCGAACATTCCCCGGCCCATAACCTCCGCGCCGACATTGGCCAGTCTCTCCTCGACGACCGGAGTGCTCTCATTGACCTCGCCGCCGTCCATCCCGTGGGGTTCCCGAAAGGCCTTGAGCGCGAACGCCCAGTCATGCAGGCGCTCGCCGTCGACTCCGAGCGGTTCCTCCAAGGTCTGGTTCGGTCCAGCGACGTAGCCATCGGCCGACACCGATATGTGAACTCGTACCTTGCTCATGCATCCTCCACTTGGGTGCGGTGCGCGCGTTGCTCGTCCAACCTGGGACTTAGACCTGGGTCCGACCGGAAAGTCATCTGTACGGTCCACGTCCTGATGACCGGCGAAGCCGCGCCGAGGGCCTTAGCGGGCGGCGGCCCCGTCTCGGGTTTGGCCGGGCGGGCTACCTCAGGGCTGACCGAGCGGCCTTCAGGTCCTCAGTCGCAATGACGATCTTCACACCACCGAAGGTCGGGTAAGCAAGATCGATGTTGACGTTCGCCGCGGCAAGCTGTCGGGTGAGCTCACCGAGCGTTCCCGGCCGGTCCTCGATGTCGACCACGATGACCTCGCGCTCGTCCGCCACACCCATGCCGGCGCGCACCAGCGCCTCGCGGCACCGGTCGACCGCGTCGTCGTCGACGAGCACATGTACGACGCCCTTGCCCTCGCCGGTGAACGCCGCCAAGCCGCGGATGTTCACGCCGGCAGCGCCGGTCGTCCGCCCTAGGCGAGCGAGCTGGCCGGGCCGGTCCTCGAAGATCACGGTTAGGTCGGTGGGCATGGCATCTCGATCTTTGCACCGCCACCGCCGCTGAGCAATCCGGCTCGGGGCGGATGAGCGGGGTTGGCCTCGGTCAGGCTGCCTGATCCGCTAGCTCCGGTAAGCGGGGATCTGGCGGATACCGACGCTCCAGTTGCGCTCCGGCAAAGTTGAGGCGTACCGATCACCGAACGTCTGCCCCGGTAGCCGATCATGCACCTTGGCTGGGTCGCGAAAGGTGCGGATCATGTCGGCTGACAAACCAATAACCCGGTTAGAAAGGCACGCACCGCCGTGGCGGGTCGCTGGTCGGGGGTGGATGGTGCTCGTTGGCCTGACGGCGAGCGCCGGCGCGCCTAGGCTGACCCCCGGACACGTTTGTCAAGGCCCAGGCCATCCGTGTGGCGAACGCTCCGCTCGCCCGGACCTGGGCCGCGTGGAGGAGGAGTCCACCATGCGTTCCGCACGACGATGGTTGGTCCCGGCAGCCGCGCTTGCGCTCGTCGCTCTCGGAGCGCCGGCGCATGCCGCACCCGCCGTCGACGCTCTGGTCAGTGTCGGCAGCCCCACCAACAACCACCCGCAGAACTCCCAGAACGAGCCCGCCTTAGCGGTCAGTGCGATCCGGCCCGACGTGCTCGCCGCCGGTGCCAACGACCTCGTGGACATGCAGCCGTGCTCGCGGGCGGCGTCCACTCAGCACGCCGCTTGCTCGTTCCCGCTCGGTACCTTCAACCTCGGCGTCGGCCTGGCCGGGGTGTACTTCTCGTTCGACCGCGGCCACACCTGGGTCCAGCCGACGTACACCGGCCTGACAGCGGCCGACTGCAGCCCGACCGTCGAGCCCTGCACCCCGCACGTCGGCCCCATCCACACCGTGCCGAACTACTACGAGAACGGCCTGCGGTCGCGCAGCGACCCGGGAGTGGCCTTCGGGCCGGCGCCCGGTCCGAACGGGTTCTCCTGGGCCAACGGTGATCGGCTGTACTACTCCAACATTGCCACCAACCTCACCGACACGGTCATGCGCAACACCGGCTCGAGCCAAAACGGCTTCTTCGGGGTGACGGTCTCGCACATCGACAACGTGACCCCGACGCGGATCGCCGTTCAATCGAACTGGTCTCGGCCGTACTTTGCGGCGCCGCACGCGGCGTCCAGCTCCGGGCTGGACAAGGAGCAGATCTGGGCGGACAACGCCGCGTCCAGCCGGTTCTTCGGCAACGTGTACGTCTGCTACTCCGATTTCCACAGCTTCAGCGGCGGCAACGCGTTCCCACTCAAGCCGATGGTGTCGGTGTCGCGCAACGGCGGGGTCACCTGGAAGCAGCATCAGGTCGCGCAGCCGATCGCCAGTGCCACGAAGGGCGCGTATGACGGCTGCACGATCCGCACCGACAGCCACGGCGTGGTCTACGCCTTCTTCACGCACTTCGGTGGTACCAGCCTGGCCGGCGCGCACACCGTGATCATCTCGCGGGACGGCGGGCAAACCTGGCGGCAGCCACGCGACGTCGTGTCGATCACCGATCCCTGCTTCTTTGTCGACCGGGTGAGCGGCCGCTGCGTCATGGACGGGATCGCAGGCGCCCGGACCGACCTGTCCGCCATGCCGAGCATCGACATCGCCAACGGCGCGCCGACCGGCTCGGACGCGACCAACGAGATCGTCGATGCCTGGGTCGACGGGCGCGACGGCCCGAACCACGAGAAGGTGTTCTTTGCCTACTCGACCAACGGGGCGGCCTCGTTCAGCACCCCGACCCCGATCTCCCCGGCGAGCGACATCTCCGCCTACGCCGCGCCGGCGATCAGCCCGGACGGCCGGCGGGTCTACGTGGTATCGCAGGCGTACGCGCTGCCCTTCCAGACGACCACGGCCAATCCGCGCCCGGAGCACGGCGTGCTGCAGTCCGCCTCCATTGGAGCGGCAGGCGCGCCCGGTGCGTGGACCACGGAGTACTCCGGACCCTTCGGTGACGCGCGCGGTACCTCCCAGGGCCGGATCCTCTACAACGAGTTCCTCGGCGACTACGTGTACGCCATCGCCACCCGCGCCTACGGCGCCGGCGTGTGGACCGACGTACGCCGCACCGCGGACTGCCCGGCGATGGACGCCTGGCGTCAGGCGTCCTGGACGGCGGGCCACGTGGTGCTGCCGGCGCCCTGGCCGCTGGGCGACTGTCCGGCCAACTTCGGCAACAACGACATCTTCAGCGCCACGACGGGCTAACGGGTTGACCCCGGTCTGTCCAGGCCCTGTGGCCCGGGCAGACCGGGGTCTCGAACTGCCCACCGGTGCGACTACCTTCCTGCGGACGGCATGGTCGCCCGCGACCGCGCCCGAGGTTGTGTCGAGCACGGCCACATCTCGGGTGGCGCGGTCATTGGCCCAATCGGACCCGCAGAAGTCGGCTGTGAAGTGCACGTTGTGGTTTGCCGGGATCCGTTACCACGCGCGGTACTGACCGGAGCCGTCGGTGCACGCGTAGGCAAGTCCTCCGAGCCGACGGCCCCGGACGCGTAGGCCGCCGACGGGTGGATCATCACTTCCTCGATCGCGGCGCGGAACCGCTCGGTCTGCGCATCCCCCAGCCGCGCACAAAGCTCCCGGACCGGCCCATTTCAGGTCTGGCATTACCCCGGCCGCGGCGGCGTCGACATCGACGAACGAGGTCAAACCGTGGGTGGCTGCGCCGCCAATGCGGCTCGAGCAGCCACCGCATCTGCCGGGCACGGGTCTCTGCGTCATGAACGAACTTGGACCAACCGCGTGACTGGCATATCGAGCAGGCGATTCCCCCATTCCTTTGAAGTCGGGCCGCCGGCCGGGCTCATAGGTGTCCAACCCGTCGACTTGCGAAACAACCGGCGGTGGCCGATGGTCCGGCGGGTGCTGGCCGGCAACAGTGGACCGTGAGCTCGAAGATGATCAGTCGATTCGAAGTTAGATGGACCGTTACATCGCCTGAGAAGCCGGATTCTTCGGGACGACGGTCCTTTGATCTTCGAATCCGTTCTGATTTTCTAGGCGATGGTCCACCGTTCCTACCTTGGGCTGGAGGCTGCCGCTCGGCGACTTGTGGCGGCATATCGCCTAGGTAAGGGAGCCGAGCGATCTCGGCGTTATTGCATCTTCAGCGGAGTCTCCGGGAGTTGCCAGCTCTCCGCCTTCTTCTTTGGTGCATCGCCAGGAAGCGTCCCGATGTGCTCCTCGATTCGCCGCAGCGAGGCCTCGATCTT
This sequence comes from Actinomycetota bacterium, assembly GCA_046725875.1. Lineage (GTDB taxonomy): Bacteria > Actinomycetota > Actinomycetes > JAKEEW01 > JAKEEW01 > JBKOZJ01. The sequence continues at coordinate 5,711 of JBKOZJ010000061.1, forward strand.
CTCATCGCTGTCCTTGGACTCGGCACTCCCCTTGTGTATATACAGCGTTGCCAATACCACAAACGCGAATAGCTGCAAGAATTCGGACTGCCAGTTCTCCAAAGTTGACTGCGCAAACTCGCTGATAAAGTCGCCGGCTTGGGTCGACTGACCATGCGCTGTCTGCTCGTCCGTGTAGACCTGCCACTCACTAATGCCGTGTGCGATCCAGGTCACGAAGAATAGGATCATCAAGGAGAGCCCAAGGCCGAATTCACGCCATACGCCATAGCGGGACCGATTGTCCAAAATGCTACGAACCAAGGCGAACATGACAAATAGCAGCGCCCCGAGGGCCAACGACACCGCCACAACCATCATCCATGCACCCGCGCTCATCGGTCCTCCCACCATCAACAGCTTGACGGGCATTGCCAGTAAATTCGGGCTGCCTCTCAATACCCGGCGCTTGGAAGACCAAACAGATAACACATTTCGGTTGAATTGCCGGCCGGCTCGCCAGTGCCACCGAGGGCCGGGCAGGCTTCGCTGCTCCGCGTCCGCCGCTTCGGGTATGCGATGACGATCCGCTGGCCGAAACGCCTCGGGTCAAACTCGCTAATGACGCGGGTCCGAAGTCTCTTTGACCGGTCCCGTGGGTGTACGCACCGCACGGAAACGCTCCGCTTGGTTCACGTCCCCTAGGGAACCCGCAAGGTCCGGCCCCATCCCGGTGCCAGGCGGCGCTGCTACTTTGGGCTCCCTGCAGCCTTTCCATGCATCCCCGCGGTCCCTCCGGCCAGCGTCAAAGGACCTCGAACACGCGCCACTAGCCAGAACCGTGCACCGGTGCCAAGGTGCGAAGATGCGCAAGTACGTGATCATGGGCGTGCAAGGGAGCGGCAAGAGTACTCAGAGCTCACTGCTCGCCCACGACCTGGATCTCAGCCAAATCAGCGTCGGCGACATCTTCCGCTGGCACGTGCAGAACCACACCAAAATCGGTGCGCAGGTGCGACGGGTCATGGCAGCAGGTGAGCTCATCGATGACGATCTTGTCGAATCCGTCGTACGTCAGCGCCTCGACCAGCACGACTGGAACTACGGCTTCGTCATCGACGGCTTCCCCCGTAACCCACGCCAGGCTGAGTTCTTCCTCGAGAGCTACGACATCGACGGCGTGATCCACCTCGATCTTCCCGACGACGAGGTCCGGCGGCGAGTGCTAGCCCGGCGGCTTTGCTCCAACTGCGGCATGGACTACAACCTCATCGCGCACCGGCCCGAATCCGAGGACCGATGCGACGTGTGCGGCGGCGAGCTGGTCAGCCGCGAGGACGACACCGAGGAGGCGCTGGCGGCGAGATTGCGTGACTATCACGGCAAGACCAATCCGGTCCTGGACATCTTCCGGCGGAAGGAGTTCGTCTTCACTGTCGACGCCCGCCCCGAGCGAAGCGCCGTACAGCAAGCCATCCGCGCCCAGCTTGGCCTTCCGGCATATCACGGCTGAAGCCCAACCCTCAGGCGGCGCGGGCGAGCATTAGCATGAGCGCACGACCGGCGGGAGGCGCAAATGCACTATCGCGTTTTGGTCCCCGCCATCGTCCTGAGCCACTTCGGCTACTTGGCCTACCTCGTCCTGGGCGGCTTCCTGACGTGGTGGTGGCCGGCCGCGATCTGGCCGCACCTGGTCGCGACCGGCTGGGCTGTACTCATCGTCGCCTGCTCGCTCAGCTGCCCGTTGACCGCGGCCGAACGCTGGGCCCGCCGCGGTGCGGGACAACAAATCCCAACCCGCGGATTCATGGACCGTTACGTCGAGAACGTGATCTACCCCGCTCGCTATACGAATCAGGTCCGGCTGGGGTGCGCCGTGATCGTGGTCGGTTCATGGCTGCTCGGAATAGCGCATTAACCAACCAGAAGACGCCGACGCCGGTGTTCCCCTGAGCCCCGCTGATGAGTCGGGCCGCGTGCTCCACCACCCCGGGGGGCGGACGATTCGGCCGAGCCCGAATCATGGAGTGGTCCCTCGGCTGCATGACAGTCTGTTAGGTGCTGCGGCCTGTTAGGTGCTGCGGCAAGGCCAGCCACGCCGGACCTATCAGTATCCGATGGAATCCGCCACCATAGATGAGGTCGCCAATGCGGCGGCTCTACGGCGGTCTGGCGACCACGGACGGGACTCTGGGGGTGCCCGATGAGGTTCTCAACCGCGTCCTTGGCTGACGCATGCAGCCGCCATCCCGGCCGTACGCTGGCGGCGTGGGGCCTCGTGCTGGTGGGCTCGATCGCGGCTCTCGCCTTTGTGCTGACTGAATTCACGACCGAGGCGACGGCTTCGAACAATCCGCAGTCCGAACGCGCCGACGAGCGGGCCACCGCGGCCTTCCCGGCCGATCCGCAACAATCGCTCAGCGATATGGTCATCGTGCGGTCGGCGACTTTGACGGTCACCGACGAGGGTTTCCGCACGTTCGTGGAGGGGCTGGTCCGGGCGGGCCGGGACAGTGGTGCGGTGCTGAGCGCGGTCACCTTTTACGACACGAACGACACCTCGCTGGTGTCGGCGGATCGGCACGCAACCCTGGTACCGATCAACGTCGAAGACGACGACGCCGCGGGCGGGGTGATCGACGCGGTGCAGCGGGCGGACGCTGACCCCGATTTCGTCGTCAATGTGACCGGCAACACGACCCGCGACCATGATTTCAACGACCTGTCCGAGCGGGATCTGCAAAACGGGGAGCTGAAGTTCGGACTGCCGGCGGCCCTGATCATCCTGCTGCTCGTCTTCGGCACGGTGGTGGCCGGCCTGGTGCCGCTGCTGATGGCGATCGTGGCGATCACGACGGCGCTGGGACTGGTCGCGCTGCTCACCCAGCTGTTCAGTCTGTCGATATTCACCACGAACATGCTGACCGGGATGGGCCTCGCGCTCGGGATCGACTACGCGCTGTTCGTCATCTCCCGCTACCGCGAGGAGCGCGGTTACGGGCGGAGTCCGGATGACGCGATCGTGGCCAGCGGTGCCACGGCCAGCCGGGCGGTCCTGTTCAGCGGGACGGCGTTCGTCATCGCCATGTTCGGCCTGCTGATCGTTCCGTCGTCGATCTTCCGCAGCCTGGCCGCGGGCGCGATCCTCGTCGGCATCACCTCGCTCGCCGTCGCGCTCACCCTGCTTCCGGCGCTGCTGGGGATCCTCCACGACCGGGTCGACTCCGGTCGGTTGCCCATCGTCGGCCGCCGCTCAGTGGAACGAGCGAACCCGGAGGGTCGCTTCTGGGCTGCGATCATCGACCGGGTGCTGCGCCGTCCCGCGCTGAGCCTGATCCTGTCGGCCGGCGCGCTCGTCGCGCTCGCCATCCCAGCCTTCGGCATCAACATCGGTACCGCCGGCGTGAGCACCCTCCCCGACGACCTGCCAGCCAAGCAGGGCTACCTCGTACTGCAACGCGACTTTCCAGCCCAGACCGCGGATCCGGTCCACGTGGTCGTCATCAACCACACCGGCCCGGTGGCGACGGCGCTCCAGCAGCTGCGGGACAGTCTCGCCGCCGACCAACGCTTCGGGCCCGGCCAGATCCGGACCGGCACCGGCGGCGTCGCCGATCTCGTCGTCCCGGTTCGCGGGGACCCTTCCGGCGATCAGGCCATCGCCGCCGTCCGCGACCTGCGTGACAACCTCGTCCCCACCGCGTTCGAGCAGACCAACGCCGACCCTGTCGTCGGCGGCACCACCTCGGAGAACATCGACTACATCGACACCGTCACGAACCCCGCCCCACTGGTGTTCGCGTTCGTCCTCGGCCTGTCTCTGATCCTGCTGACCGTCGCCTTCCGGTCAGTCGTAGTCGCGCTCACCGCGATCGCGCTCAACCTGCTCTCCGTCGGCGCCGCCTACGGATTGCTCGTGCTGGTCTTCCAGCACGGCGTCGCAGCGGACTTCTTCGGGTTCCAACAGATGGACGTGATCGAGGCCTGGGTACCGCTGTTCCTCTTCTCGGTCCTTTTCGGCCTCTCCATGGACTACCAGGTCTTCTTGCTCAGCCGCATCCGCGAACGCTACGACCAGGTCGCCGACACGGCCGCCGCAATCCGCTGGGGCGTCGCCTCCACCGCCCGGATCATCACCGGCGCAGCGCTCATCATCGTCGCGGTCTTCTCCGGCTTCGCCCGCGGTGACCTGGTCATGTTCCAGCAGATGGGCTTCGGCGTCGCCATCGCTCTGCTGCTCGACGCGACGGTCATCCGCTCCGTCGTACTCCCCAGCGCCATGGTGCTGCTCGGCGACCGGAACTGGTACCTCCCCGCCTGGCTCGGCTGGATCCCCCACCTCGAAGTCGAAGGCCACCTGGCTCCGGCCCCGGCTGCCGCGCCACGGGCCGAACCACGTCCTGTTTAGACAGCATCGGCGCGCGTGCTAACCGTGCTTATGCGGCGGCGCGATCGGCGAGCGGGCGCCGCCGCTGTGCCTTGTCGGCCAGTACCGGCGGGCTCCAGGCACCGTCCACGTCGTACATGTTGGTTCCCGGCGGCACGAGTTCGTCGATCCGATCGAGGGCCGCGTCGTCCAGGGCGAGCGAGGCGCCCTTCAGCAATTCCTCTAGCTGATCCATGGTCCGCGGCCCAATGATCACTGATGTGACGGCGGGATGCGCCACCGGGAAGGACACCGCGAGCTGGGGGAGCGAGCAGCCGATGCTGTCAGCGAGGTCGACCAGCTCTTCGACAATCTCGAGCTTGGCGGCGTTCTCCGGAATCGAGGGATCGAAGCGGCTCGGGCCAAGCGCGGCGCGGCCGCTGGACAGATCCACCGGTTGCCCCTTGCGGTATTTCCCGGTCAGGAACCCCCAGGCGAGCGGGCTCCAAGTCAGCACCCCCATCCGGTAGCGCTGGCAGACGGGAAGCACCGACGTCTCGATCCCGCGGGAAAGGATCGAGTACGGCGACTGCTCGGTCCAGAACCGCCCAAGCGCTCGGCGCTCGGCAACGTAGTGTGCATCGACGATGTCCTCCGGCGGAAAGGTCGAGCAGCCGAAGGCTCGGATCTTCCCCTGGTGCACGAGGTCGCTCAGCACGGAGAGCGTCTCCTCGATGTCGGTGGAGTGATCAGCGCGGTGAACCTGGTAGAGATCGATCCAGTCGGTGTTGAGGCGCCGCAAGCTCTCCTCGACCTCCTTGAGGATCCAGCGCCGCGAGTTGCCGCTGCGGTTGCGGCCCTCGCCCATCTGGAAGTAAACCTTTGTGGCGAGCACGACGTCGTCGCGGCGACCGCGAAGAGCCTTTCCGACGATCTCTTCGGACTCACCGTCGGAGTACATGTCTGCGGTGTCGATGAAGTTGATGCCCTCGTCGAGGGCGGCATGGATGATGCGGACACAGTCGTCATGGTCCGGGTTGCCAATCGCGCCGAACATCATGGCGCCGAGGCATTGGGCACTCACCTCGATACCGGTGCCGCCCAGGACGCGGTAACGCATGATCACACTCCGGGAAGAGGGCTATGCGTCGCAGCCTAGGATCTAGAGTGGGCTCTAGGTCAACCAGTCACCGTGGATGTCATTGCTGAGGTCGCTCATTCGTCGCCGATCACGATTCGGGAAGGCGCATCGGTGGGCGCCTGCCGCGGCGGGGAGAGGGTTCCTCCGATCGGCCGAGCATGGCCGGCGTCCAGTCGAGGCGGTCGTCCTCGCCGGACGGCCGGATCGTCGGGGCCTCCAGGTCGATCGGCCCGGCTTGCGTGGTCTGCGCATGACAGCGGGCTTTGCCGCGATGTCGTACCCACCACATGCCCGTGCCAGCGGCTACGGCGACAACGGCCAGCGGCGGCACGACAATCGCGGCGAGGCCGGCGCTGAGCCCGACTGCGCTGAGCACGGCCAGCAGCGGCCCGGCGCAGCAGACCGCGCATACCCCCGCAACGGCGGCCCACAGCACGGCGAGGCCACGCCGGTCGGCAGGCCCGGACGGGCCGTTTGGGGCCGCCCCGGCCAGCTCAACCTGCGCCGCGTCCAGCTGAGCCGAGAACCGGATCAGCTCCGCGACCCGCGCGCGCACCTCGGCGGACTTGGCGGCCACCTGCTGGGTCAGCCGGTCGCGGACATGCGCGCACAGTCCGCCGTCCCACACCGCGACAAGCTCACGAATCTCCTCCAGCGGCAGCCCGAGCTGCTTCGCCCTATCGATGAACCGC
>JBKOZJ010000062.1:0-86325 GCA_046725875.1 Actinomycetota bacterium
ATAGGCTCCGGTGGCGTCCCTGGTGGTGATCGCCACAAGGTTCCCGTTGCTCGCCGTGCTCTCGTACGTGGGACGGCAGCCGGTCAGCGCCCGCGTTCCCATCCGTACCGCGTAAAAGCCGAGCCGCCTGGCGCCGGTACCGTCGACCAGGCCCTCGAAGTTCTGGAAGCCGCCGCTGAAGCCGTCCCAGTCATAGAACGTGAAGAGATGGCTTCCGTCGATGTGCTCGTTGCCCGGCCTGGCGCCACGGATCATGTTGGCGAGTACGGTCTTCACCCGACCGCGGCCTTGTTATAGCCGCCGCGGTAGGTCGCCCACTCGCTGAGCCAGAGCGGGTAGTCACCGTGTCCCGTGCTGTTCATCCAGCCGTGCACCTGCTGGGTGTAGCCGGTGATATCGCTGGAATAGTTGTGGACGTCCACCGCGTCAAACGACTCGGGAACCTGTTGCAGCGCCGCGAGCGGCCAGTCGCTGCCGCCCGTGGTCACCGGCGCGTAGACGTGGTAGGTCCGCCCCGGAAGGTACGTCCGGTAGACGTAGTCGATCGCGTCCTTGGTCATTTGGACCATTCTGAAGTAGTCGGCCTGGGTCCCGCCGAATCCCTGGCCCTGGTTGTTCGGCTCGTTGTGCACCTCGAAGTCGTCCACCCGGTAGTCGTTGCGGACGTTCAGCCAGTAGACCGTGGCGAACACGTGCTCCCACCATTCGTTCCAGTCCGCGGTTGTGATCGGCGGGTTGGGCGACCAGGCGGGGTTCCCGTTGTTGTCCTGGTTGCGGATCGTCAGGACTGTACGGATTCCCGCGGCCTTCAGACCGCTGAAGAGGGTGACGGCGTTACCTTGCCAGAGGTTGTCGTTGCCGGACCACCAGTAGTCGCTGCCAGCGGGCGGCGTGGTCATGGCGGCATCCCACCATGCCCAGTTCACGGCGTTGGGGTCAGCTTTGATCGCATCAATGGACGGTGACCCGTAGACGCCGTCGTCGTCCTGCCACTCCCAGCGGGACATGCCGCCGTACACGCGGTAAGTCGTCATGCCCGCCTCCTGAAGGTCTGCCGGTGCGAAGCGGACGTTGCCCTCGGTCGCGCCGAAGTAGCAGGTGCTTATCCCCCACTGCGTTCCCGAGACGGTGACGGTGGCACTCATGCCCCCCGCGGGAGCGGCGAGAATATCCTCCGCGTTGGCCGCTGCCGGTCCCAAGGCAGCTACGGATCCGACCGACAGCATCAGCGCCGTTGCGGGCATCGTCCACGCACGCCCCGGCCGGAGAGGCCGGCCGGCCGATCCGTCATGTCGAGTCGATCGCGTGTATTTGGGCCTGGTTGTCACCTGAGCCTCCAACCGCCGTGCCACCGTCGGAGACCTCGCCGACCCCACCCCTTGATTCTTTCCGGCGAGGGTCTTGTTACCGGTCACAGTGACCGGTAACATCCGCGAGCGTAGGGATGGTGGCGCATCTCGTCAAGTGCAGCGAACCGAACTGGTGGGATAGGTGTGAGCGGTAACATTCGGCTCGTCGTACCTGTCTTCGAAGAACGAGGCGGAACGCAAGCGGATGCAAAGACAGCCGACGATCCGGGACGTGGCCAGGCACGCTGGCGTTTCCCATCAGACCGTCTCGCGCGTCATCAACGGCCACGAGCTGGTGAGCGCGCAGACCAGGCAGCGGGTCGAGCAGGCGATCCGCGAGCTGAACTACGTGCCGAGCCCGATCGCCAGGGGCCTGATCGCGAACCGGACGCACAGCATCGGCCTGGTGAGCACCGAGATCTCCGGGTCGTTCTTCGCCGAGGTGGCGGCGGGCGCGGAGATCGCCGCACGCCAGCGGGGCTACTACCTCGTAATCGCCAGCGTGGAGGAGCATGCGGAGGCGGACGAACGGGCCTACCTGCGGCTGATGCTCGAGCGACGAGTCGAGGGATTGATCGTGGCACGGTCCCGCGTGCCACTGAACGCCGACCGGGTTACCTCGGAGCTGACCAGGCTTCCGTTGGTCGCAATTGCGTCCCGCGAGGCGCCGGGCTTGACGGTGGTCGACGTGGACAACAAGCGCGGCGGTCTGGAGGCGACCACCCACCTGCTGGCCCACGGCCATCGGCGGATCGCGACGGTCACGGGTCCAATGGAGTGGCAGTCGTCGCGCGCGCGGCTTGCGGGATACCTCGACGCGCACAACCGCGCGGAGGTGGAATCGGACTTGTCGCTCGTGGAGTCCGCACCGGATTGGGGACTCGCCGACGGTCAGGCCGCTGCCACTCGGCTGCTCGCGCGAGGTGCGGAGTTCACCGCGCTGTTTGCCCACAGCGACCTGATCGCGATCGGTGCGATCAAGGAACTCCGTTCGCAGGGGATGCGAGTGCCCGAGGACGTGTCCGTGGTGGGGTACGACGACCTCCCCATCGCCGAGTATGTCGATCCGGCCCTGACGACGATCAGGCAGCCGATGCGAGCCGTCGGCGAGCAGGCCGCCCGCCTCGTGCTGGATGCGATCGCGGCCGGCGATGCCGACGGCCCGCTTCGCCGGTCCGCTGTTCAGCTGCTGCCGGTCCATCTCGTGTCTCGCGACAGCGTGCGTCGACCGGCATCCGGCGGATAGCTACGCGGTCCGCGATCCAATCGCCCGACTCCCAGCACAGCCTTACGCCCTCCGGGGCCGCTTCAGGTCCGATAGCGGCAATCGGCGCCGCCTGGTTTGTCAGATTCTCAGCCCGCTACCAGTCGTAAAGCGGCATCCCTGAGCGGAGGTGACCGGCTAGTGAAGATCACTGACTTCCGTCTGACCGTCGTCGGTGCGCCGTGGCGGGAGCTGACGTTCCTCGAGCTGTTCACCGATGAGAGCCTCACCGGCATCGGTGAGGTCAGGATGGTGAACAAGACCGACACCCTGCTCGCCTGCGTCGCCGAGCTCGCACCTCGCTACGTCATCGGGACCGACCCGTCGGATGTCGAGCGGCTCGCCTGGAACATTCAGCGCGCCGAGTACGGGCGGCCCGGTGAAGTCGCCCAGTCCACGCTTGCGCTGTTCGACATGGCGTGCTGGGACCTGGTCGGGCAATCCCTCGGCGCGCCAGTCTGGCGACTGCTCGGCGGGAAGTTCCGCGATCGGGTGCCCGCATATGCCAACGGCTGGTACAGCACCGGACGCGACCCGGTCCGAATGGCCGAGCGCGCCGGCGCGGTGGTGGCCCGCGGCTACCGCGCATTGAAGCTGGACCCGTTCGGCGCGGCGAGCGCCGAGCTCACGAGCAGCGAGCGGCGCCGCTCGGCGGCGATCGTCGCGGCGGTCCGCGAGGCCGTCGGACCTGACGTCGCGGTCATGATCGAGATGCACGGCCGGTTCACGCCTAGCGAGGCGGTGCGGGTGGCGGCGCTGCTCGAGCCGTTCGACCCGGAGTGGATCGAGGAGCCGATCCCACCGGAGAACCCCGCGATGCTCGCATCCGTACGAGCAGCGACCCGGATCCCGATCGCGACCGGCGAGCGCGTTCATGCTGTTCCAGAGTTCCGCGAGCTGTTCGAACGCGGGCTCGTCGACGTGGTGCAAGCCGACCTGACCCACATCGGCGGCTTCCTCGCGATGAAGCGACTGGCCGGCTGGGCGGACGCATATCTAGCGCTGATGGCACCGCACAACGTTGCCGGTCCGGTGGCGACGGCCGCCAACCTCCATTTCGCCGCTTCGACGCCGAACTACAAGATCCTCGAGCACTTCAACGACTTCGCCGACCCGTGGCTCGCCGATCTGGTCGATGCGGCGCCAACGGTCGACCCCGCGGACGGCTGCCTCGCGGTGCCCGACCGGCCTGGCCTCGGCCTCCGGCTCAACCGCGACGCCTGCCTCGCGCATCCCCGCACTGGTGCCCGGATCGAGCTCTTCCGGGACGGCTGGGAAACGCGCGGGACCGCACCCGGATCGAGCGGCTGATGCGCTTCGGGGCCGCGTACTACCCGGAATACCAGCCCTACGAGCGGCTGGATCGGGACATCGCGCTCATGCAGAAGGCGGGCTTCACCTGGGTGCGGGTCGGCGAGTCGACCTGGTCCAGCTGGGAGCCGGCAGACGGGCGGTTCGAGCTCGGCTGGATGGAGAAGGTGCTCGACGCGCTCGACACGGCCGGCATCGGAGTCGTCCTCGGCACGCCGACCTATGCGATCCCGCCCTGGCTGTGGCGCAAGCATCCGGAGATCATGGCGGTCCGCATCGGCGGGGAGCCAATCCCCTACGGAGGACGTCAGAACGTCGACTTCACCCACCCCGCCTACCGGTTCCACGCCGGGCGCGTCATTCGCGCGGTCATCGGGCACTTTGCCGACCACCCTGCCGTCATCGGGTACCAGGTCGACAACGAGACCGGCATCGAGCTCCTCCACAACCGCGGCGTCCTCGAGCTGTTCACCGATCGGTTGCGAGAGGCGCACGGGTCGGTGGAGAGACTGAACGAGCTGTGGGGGCTCACCTACTGGTCGCACCGGCTGGAGACATGGCACGACCTTTGGCCGCCGGATGGGAACACCAGCCCCGGCTATGCGCTCGCGTGGCGTCGCTTCCAGGCCGACCTGGTCACCGAGTTCCTCGCTTGGCAGGCCCAGATCGTGAGGGAGTACGCCAGGCCCGATCAGTTCGTGACGACCTGCATCGCCGGCGGTCACGGCATGTCGGCGACGGACCGGGAGGCCATCGGTCGAGTCGTCGATGTCACCGCGGAGAATGTCTACTACCCCACGCAGGACGGGCTGAGGGTCGCGAGTGCAGAGGACGCGCAGATAAGCCCGGCGTGGAATGCTCCACCCCGGGCAGCCCTTAGCGCGCCGGAATGGATGGGCGACACCGACGGCGGGCCGTGGACCCTCTTCCTCTCCGCGGACCTCGCCAACAGCTCGACCCGGGATGGCTTCCTCGTCAGCGAGACGAACGCCGGCCCGATCGGCGGACCGCACACCAACTTCCCGCCATACGACGGCCAGCTGCGACTGGCGGCGTACTCGCTCATCGCCCGAGGCGCACGGGCGATCGAGTACTGGCACTGGCACACCCTTCACTACGGACACGAGATGTATTGGGGCGGCGTGCTCGGCCACGACCTCGAGCCAAGCCGGGTCTTCGCCGAGATTGCGCGGATCGGAGCGGAGCTCCAAGAACTTGGGACGACCCTCGCCGGTCTTGTGCCAGAGCATGATTCCGGGCTTCTCTACTCGGTCGACAGCAAGTGGTCCTTCGAGTTCCAGCCACCGCTCGCGCTGCCCGGCTCGCGGGTGCCGGACGTGCGGTCGTACGAGCGGATCGTGAACGCCTTCTACCGGATGCTCTTCGACGCCGGACTGGATGTGTCGATCAAGCATCCGGCCCAGCTGACAACCAGCCGCGACATGCCTCCGATCCTGGTAGTGCCTGCCCTGTATGTCGCGGCGGACGAGCTTCTCGCCAGGCTTACCGACTACGCCCGCAGCGGCGGGCACCTTGTCCTGACGTTCCGCAGCGGCTACGCGGACGAACACGGCCGAGCACGGTGGCAGCGGGCGCCGGGGCCGCTGCGGGAGGCGGTCGGCGCCAGCTACCAGGAGTTCTCCACTCTTACCGCTCCGGTTGCGGTCCTGGCTGCGCCCGGGGCCCGGTTGCAGGTGCCGCCGAGAGCGGCGGCGACGGCGTGGGCGGACGGCCTTGTTCTGGAGGACGCCGAACCGCTGCTCCAGTACGACCATCCGCACCTGGTGCGATTCCCCGCCGCGTGTACCCGGCCCCACGGTGCTGGTCGGGTCACGTACATCGGGATGCTCCCGGACCAAGCGCTCGCCCGGGCGCTCGGCGAGTGGATCGCCGGTGTATCCGGGCTGAACCTGAACGGGCCGAGCCACCCAGAGACAGTACGGGTGAGCAAGGCACGCACGGCCGCCGGCGACCGGCTGTGGTTCGTCGGCAACTGGTCATGGCACGAGGCGTCGATACCGGCTCCAGCCGATGTCCTCGACCTCCACTCCGGCACGGAGCTGCCTGCCGGTGGCCCGCTTGCGCTCGGTGCCTGGGACGTCCGCGTACTCAAGTGCCTCCCCGGGGAGGACCTCCAGACCCCCCGGGCGACGCAAGTCCTCAGGATGGGAGAACGGAATGAATACCATGGGTAGCTTCGGCCGCCGGCGGCGCTGGCGGATTTCCCTCGGGATCGCCCTGGCGGCGACGTTGCCGCTCGCGGCGTGCGCTGGCGGTGATGACGACTCGGCGGAGCGCGCCGCGCCGGTCACCCTCACCTTGTGGTCGTGGGTCCCCGACTTGCAGCAGCAGGTCAACATGTTCGAAAAGGCCCATTCAAATATCAAGGTCAAGCTGGTCAACGCCGGGCAGGGCGCGGACGAGTACACCAAGCTGCGGACGGCATTCACCGCCGGGTCGGGCGCGCCCGACGTCACGCAGATGGAGTTCCAGTTCCTGCCGTCCTTCCGGATCACCGGCGACCTGATCGACATCTCGAAGTACGGCGCCAACGACATCAAGGAGGACTACGTCGACTGGGCGTGGGCGCAAGTGTCCGACGGCGACGCCGTCTACGCCGTCCCATGGGACTCCGGACCGATGGGCTTGCTCTACCGCGAGGACCTATTCAAGAAGTACGGGATCGAGGTGCCGACGACCTGGGAGGAGTTCGCCGCCGCGGCCAGGAAACTGCACCAGGCGAACCCAAAGGTCTACTTGACCAACTTCCCGCCGAACGAGGGCGGCGTCATCACCGCGCTTGCCTGGCAGGCGGGCTCGCGGCCCTTCCAGATCTCGGACGAGGAGACGGTCAGCGTGCATCTGGACGACCCGCCCGCACTGTCGGCGATGCAGTATTGGGATGGGCTCATCAAGGAAGGTGTGGTGAGCACCGATCCGGACTTCACCGACGAGTGGTACCGCGGCCTCAACGTGGGCAGGTACGCGGCCTGGGTCACCGCCGCCTGGGGGCCGCTGTTCCTGTCCGGATCGGCGAAGAGCACCTCGGGTAAGTGGCGCGCCGCCCCGATGCCGCAGTGGACGGCCGGCAGCGCGGTGACCGCCAACTGGGGCGGATCGACGCTCGCCGTAACCAAGCAGAGCAAGCACCCCGAGGAGGCGGCGGAGCTCGCCATCTGGATGATGCACGACCCTGCGGCGACGAAGCTCTACACGACCAAACAGTTCCTCTTCCCGGTCTTGAATAACCTGCTCAACAGCCCGGAGTTCGTAAACCAGACCTTCGACTTCTACGGCGGACAGGCGGTCAACAAGACCTTCGTCGAAGCGGCGAGCCAAGTGGACACCGGCTTCCAGTGGAGCCCGTTCCAGGACTTCGTCTACTCGGCGATGAACGACGAGTTCGGAAAGGCGGTGAGCGGCAAGCAGAGCCTTGTCGACGCCATGCGGGCCGTGCAGTCCAAGACGACCGAGTACGCGAAGTCGCAAGGCTTCACCGTCCAGTAGCCCATGCAACGACCCAAGCTCGGCTCGGTGTCGGCCACCTCCTCCAGGCGCGGAGGACGGGGCTCTCGGCAGACCGCCGCTGCCGACGCCGACCCGGCGACTCCACCACCGGCTGTCGCGCTCGTCAAAGCCGGTAGGCCGGTGGCGGAGCCGCCACGGACCGCTCGTCCCGCCCGTCGGCCGGGCCGTCGGGCCTGGGCAATCCGGCGGCAACTCACGCCGTATGTCTTCCTCACCCCGTTCCTCGCACTGTTCGTACTCTTCCTGTTCGTCCCGCTGCTCTACGCGCTTAAGTTGAGCCTTTACGCCGACCGGCTGGTCGGCGGTGAGGTCTTCGTCGGCCTCGATAACTTCCGGCGCGCGGTCGACGACCCGGCCCTGTGGTCCGGGATCCGCCGGATGGCGCTGTTCGGCGCCATCCAGATACCGGTGATGCTCGGCCTCGCGCTGGTCCTGGCGCTTGTGCTAGACGCCGGCACGGTCCGGTTGCGGCGGCTGTTCCGGCTCGGATTCTTTCTCCCGTACGCCGTGCCAAGCGTCGTGGCCGCGCTGATGTGGGGCTATCTGTACGGTGGCACGTTCGGGCCGTTCGCGCAGCTCGCCGACTACCTCGGCGTTACTGCACCAGGCTTTCTTACCCCGCGGTGGATGCTCGCGTCGATCGCCAACATCGTGACCTGGGAGTACGTCGGATACAACATGATCATCATGTACGCGGCATTGCAAGCGGTACCGCGTGAGCTGTACGAGGCGGCGGCCATCGATGGCGCGTCGGGCCGGCAGATAGCCCGGTGGGTAAAGGTTCCACTGATCGCCCCCGCGCTCGTTCTGACCACAGTGTTCTCCATTATCGGAACGCTGCAGCTCTTCAACGAACCACAGATCATGAGGAGCGTCGCTCCGGAGGTCATCGGGTCCAGCTACACGCCGAACCTGTATGCGTACTCGCTCGCGTTCCGCAACCAGCAGTTCAACTACTCGGCGGCGATGTCGTTCGTGCTCGGGGCCGTGGTGTTCGCCGGCTCATACCTCTTCATGTGGTTGGTGTCACGCCGCAGTCGCGAGGCTGGTCCGCTGCCCCGGAGGAGGCGATCGTGACCGCGCTCGCCGAGCAGGCCTCTCCCCAACCACGGACCCGAGCGGGCGGCCGTTCCCTGACCACCCTGGTCTTCGTCGTCCTCCTTGGCTACTTCTTCCTCCCGCTGTTCTGGCTTGTGGTGGCCGCGACCAAGAGCAATGAGGATCTGCTGTCCAGCTTCGGGCTGTGGTTCACGTCCGATTTCAACCTCGTCGAAAACGTCAAGGATGTCTTCACCTACGGCGATGGCGTCTACGTCAGGTGGCTCGCGAACACTGCCTACTATTCGGTCGTCTCCGCGGTGGGCGCCGCGCTCATCGCGAGCATCGGCGGCTACACCTTCGCCAAGTTCCGCTTCCGCGGCCGGAACGCGCTCTTCGCGCTCATCCTCGGCTCGATCATGGTGCCGAGCACCGCGCTGGTCATCCCGACGTACCTGCTGCTCAGCGAGGTCAACCTCACCGACACGCCACTTGCCGTGATCCTGCCCTCGATGCTCAGCCCGTTCGGGCTCTACCTCATGCGGGTGTACGCGGAGCAGTCGGTACCTGACGAGCTGCTGGACGCGGCGCGGGTCGACGGCGCAGGTGAGGCACGGATCTTCGGCCAGGTGGCCTTCCGCATCCTCGCACCCGGCTTCGTCACCGTGCTGCTGTTCCAGTTCGTCGCCACCTGGAACAACTACTTCCTGCCGCTGGTCGTGCTGAGTGATCCGCAGTACTACCCGGTCACGGTCGGTCTGGCTAGCTGGAACGCCCAGGCAAGCGCCGGCGGTGGCGCGAACGTGCTCTTCAGCATCGTCGTCACCGGAGCCCTGCTCGCGACCGTACCCATCGTGATCGCCTTCCTCTTCCTCCAGCGCTACTGGCGCGGGGGCCTGACCTTCGGCAGCCTCCGATGACCCACCCACCTGGACCACCGGCGAAGGGATGAGACTCCGATGCTCCTGAAGGACAAGATCGTGCTGGTCACGGGCGCCGCCCGTGGCATCGGGCGCGCTATCGCCGAGCGTGTGGTCGAGGAGGGCGGCCGGGTCGCCGTGGTGGACATCATTGAGGCAGGCGCCGGAGTCGCCGAGGATCTCGCTGGACGCGGCGGGGAAGCGTCATTCGTGCAAGCGGACGTACGCCGGGAGCCCGATGTGGCCCGCGCCGTCGGCGCCTGCCTGGACACCTTCGGGACGATAGACGTGCTCGTCAACAACGCCGGTGTGAACGCCTACTTCGATGCCACCGACATGACCGAGGCGGACTGGGAGGACTTCTTCGCCGTCGACCTCCGGGCGAGCTGGCTGACCGCAAAGCATGTGCTGCCGCACATGGTGGCCAACGGTTCCGGCGCAATCGTCAACATCACATCGATCCACGCCCGGCTCACGAGCCCTGGGATGTTCCCCTACGCCGCCGCGAAAGCGGGGCTGGAGGGGCTGACCCGCAGCCTCGCGCTCGACTACGGACCGGCGAACATTCGCGTCAACGCCGTCGCGCCCGGCTTCACCCGTACCCACCTCGTCGAGGAGTGGCTTGGACAGCAGCCCGACCCCGCCGCCGCCGAGCGGGCCGTTCTCGCCCAGCACCCGCTCGGCCGGATTGCCGAGCCCGCCGAGGTCGCCGCGGTCGTCGCATTCCTCGCGTCCGACCTCGCCAGCGCGATAACAGGCGCCGTCGTCGCCGTCGATTGCGGCCACAGCATCCGCTTCGCCAGCTGACCTCGTTGCCAACGGACTTCAGGTCTTGGCCGCGCCGTTCAGTGTGATGCCTTTCGGGGTGATGTCAAATTCCTGCGTACGCGGGTCATGGGCGCTGGCTCGGGTCTTGAGTACGGTAAGGGCGCGCGTAATGCTGGTGGCGTCGAAGCCCTTGTACTGCAGGAGCACCACATTGTCGACCAGGTGTGGAGCACCGTACTCGGTCAGCCTGGTAACGCCGTACAGCTCGGGGATCTCATAGGTCATCATGACGCTCACGCCCTGGCGAGAACATCGGTGCAACAGCGAGTAGATGTACTCGCGAAAGCGCAAGGAGTCGGGCGAGGCCGCCTGCAGGTCGCCAAGACTATCCACGAAGATCCGGTTCGCGCCGACGGCCTCAACGGTATCGAGCAGGTCGTACACCCACTCGTCGACGTACAGGTCGACCGGGCTGCGATACATCAGCGTCACATTGTCGTCACGCAATGACCAGCCGAAGGAGTTAACGATGCGCTCGAGTTGGGTCGGGTTCTCCTGAAGTGTGGCGATTAGGCCGTGATCACCCTGGCGGGCGGCGGAGAACACGAAGTGCAGGCCCATCAGAGTCTTCCCAGCACCTGTGGGACCGGCGATGAGCGTCGATGCGCCCGGCCAGTAGCCGTCGGCGAGCATGTCATCGAGCGCCTTGATGCCCGAAGAGCCCCGTTCGCGGCCGAGGTTGTAGGTCGCCTCGCTTGCCGGGTCAGCGAGGCGCGGGTACGCCGCGATGCCGTCTGCCGAGAGCCGGTAGGAGTGGCTCCCGGAGAGGAAGTCGCTCCCGCGAAGCTTAAGGACCTGCAGCATGCGGGTGCTGCGTTCCGCGGTCTGACTGCCGCCGAGGGCGAGGATCGCATCGACCACCGCGAACTCGGGGGCGACGGCGATCTCGCTCGATTCGTATTCGCCCACCCAGAGCGAGGTAACCGGGAATGCGGTGACCATGCCAGTCAGCGCATGCAGAAACTGCCGGAACTGGCCATCGTCGCCCGCATATGGGCGGAGGGCCTTGAAGCTGTCAATGACGATGATGCCGGGCTGGCGCTCCTGAATGAGCTCCCGAACCCGGTCCAGCACCCCAGCTAGCCCTCGGTCGCCGAGCACCGGGCCGAGTTCGTCGTAAACTACCCGGCTGCCGACGGCGGGCGGGTCGAAGAACGAGAGAGTCTGCCCAAACCGAAGCACCTTCTCGAGCGGTTCAGAAACCGTGGAGAAGTAGATCGCGGGCCGTTCGGCCCGGGCGTTGGCGTACACGCACTGTTGCGCGAGGATCGTCTTCCCCGACCCAGGTAGGCCGACCACCAGGGTGATGGCATTGCGGGGAAGACCGCCGCCCAGGACGGAGTCGAGCCGGGCCGTTCCGGTGGAGATCCAGTCGGTCATCTGGTGATCTCTTCCCGGTGCTCACGGAGGAATGCACTCTGGCCGAGGAGATCCTGGACGGCCGACACCAGCTGAAGCGGCTCGATCGGCTTGAGCAGAAACGCCGACGCTCCGGCCGCCATGGCATGGTCGCGGGTGTCAAGGGTCGAAATAGCCAGGACTGGTACGCCGTCACGGTCGGACAGCTGCTGGCACAACTCCAACCCACGTCCGCCGGAGATCAGCAGATCGATCACGGCCAGATTCGGGCGGTTCTCGACGGTCTTGGAGAGTGCGTCCTCCGCGGTCAGCGCGAGCGCGACGGCGTAGCCCTCGGTGCGAAGGAAGTACTCAACGAACTCCGCGGCGAATGGATTGGGTTCGGCCAGCAGTATGAGCACGTTCGTGGGACCCGAGTTTGACGGGGAGGGCATGGCCAGACCGGCGGCGAGCCGCTCCTGAAGGAGGCGGTGCCCGTCCGCCGGAGACAGCCCGGCCGCGACCTGATCGACCAAGAACCGCAGCTGTTCCACCTGGTCTCGACTGTAGAGCCGGTGACCGCCCGCGCTGCGCTTCGGCACAACAACGGCGTACCGCTCCTGCCACGTGCGCAGCGTCGCCGTAGGGACCCCGAGCATCTTCGAGACCGCGCCGATGCTGTAAACAGCCCCACCTCGAGATTCGCCAACACCCATGTATGGATCATAGCGCTCGGCTATGATCTACTCACTTCTTGGCCAATCGCCGTTGACTAGGCGGGGATACGCGCATAATCTAGCCATTAGTTCGCCAAAGGCTATGCAGTTGTCGACATACAGGCGTCAGGCTCGGGCGGACACAGGCTGAAGCGCCTGCAAGTCGAGCAGCCGCTTTATCCTCTCGAAGGAGGCGGGCCTCGTGACCGAAGGGCGTGACCCCGATCGGCCGCTGTCGATCAGCACTGAACTGCACGACGTGGAGACCGGCCATATCAGGCACGACCCCCGCGCTCCGGTTGCCAAAGGCGATGGTGTCACCCTCTACGAGGATCGGATGCTGCGCATCCTCCTGTTCGAGAGGCCACTCGTCCTTCGCCTTAGCGGTCAAGCAGATCTATCGCATCGTGGCACCATCGAACAGGCATTGCGACGTACCGAGCCGGGCGTAGGCGACGTTCTCGTTGATCTCAGCGAGCTCGAGTTCATCGACGTCGGCTGCGTGCGCCAGCTGATCGACCATGCGGGCTTGCTAGCTATCGACGGGCGCAGCCTCCGCATTGCGGGCGCGCACCGGCACGTACTCCGCATCTTCCATGTCTGTCTGTGGCCGAAGCCACCACCCAACCTCCGCGTTGAAGACGGGAGCTGACGCGATCTAGTACACGCTCCACGCGCCCACCTGGACGATAGAGGCGACGAGGCTCCCGCGCCCCTGCGGTGACGGTGATCGCCTTGCGCGGTTCGCCGCCTCCGCCTCCGCGCTTTCGCAAGACCGGCAGGCGCTGATGCCGCCGGTGATCCATCATCTCGATCACCGAGTGTCGGCCTACATGACCGTCGCAGCGTTGCTACGACGATTAAGGCACCGCCCCTGCGGCGGGAGTACGCTCCGCAGCCATGTCGGTGTTGGCGTCGCAGGGTTCGGATTTTCCGCGCTGGTACCAGGATGTGCTGGCGAAAGCGGAGCTCGCCGAGAATGGTCCGGTCCGTGGAACGATGGTTATCCGGCCCTACGCCTATGCGATCTGGGAGCGGATGCAGAGCGAGGTGGACCAGCGGATCAAGGTGACCGGTGCGGTCAACGCATACTTCCCGCTGTTCATCCCGGAGAGCTACCTCCGTCGCGAGGCCGAACACGTCGAGGGGTTCAGCCCCGAACTCGCCATCGTCACCTATGGCGGCGGCAAGGAGCTCGACGAACCGATAGTGGTTCGGCCGACCAGCGAGACGGTGATCGGCGAGTACATGGCCAAGTGGGTGCAAAGCTATCGGGATCTGCCGCTGCTGCTAAACCAGTGGGGGAATGTCGTGCGCTGGGAGCTGCGCCCGCGGCTGTTTCTCCGCACCAGTGAGTTCCTGTGGCAGGAGGGTCACACGGCACACGCCACCCGTGCGGAGGCGACGGCGTACGCGCGCCGGATCCACCTCGAGGTCTATCAGGCGTTCATGGTCGATGTCCTCGCTATCCCGATCTTCGTTGGTGTCAAGACCGCCCGGGAGCGGTTTGCCGGCGCGGTCAACACGCTGACCTGCGAGGCGATGACGAGGGACGGCAAGGCGCTGCAGATGGCGACCAGTCACGAACTCGGCCAGAACTTCGCGCGAGCGTTCGAGATCTCGTACCTGGCCACCGACGGCCAGTCGCACCTCGCCTGGACCACCTCCTGGGGTTCGTCGACCCGGATGATCGGTGGATTGATCATGTGTCATGGCGACGACGCCGGCCTGCAGGTACCGCCTCGGCTCGCGCCGATCCAGGTGGTCGTGCTTCCGGTGCGGGACGAATCCGAGCTGGTGGCGCGTGCTGACACCGTCGCGACCGAACTCCGCGCCGCGGGAGTGCGGTGCGTGGTGGACGCGGCGCCGCATCGATCCTTCGGCCGGCGCGTCACCGACTGGGAGCTCAAGGGGGTTCCGGCACGAGTCGAGGTCGGACCGCGCGATCTCGCGGAAGGACAGCTGACGGTCGCGCGGCGAGATACATCAAGCAAGCAGCGGGTGCCGGTGCCTCAGCTCGGCGCCTTCGTCGCCGGCCTGCTAGACGACATACAGCGCCGGATGTACGAGGACACGCTGGCCGACCGCGACACGCGTACCGTGGATGTCGCCTCGCTCGGTGAGGCCGCGGAGGCGGGCACGACCGGGTTCGCTCGTCTCCCCTGGCGATTGGTGGGCGAGGAAAGCGAGGCCTGGCTCGCCGAGCAGGCACTGAGCGTTCGGTGCATCCAGCACCCCGACGGCAGCCTCCCCGACGGTTTGGACGACCCCGACCTTGTCTGTCTCATATCACGGGCCTACTAACCGGGCCGCTACCTGATCGAGACCTCGGCCATGCGTTGGCCTTGCATCGTCTGGGCGCGATGGGAACCACTTTGCTCGCTAGCTTCGAACCATGAACAACGCCATGGGGATGGGACGCCTGCCGCTCGATGAGCAGCTGGACGCATTGCGCGAAGTGCTGAGCCGCAACTCGATGCTCGTCGAGATCCTCGCCCGGGCCGGGACCTTGAACTTACCGAACTGGTATGTCGTTGCGGGGGCGATTGTGCAAACGGTGTGGAATGTGGTCACCGACCAGCCGCCGGCCGAAGGCATCAAGGACTACGACCTTGCCTACTTCGACGACTCCGATCTGTCGTGGCAAGCGGAGGACGCGGCGATCCAGACCGGCCGGACGATGTTCGCCGACGTCCCGCTTCCGGTGGAGATCCGCAACCAGGCCCGGGTGCACCTGTGGTACGAGGGCAAGTTCGGTGTGCCCTGCCCGCCGCACGCCTCTACCGAGGCAGGCATCGACTCCTTCGAGGCCACGACATGCTGTGTGGGCGTCCGCGTCGAAGCCGGCAGCCACTGGCGCGTCTATGCGCCACACGGGCTCTCGGATGTGTTCAACCTGGTCGTCCGTCCGAACCCGGCACTGGCCCCGCGCTCCGTCTACGAGACGAAGACCAGCCGGTGGCGACGGCAATGGCCGGCGCTGACCATACTGCCCTGGCCCGAAGGTACTCCGGGAGCCGAGCCGGTCCGCGCCATGCTTCAGTAAATGAATCGCCGGATTGACTCGATCGGATGAGTCGCCCGACCTGGCGCGCCGCCACCGCCGCCACTCGCAGCGCGGCAGATTCGCGCGTTGGTGGGGCCGATTCGCAAAAGACTATTCGATCAGGCCAGTGCTTCGACGGGCGCGATCACCACCAGGCCCTTCACAGCGTTGGCGAGCTTCACGTCGAGTGTGATGAACGCGTCGGCTTGGAGCTGCGTCAGTGCGACGTACTCCGCGTCCAGTGTGTCGGGCCACCCGAGCTGGTCGGCGAGCCTCCAGGCGACGTTCTGGAGGACACGATCTCCGAGCAGTCGAACGCGTAGCGAGCGCACATAGTTGAGCTGGCGATCGGCGTCCCCCTTGGTCATCTCACCTTGGCGCACTGCCTGGTAGAGGAGCGACAGCAGCTGCGAGCGAAGCAGTGTCGGAGCCAGGAGCTGGTGCTCGGCGGGGATCACGGCCTCGTCGTGCGCCAGGCGGAGAGCCACATCCGGACCGATCACATACCTCGTCATAGGCGACGCCTCCTTTGCTTCTGGGAGACCGCTTGCCTCATCCGAGACGGTGCTGCCTGTCACGGTACGCCGGGGTCAGTTCGGTCCATCGGGTCCGCCAGTCCGCGGTCGCGCGGCCGGCCAGGTGCGCGGCGAGGTCCTCGATGTGCGCCTGCCAGCCGGCGCCGTGCCCGGCCGCCTCGGTCAGCGGCAGCCCGCGCTCCTCGAGCACCAGCCGGGTCCGGCGGTCGCCCTCGGGAAAGATCTCGGCCTCGATGACGGTCTGGTCGTCCTGCCCGGGCGACAGAGTGACCAGGAGCCGGCGTGGCGGCTGGCACACATCAACCCGCCCGGGGCCTTCCCAACCGCTGGTGAACCTGGCAACGAACTCGCCGCCCAGCCGAAGCTCGCCGTCGACCTGCGCGACCCAGCGGGCCAACCGTTGCGGATCGGTCAGCGCCGACCACAGGTCTGCCACGCCGGTGTCGAAATGATCTACCATCCGGACGACCGCCTTGCCGTCCTCGGCCCGCAGCGATCCCACAACGGTGCCGGTCTCCGCGCGTTGAGACGTCATGTCCTGCTCCTTCGCTGTCTCTTCCCTCGGGCTACCTCGGTGTGCAGTGCATCCAGTCGCTGCTCCCACAGCGACCGATAGCGTCCCAGCCATTCGTCGACCTCGGCCAACGGTTCCGGCCGGAGCCGGTACACCCGCCACTGCGCCTCCCGGCGCAGCTCGACCAGCCCGGCCTCACGCAGCACCCGCAAGTGTCGAGAGACCCCCGGACGAGCAATCGGCAGCAGCTCGGCCAACTCGCTGACCGTGGCCTCACCCTGCTGCAGGGCCTCCAGTACCGTCCGGCGGCTGCCATCCGCCAACGCATGCAACACCGCGTCCATGTGAGGAATGTACCCGACTGGTTACGTAACTGTCTAGGTACATAAGTAGGGCCGGCGCAGGTCCTAGGTCGCTGATCGGACAGAGCCACTCACTGGTCGTTACGAAGGACGGCGCCGGTTGCATAACCGAAGCTGGGCACACTCTGCAACTAACGCGACTTCGGCCGACTCAGGCGTACGGCGGCCTCGCAGTAGTCCCCGCGTCTAGCGGTGGCGTGCAGCCTCCCAGCGCCACTCCTGGCGTAGCGCGCGGCCCAGCATCTCTTCGAGTGCGGTGATCTCGGAGCTCAACTGCTTACGGATATAGGCCGCATCGTCCTCGCTGACGGCTGGGCGAGCCTCGCCGAGAGGCGCGTAGAGGAACCGTTGGACGATCGTCGAGCGTTTGAGGCGTCCAACCAGCCTCGCATGGTCATGCTCGCGGGCCCATTTTGCGGAGCTTTGGACGGCGTGGGCGACCTGAACCGACCGGGGTCGGCTCGCCGGTAGCTTGGGGGCTCGTTGCGTCGAGCCGAGCGTCAGCGGCGGCGCCCCAAGCCAGGCCAGCACTCGGTCGAGGAAGTCCTGGGGATCGCGCCGCAGGTCGTCGAAAAGTCCGACGTAGATCAGGTTCTGATCGAAGTGACGGAGATAGCGCCGCAACTGTGTCGCATACCTACCCAAGTAGATGAGCCCCGGCCAGCGTTCCAAGGCGTCCCGGAAACTGTTCGGCGCGGGTCCCCGCTTTCTTAGGTAAAGGTAGTGGGAAAAAGCGCGGTCGACCGGATCTCGCAGGGTAACCATCAGCCGCACCTTGTCCCCGAGGGAGGAGCGGATGCGTTGAGGCGCCTCTCGAGAACTCAGGTAGAGCGGGCACACCTCGCCGACGACGTTGTGCTCGGGACCCGCATTGTTGAACTGGGCCTCGTACCACGGGAGCCCACGATCGAAGTAGCGATCGAAGAAGTAGAGTTCCTTCGCCTCGGTCATGAAGATGTTTGGGTGGCGAGCAAGGACTTCGTGCAGCCAAGAGGAGCCCGCCTTGGGCGGCCCAATGTGGAGGAAGTTCGGCAGAACCACGTTCACCTCCTCCATATTGCTGATGAACGAGGCGGATGGGTGCCCATTTAACCTTGATCCGGCGCCACGCGCACAGGGTTGGCGAGTTTCTCTGATAGATCTTCGACCTGACATCTCCCAGTCGATCACATGCACGGCTCACTGGTTAATTTCGATCAACGTACTAATGGGCCGACCGCCAGAGCTAGGAGCAGGTCGCAGCCGTTTGTGGGACAGCCAAGGACTTTAGGCTCAGCGTCGTGACCGATCTGTCGCAATCCAACCGGGCGATCTTCAGTTCTCAGGCTGACATCGACGGCAAGCAGGACGTCGACTGGGTCGTCGATCACGATTCGGCCTCCAGGCTCGGCCGGTGCGGTGAGGCGACTCTCGGCAGCTTGAAGCCGGCTGCCGCCAGCGATCGCTACATCACCGCGGACAATGCCGGGCCATCCCCGGCCGCCGGCAAGGATCGGTCGGGGCGACGACCATGACGCCATCCCGCGTCAGCCCAGTGGATGCGCTGACCGCCTACTACTCCTCGAATGCCGAGGCGTACGAGCAGCGGTGGGCAGCCGCGCTGCACCCAGCGGCGGTCCAATTGCTCAACCGGTTGCCGCTTCACACGGCTGGTCGAGTTCTCGATCTGGGAGCCGGCGTCGGCACCCTGTTGTCCTCTCTTCGAGGTGCCGCGCCATCGGCGCGCATCGTTGCTGGCGATCGGGCCGAGGGCATGCTGCGCCGGGCATCGATGGGTTACCCCCGCATCGTCGCCGATGCGGGGCAGCTGCCGTTTGCCGCCGGCTCATACGACGTGGTCGTGATGGCGTTCATGCTGTTCCACGTCCCCCAACCGAGTGCGGCGCTGCACGAAGTCCGGCGCGTGCTGCGCGCCGGCGGGGCGATCGGCCTGACAACCTGGGGAAAGGACGCGACCGTTCCCGCAGTGGACATCTGGAACGACGAACTCGATCAGCATGGTGCCCCGCCGGCCCGCCCGTTCATCGCCCAGCATGAACTCATGGACACCCCGGCCAAGCTGCGATCGCTACTAGACGACGCCGGGTACGAACAGATCACGGCCGAAGTCGTTCCCTGGTCGCACCGCCCGAGCCGCGAGGAGTTCGTCGCGCGACACGCTGCCCTGGGCGTGGCGGGCAGGCGCCTCGCAGGTCTGGATCCCACCCACCGGGCCCAATTCCTTCGCCGTGTGACGTCCCGGCTCGAGCGCTTGGCCGCCGAGGACTTCGTGGACCACAGCGAAGTCGTCGCCGCAACCGCCATCACGGCGTGACCGTGCCGGTGCGAGTCGGAGTGAGGGCTGCCCTCGGCTGGCTTCGATCGCGCGGCGTCGCGCTTGGCCAGACGCTCGCCATAGTTGCTCAGGATCGGGTCGATAACCGTCCGCCCGGGTTATGGGGCTGGTTGCGCGGCCCAGTGCCGCAAGCTGTCAGTCGTCTGCCAGATGCGGTATGGGTAGCCGACCCAGGAAGCCGTGGTCGTTGTTCGGAAGTCGAGTCCACCAGCCAGGAGATCTTCGGTAACCTCGGCGCGCTCCCGGACGACTGTGGTCCAGGACCGCCCGCCGTCACGTGTCACGTCGAGCCGGTAATCCACCCAACCGCTCCCACGCGTGAATGGCCCCCCGACCGCGAGAGTGTGGCTGTTGCCGACCCCGATGACGGACGCGTGGCGCAGTCGGGTGACGTGCCGCGGGGCGAAACTGCGCGCGCCGTCGCCAGACACCACGATGAAACTGGCCAGCTCCCCACCCTTGGTTACGCACAACACGGCGAAGGCGTCGCCCGCCGCGGCCGCGGTGACCGTGTCCACTTCCGCTCCGTGGTACGTGCCACAGGGATCGTCCACAACCGACCAGGAAACGCCGGCGTCATGGGAAACCTCGATATCTGCACGCGACGTGACACCACCGGCGAGATGTCCGACGAAGATCACGTACACGTTGTTGTTAGCGACGAGGACCTCCCCGCCGTACCCGCCAAGCTTCGGCAAACGGTGCCGGATCCCAGTCCAGTCGGATTGCCGAGGGACAGTGGCCTCCAGCCGCGTGTCACACGGCCCGGGACAGCCGGTCCCCGGGAAGGCGAGCCGGAAGACCCGGGTAGGCGAGCCTGCAAGCGACTCGACGAACGGCCCGGGTTGCCGTGTCCACGAGCGTCCCCCGTCAGTCGTCATGAACAACCCAGGGCCGAACAGGTAGCCGATCCGACGGTCGGCGAACCACAGGCGCGACACGCACGATTTGCTCTCCACGCAGCCGCCGACGAACTCCGAGTCCATGTTCACCCGAATCTCGGGCGCGGCCACGCGCTGCCACCGTCCACCACCGTTGGTAGTTCGGTACACCACCGCGCAGCGGCGGTGGTCCGGTCCGCAGGGCCTGGCCACCAGCGCCCATCCGTGATGGGCGTCGACCCAACTCAGGTCAGCCACTTGATCAGTGTCCGGGCCGAACGTCGGGTGATAATCGCGCTTCTTCGCTTCTGTGGCTGCCGATGGGGACGCACTGGTTGGCCGAGACGGAGCCGCAGACCCCGAGGCGACTGGTGAACCGTTCGGACCGCAGCCGGCCAGCACGCTAGCGACACCAACACAAGCCAACAGTCGCCACCCGAACACCGTGCCATCGTGATCCACAACCGCGCGAGGCGCAAGGCTCGTCAGGGCGGTCAGCGGATCACGCGGCCGCGCAATACGACGCGTGTCGGGGTGCGCAGGATCCCGAGGTCGGTGCGCGGGTCGCAATCGTAGGCGACGAGGTCAGCCGGTGCATTCTGCTCGATACCAGGCAGGCCGAGGAAGGATCGTGCGGTCCACGACGCCGCACCGATCGCCGCCTCCGGCGGGACGCCGGCCGCCGCAAGATGGCGCACCTCTTCGGACACCCGTCCGTGCGGGAGCACGGCGGTTCCATAGCTGTCGGTCCCCGCCAGCAGCGTCACACCGGCCTCGTGTGCCGCCCGGACCAGCGGCTCGAGGCGGGCGTACGTGCTGCGGAACCACTCACGGAAGCGGTGCGAGCGGCTGGCGCGGACGACGTCGTGAAAGGTGAGCCAGACGGTGAAGGTGGGCACCAGCGCTGTGTTTTGCCGCGCCATCTGCTCCAACGATGCTTCGTCGATGCCGAGCCCATGCTCGAGGCTGTCCACCCCGGCCCCCACTGCGGCGTCGGCCCCCTGCGCTGTCTGCGCGTGCACCGCTACCCGACCACCCGCGGCGTGAACCCGCCGGGTTAGCTCGGTGAGCCGCTCCCCGGATAGCGTCGGCCGGTCCAGCCCCCGCTGGTCGACCACCCAGTCCGCGTAGACCTTGCACCAGCCGCCGGATGCCTGACTCTCCTCGACCGCCGCGTCGGCCAGCTGTGCCTCATCGACCCTTCTCGCCCAGCCGTCATAAAACATGCCGGGCAGTGCCAGCCAGCGACCCGCAGAGACAACGCGTGGCTGGTTCGGTTCGGTGCCGAACCAGGCCGGCAGGCGATCGGCCGAACCGGGCACTCGGAGCAGTGTCACGCCGGCCGACACGTGCTCGTTGCCATGCCGGCGCAGCAGCGCCGCGTCGAGCGGATCGCCTGGCTGCTCGGCTCCAGGATGGGTGTGCGCGTCGACCAGCCCCGGAAGCAGCCATCCTCCATCCACGACCGTCGTCGCCCCAGGCAGCCGCTCACGGGTGAACCTGCCACCCTCGATCCAGAACTCCTGGGCCTCTTCGGACGGCAACACAACGCCGCGGACGTGCAGCCGGCCGTTCGGGTCACCACCCAACCCCCGCTGGTGATCTGCCGGAGTGGCCGCACTCACCCGAGCTCCATGCCATCTGACCGGTGACCCTCGCCGAACAGAGCCGCGCCCTCGGCGTGACCCGCCCTGACCGTGGGTCGGCGGTCCTCGGTGAGGAAGGCCTCGACCAGCTGCGCGCACAGCTCCGGCTTCTCGCCCAGCAAGACGTGCGAGGTGCCGGGTACGACGGCCAGCTCCGAGTCCCGCAGGGCCCGGTAAAGCGCCAGCGTGTGCTCGACGTGAACAATGTCGGCGTCGGCCGTCATCACCAGCGTTCTGGCGCCAACCCCGGCCAGGTCCGCCTCGGTCAGCGAGAGGGGCTGCGCCTCCGCCGCTTCCACGATCTTCCCCACAACGACCGGGAAGTGATCGCGGCCGTCCGGAGAGACCTCGGCGTACGCCGCGACGACCTGTTCCGGCCACTCCCCTCCTGCCGACGGTGTGACGATCCAGCCGGAGGTGTGGAAGACCGCGCTGATGAGCACCAGCCTGCGGACCAGGTCGGGCCGGCGCAGGGCGACCAGCAACGCGACGGTCCCCCCGACGCTGTATCCGGCCATGTGCGCCGGCCCACCTACGACCTTGTCGAGAAAGGCGATCAGATCCTCGGCCATCACGTCGAGTGTGATGGCCCCCTCCACGTCCGGGGTGTGCCCGTGACCGCGGCGCTCCGGCGTGAAGATCCGGAAAGGCCCGGCCAGCACATCGAGGTTCCCCGCGAAGTCCCTCGCGTCGCTGAAGCCGCCGTGCAGCAGCACCAGCGGCTCTCCTTGCCCCCGCTCGGCGTACCAGGTCCGCACGCCGTTGACCTCTGCGTAGTCGGCCATCTTCGATCATGTCCTCGCTGCGCCGGACGGCTGTCGAGAGGTGATACGACGCGGGCCGCCGGAACTCATCGCAGGGCCGGTGGCAGATCGAAAAGAGCGAACAACCGGGGATCGTCGAGGAAGGAGGTCAGTCCGGCGATCCGGCCCCGCGACGTTTCGACGACAAC
Source organism: Actinomycetota bacterium (assembly GCA_046725875.1). Classification (GTDB taxonomy): domain Bacteria; phylum Actinomycetota; class Actinomycetes; order JAKEEW01; family JAKEEW01; genus JBKOZJ01. The sequence continues at coordinate 22,565 of JBKOZJ010000062.1, forward strand.
GAGGGCGAACGCCCGGTGCGCTCCCCCGTCGTCGGGCAGGTAGTGGCCGAATGCCGGCAGGCCGTTCGCCACGGTGGGGACCAGACGGGAGCCCTTGCACGAGCCGGCCGAGGCGATCAGGGCGTATCGGATGTCCTTCCGACCGCGCAGCCACCACTTGAACGGCGGCATCGACATTGTGGCCTGCTCGTGGAGCAGAGACACGAGCGCCTCGACGTCGTACCGCTCGAAGGCTTCGACATAGCGGGCCAGCAGCGCCTGCTGCTCGTCGTCGAGCGGGCGGTACGGCTCGCCGGCGGACAGCCTGGCGTTTCCGAGCGTCGCCCGGGCACGTTGGAGAGCGCTATTGATGGCGGCGGTGCTCGCGCCGAGCAGCGCGGCCACCTCAGCGGCCCGCCAGCACAGCACGTCGCGCAGGATCAGTACGGCCCGCTGGCGCGCGGACAGGTGCTGGAGGGCAGCGACGAACGCCAGGTTGACCGTCTCGCGTGCGACGGCCAACTCGGCGGGGTCGGCGTCCGTCGGCAGGATCCGGCTGTCCGGCATCGGCTGCACCCACGCCTTGTCGGGGAGGAGCACGCCGATGTCCGGCCCTGGGCCGGAGGCTGGGCCGAGATCGATTGCCCGGGCGCGCCGCCGCGCTCCTTTGAGCATGTCGAGGCAGGTGTTGGTGGCGATCTGGTACAGCCAGGTCCGGATCGAGGCCCGGCCCTCATCGAAGCGGTCGAGGCTCCGCCAGGCGCGAAGCATTGTCTCCTGGACCGCGTCCTCTGCATCGAAGGGGGAGCCGAGCATCCGATAGCAGTAGCCGGTCAGCTCTCTGCGATGCCGTTCCAGCTCGCCGTCCGAGGGTACGGTGCCATCGCCCATAACCTCGTCGCTCATGTCACTCCTGTTCGCCCACGATCGCCCCACGCTAGTGGGAGCAGCGCCGTATACCATCCCCATCGGTTCGCTGTGGTCCGCCAGGGCACCGGAATGGTGATCAGCTACCGCCCCTCGCCGCGGATGACATCGACTGGTCGATAGCCGCGGCCGGACCTGACGCCCATCGGGTAGCGTCACGCGCGGGACAGTCATGGGCGAGGAGAGGCCGAAGACATTGAAGCTGCCGGTGACGTGGGCTGTGGCCGTCGCGGGCGCGGTGACCGTAGCCGGCGGAGTTGTCTGGCTGGCACCGTCCGACAACGCGCCGGAACGGCAGGTCGTCGCAGCTACTCACCACCCACCGCGACAACACCAGCCGGCCCCCTCCTCGCCGCCACACTTGGCCACGCCGTCACGTCCGTCCTGCGACCACGTCGCGCGCGCCTTCGATCCACAGACCATCGTCATCCCTGGGGCCACGGGAGGCGCCGATGTTGTCACGCCTCCACGCGACGCAGACGGCCTGCCGGGCACACCTCCGCTCACCGACCGGGGAAAGTCGCTCTTCGCCTGGGATCGCGAGCAGGGCGTCCGCCCCGGCGACCCGGCCGGCAACGTCCTACTTAACGCACATACATGGCCCGACGGCAGCGCGCTCGGCAACAAGCTACTCGCCCGCCTGCAGCGCGGTGATCGGATCATTGTGGTCGGGGACAACAAGCGACTCTGTTACCGGGTGACCGAGCGCGTCGAGGTGCTGGCCGAACGAGGGCTATCGCGCTATTACGACAGCGACGGTCCTCCGCAATTAGCCATTGTCGTCTGCTCTGGGCGCCGCCTCGGCCCAGGTGTCTGGGAGAAGCGGACCGTGTGGTTCGCCTCGCCGTCGCCATGACGTGCTAGGGATATCAGTACTGACAGTGCTCACGCGCGGCCCCGGTGCGCTCCCGAATTGGCAAGAACAGGCCGAGTACGGCACCAGTCACGCTCAGGGTATGGGACAGGCCGGGCGACACGGACAAGGTTGACTCGTAAGCCACGTATCGCCGCTGCCGTGACGCGTAGTCATCGCCTGCTTGGACGAGCCCGGATTCGTCGGCAAACACCACAGCTTGGGGCGCGGTCGCGTGCGCCGACTTTGGCGAACAGATGGGCGACATGGGTAGGCACGGTCGCCTCGCTCAGATGCGGCCGAGCGGCGAGCTCGGCGTTGCGCAGGTCGCAGCCAGGAGGACCAGTATCTCCCGCTCCCGGTCCGTCGTTCGATCCCGGCGTCGATCAGGCAGTGTGCCGAGACCAAGAGTCTGGGCAGTGACTGGGATCAACCAATGTGCCGAAACCGTGACCAGGACGGCCGATTCGTCAAGGTCTCGGCACATTGCCCGATCGCGATTCCTCGGAAACTCACGGTCCTGGCACACCGCATGATCTCCCAGGCCGCAGAGAGGGCCGAGGCCCGCCGTGAGTATGCGGCCTCGGAGGCCGGGCCACCGCTGCCGTTACCCCGGACCTCGCCGGCCCGAGCCCAGGAGCTGACCTCGGCGTCGAGACCACGTGGCAAACGTGTATGGACCTCTCGCTCTCGCGGACACGGACGTCGTCGCTGATCGGCTTTCCGATGCTGCCTTGCCGGCGACGCCTCGACGGCGGTCGGGCTACGGGGCGCAGATAGCTGCGCAATATCATCGATGTATGCGTCACGCAGGTCGATCGGCCCATCGTTGTCGACGAGTCCGGCTGAGATGAGTGGCCCGGACGAGGATCGAGGCGAGCGTCAACCGAAGCGACCCTCGCGACAGCGGCGGCTCGTTTCTCCTGCCGACGAATCCAGGCCGACGGAGATCCCGGATTGGGAGGGTCTGGAGGAACGGCTCGTTACTGCCTCGCTTCGTGATGGCAACCCGACCGGCTGGTTCGACCCGCTCTACCGGGCGGGTGCGGCGGGACAGGTATCCATGCCCTGGAGTCGAATGAACGCCCACCCGCTCCTTACGCAGTGGGCGACGGCAAGGAGCGTGACCGGGACGGGACGCCGGGCCATCGTCGTCGGTTGCGGCCTGGGCGCCGACGCCGAGTACATCGCCGGGCTGGGGTTCGACACGACCGGATTCGACATCTCACCGACCGCCATCGAGCTGGCCCGCGGCCGGTTCCCGAACTCTGGCGTTTGGTATGTCGCCGCCGACCTGCTCGACCCTCCCGACGACTGGTTGCGGGCCTTCGACCTCGTCGTCGAGGTGATCACGGTTCAGGCGCTCCCCGAGCCAGCACGCCGCCAAGCGATCGTGAATGTTGGGCGCCTGGTCGCCCCGGCGGGCACCCTCGTTGTCGTCGCAGCCGCGCGTGACGACGGCGAGGAAGCATCCGACCCTCCACCGTGGCCGCTGAGGCGCGGTGAGGTCGAGGCCTTCACCGCCGACGGGCTCGCCACGATTCGGATCGAGGACCTCGACATGCCAGGTCAGCCCGGAGAGCGTCGCTGGCGCGCCGAGTTCGTACGTAAGGCATGAACGACGGCCGCGACTCACCTCACGACTCGGCCGCGCAGGATGATCCGTGCCGGATGGGCAAGCACCTCGTGATCGGTCAGCGGGTCGGCGGCGAACGCCACGATATCGGCGGGTGCGCCATCCTCGATCAACCGCACCCCCAAGAACGATCGCGCCCTCCAGGAGGCCGCTCCGACTGCGTCCTCAACCGGTAGTCGCCCGGCGATGAGCGCGGCGACCTCCGCGGCGACGGGCCCGAATGTCGACGAGTCCGTGCCCGCCAGAAGTGTCACCCCCGCGTCGTTCGCCGCCTAATCAGGGTGAGATGGCGATCAGTCCCTTCCCTAAGAAACCGCCCGGCCGGCTGCGAGAGAGCCCGCTCGGGCCTTCGGCACTTATCCACAGGGAGCGGGAGGTCGCGAATCGGAAACTGCCGGTGAGCTGCCGGTGGACCTGCCTGGCGAGGACGGAGGTGAGCGATCAGCCTTGTAGGCCGAGCAGCCAAGTGTCCGCGAGGAAGTGTCCCGATGCGCAGGCGCGTCGCCAACTTCTCCTTTTGCGGGACTGCTTCATGGCAGCGCCGCACACGGAACGGTTCCGACTCCGCCGACGAGATGGGCTAGGGATCAGCGCGTCGTTCGCTCCCTCAGGTAGCGGCCGGCACAGCCATTCCGAACGTAAGGGGCCAGATCATGGAGCTAAGCGTGAACACATTCGTCAGCTTGGACGGCGTCATGCAGGGTCCGGGCGGTGCAGCCGAGGACACGACCGGCGGATTCGGCCGGGGCGGCTGGCAGGTGCCGTACGCCGACCAGGACATGGGCCGCATCGTGGAGCAGGACTGGTTCGCCAAAGCAGACGCATTCCTGCTCGGTCGCACCACATACCAGTTGATGTACCCGTACTGGTCCACGGTGACCGACCCGCAGAACCAAATTGCGACCGCCCTGAACGCGCTCCCGAAATTCGTGGCGTCGCGGTCGATGACCCAACCCGCGGCGGAGTGGCGAGACACCACGACGGTCGTCAGTGGTGACCTCGTCGAGGAGATCCGCAAGCTCAAGCAGCGCCCAGGCCGTGAACTGCAGATTCACGGCAGCTGGCAGCTTGCGCGCGCGGTCCACGAGGCGGGTCTTGCCGACGTGTACCGGTTGCTGGTCTTCCCGGTGGCGGTTTGTGCGGGCAAGCGTCTCTTCGACGACGCCAGCACGCCGACATCGTTCAAGGTCGAGTCCGCAGAGACCACCAGTGCCGGAACGATGTCCCTGACTCTGCGTCCTTCCCCCTTCGCCACCGGAGACTTCATTGTGGAGGACGGCCGCGAGTCGGTGGCCTGACGTCGCCGCTCCCCCGCCAGTTACTGTTCGGTTCTGCGACGACGTATCGGCTGGCTCGGACTAGGTCTCTCGGAAGCCCTGGGCGAAGCGCCAGGCGGGGTGCGCGGCGCGGAGCAGGCCAAGATGCTGGTTCCACTCGGCGGGTTCCAGGGCTCGCGGCGATGTGCACGCCGGTACGCCTTCCGCAATGGTGAAGCCCCAAGCGAATCCGGCGACTGCGTGGATCTCACGCACAGCCGGATCGGCGACGTGACAGAGGAAGCTGTGTGCCAGCCAGTCGAGGTCGGCTCGACTGTCGCGCGACGGCGCGTCAAACAAGGTCGGCTTGATGCCGAAGAACCCGAACGGATGTGGGACGTCGCCGAGGATTTCGAGCGGATCCATCTCAAATTGCCGGCCACCGCTGCTGTTGTCGGTGGAGCGGACGAGTTGGATCCAGCCGAGCATGCCTGTGTAGCCCTTGCCTGGGTAGCGGACGGTGGCTTCGCAGAAGGCAAGGCCAGCGGCGCCCGGGGCAGCCCCAAGCTCTCCCGGACGTCGGGTCGCGCGGACCTTGATCGCGATTGCTCCCGTAAAGCCGTGTAACGAGAACCCCAGATTCACGACCGGAATGTACCAAGATTGCCGGAAACTACCCCTGAAGGCGGGACGCGTGAGATGCCGATGGGCGTGTTATCGCGTGGCTTTGCTGCAAATTCGCCGCGGCCTGGGGAAACAGTCGCCCGGTCGCCCACTCGGTGTATGGAGTGTCAGGCTGTCTGTCGTGAGCATGACCCCCATCGCCGACTACGCGCTGCTGTCCGACCGACACTCGGCCGCCCTGGTGAGTCGCAGCGGCTCGGTCGATTGGCTGTGCTTTCCGAGGTTTGACAGCCCGGCAGTCTTTGCCCGGCTGCTCGACGACGATGCGGGCCATTGGTCTATCCAACCAACAGGTCCATTCAGCGTGAGCCGCCGCTATGTGGATAAGACCATGGTCCTCGAGACGTGGTTTCAAACCGACACGGGAACAGCGGTGGTCACCGACGCGCTGCTCGTGGGTCCGGATAACGAAAATCACCAGTTGGGTGCCGAGGCTCCGCACGTACTCGTCCGGCGGGTCGTCTGCGAAACCGGAAGCGTCGAGTTGGAGATCGCGTACCGGCCGCGTCCGGAGTACGGCCTCATCTCCCCAATTCTGAGCCCGATCGACGGTGGCGTGACGTCGCGCGGCGGAGCGGAGTGGCTGGTGCTCACCACACCGGCGCCGCTGAAGCTCGACGGTGGAGAGATGCACGGTTGGCTGCCGATGGTCGCGGGCCAGAGCGTCCACTTCGGCATGCACAGATCGACTCTGGAAGAGACCCCCGGGCGTGTGTGGGGGCAGCGTGACCTGCGCGACGGGCTCGACGAGACGGTCCGGGCTTGGCAGTCGTGGTCGGCCCACCATCAGGCGTACGAGGGGCCCTGGGAGGACCTCGTCCACCAAAGTGGACGGGTTCTTAGCGCCCTGTCGTACCAACCGAGCGGAGCCATCGTCGCGGCGCCCACGACGTCGCTCCCCGAGGCGGTCGGTGGTGAGCGGAACTGGGACTACCGCTATGCCTGGGTTCGCGACGCGAGCCTGACCATGGAGGCACTCTGGGTGGCCGCGTGTCCCTACGAGGCGGCGGACTTCTTCGCCTTTCTGGCCGCGGCTGCCTCGATCAGCAGCGACCAGCCGCTGCAGGTCATGTTCGGCATCGGCGGTGAGCATGACCTGACCGAGCGGACCCTGCCGCACTTGCAAGGGTGGCGAGACAGTCGGCCTGTGCGGGTGGGGAATGGGGCGTGGAATCAACAACAGATCGACGTGTACGGAGAGCTGTGGAGCGCCGCTTTCCGGCTCGTCGAACTGCTGGGCGACATCGACGACGACACCCGACGTTTTCTCGCAGGTTGTGCCGACCTCGCGGCCCGGCGGTGGGTGGAGAAGGACCGCGGAATCTGGGAAGTGCGCGGTGACCCGCAGCATTTTCTCTACTCGAAGGTGATGTGCTGGGCTGCGCTCGACCGCGCGGTCAGAATGTCCGATCGACTGGCGGTTACGGGCCGCGTCGACTCGTGGGCGCGGACGCGCGACGAAATCCATGCGGCGGTGCTACGCGAGGGATGGAGCGATGAGGTCGGCGCTTTCACCCAGTTTTTCGGCTCGCAGGATCTGGACGCATCGAACCTGATGATGCCCATCGTCGGGTTCCTTCCGGCGGACGACCCGCGCGTCCTTGCCACGATCGACGCGATCGAAGGACACCTCACCGACGAGAAAGGTCTGGTCTATCGGTATCGCACCGAAACCGGAGTCGATGGAATCGCTGGCCAGGAGGGCACGTTCCTGCTGTGCACGTTCTGGCTCGCCCAGGCGCAGGCGATGGCCGGGCAGGTTGATCGTGCGCGGGCCACCTTCGAACGTGCCGCTGCCTTTGTCAACGAGGTGGGTCTGCTCTCCGAGGAGGTCGATCCGGCGACCGGCGAGCTGCTCGGCAACTTCCCGCAGGCGTTTAGCCACATCGGCCTGGTCAACGCGGCTTGGGAGATCAGCGAAGCGGAGCGGCGGCGGGCCGGCAAGCCAGCGGTGCAGCTATGGAGGCGGCCGACATGAGCTTGCGAAGGACGGGAACCGCATGCCGATTCCCAGCCACCCCAACCGGATCGCCGGCGCGGGTGCATCCGTTAGCGCCGGTCGCGGCGATCCGCGAGAGCAGCTTCGTGCATTAGGGCTGCATTGCGGCGGCCGGCGCATCCAGGGCTTAGCGATCGCACAGGCGCCAGCTCTACCCGGTGGCCCCGGCGTACGGCGTCCGGGGCCGTCCCCACCCGAAACCGATCTCGGTCACGAACTTGCCGGTGTTCTGCCGGGTGATCTGCCTGGCCCGGCGCGGGCTGCGTATCACACCCTCGCTGAGGTCGAAATTGGCTCAATCCCGCTAAACGGGCGACCGTCTGCGGGTGAGGAGGTTGGTCCTGTGAGCAAGTTGGCAATCGTCGAGTACCTATCACTGGACGGCGTGATCCAGGCGCCTGGGCATGCCGGAGAAGACCCAGAGGGCGGGTTCGCGCACGGCGGCTGGACGGGCGAGTTCATGGCCGACCATCGGCGCTACAACAGCCAGCTGTTCCCCACCGCCGGCGCGTTCCTATTCGGTCGGCGCACCTACGAGATCTTCGCCGAGTACTGGCCGACGGTGACCGACGGAACCGACCGCATCGCCGCGGCCCTGAATATCCGGCCCAAGTTCGTCGCATCCACCACCCTGCGCAATCCCGCCTGGCCAGGGACAACGGTGCTCAGCGGTGACGTGGCCGAGGAGGTCGCCAAGCTGAAGGAGCAGTCGGGGGACCCGATCCTCGTCCTCGGGAGCGGCAGGCTCGCGCAGACACTGCTGGCCCACGACCTGGTCGATGAATATCAGCTGTGGCTGCACCCAGTGGTGCTCGGCAGCGGAAAGCGACTGTTCGACGGCGGCGACCAGGACCCCATCAGGCTGCGGCTAGCGGACGCCACAATGACCCGCGACGGCCTCGTGATCCTCACCTACCAGCGGGCCTGACCCAAACCCGGACTGTGATGCGCAGCTGTCCCCTCCGCCCCGAGCGGACGTGGCCACCTCTACTCCTCGATCGCTCCGCCGATCCGCCGAAGATGCAGCCGGAAGGTGTAGGACGGATCGGCTGCGCGTCGGGTCAGATAGTCCTCGAATGCCGTCTGCTCCCGCAGCGACTGACCCGACCGGATCCTGCGGGCCTGTTCGCGCTCCGTCTGCCAGATCTGATGCGCCGTAGCCAGCACCTCCTCCGCGCGCTCGGCGGTGACGAACAACACCCCATCCTCGTCGCCGACGACAATGTCCTTGGCGGTCACCTCGTGCGGCCCGAATCGCGCGCTGACCAGCGCCTGGGGCTCCTGCTCGGCCAGCCGGACGGGGCCAGGGGGGTAGCTGCCATAGCTGAACACCGGGAAGTCGATCTCCACCAGCTCCGGTGTGTCCCGGTGCAGCCCCCACACGACTAGGCCGGCCACCCCAGCCGCCTGGGCCTCCAGCACTGCCAGGTCGCCAACACACGCCTCGTCTACCCGCCCGCCGTTGTCGATGACCAACACGTCACCGTCTTCGGCTCGAGCAAACGCCTCCAGGAACACGTCAACACTGCCGTAGTGCCGAGCCGGCAGCGCGCGTCCGGCGATCCGCCGGCCGCGCACGACAGCGGCGATACCTGGCGGCGCCGCGCGCAGGGGCACGTCGAGTCGTACGCAGGCATCGGCCACCAGCGGCGTGGACAAATCAGCGAAAGACTCGAGCATCGCCCTCTCCCTGGCTAGGCCTCGTCACCCCCGCCAACGACCCGACGGTACGAAGCGCCGCGATCTGACAGCTCGGCCCAAACACCGGCGCGCTCCCACGTCGCCGTTCCCCGACCGGACGGACGGAGCCCCTAGGCCAACACTAATTCCATGAACACCCAGTGGGCTTTGTACTCGTCGGGGATCTCGCTTTCGGCGTACGGAGCACTATGGACAAACCCACGCGAGCGATACAGGCCGTGCGCGGCGGTCATGAAATCAGGACTGTCAAGTCGAACTCGTGCATACCGCTCGGCGTGCGCCGCCGCAATGAGCTCGTCGAGCAAGGCGCGGCCCACCCCGGTGCGGCGATGAGACGGTTTGACGTACATGCGCTTGATCTCCGCAATGTCCGGGCCGATTCGTTTCATACACGCGGTCCCGATGGCCCGATCTCCCTCGACAGCCAGCAGGAGGCAACCATCGGGCGGCTGGAACTTGGCCAGGCTCTTGAGGTCGCGATCCACCGCCTCGCGCACCGGGAGCCGGAACCCGTACCTCGACTCGAGCCCATCGTTCCCCCAGTTGAGGTACTCCAGCCACAGCGCCACGACCGCGTCGAGATCCAGAGGCAGGTTCGCCTCTCGAATCTGCGCCATGCCGCCTCCTCCAGGCGCTCTGATCGAGTATTTGTCTCCAGCAGCCCAGCTGGCTGGTGGTCAGCGGCGGGTCACCCGATAGGCGATCGTGATGTACGGGACCTCCACCGGGTCGGGAAGATCCGCGATGACGGCGGTCACCCCGTCGTCGATCCGCCGCCGGGCGTTCTCGTCACCAGCCAGCCAAGTCGAGCGACTGTGGACGAGGTCGAGCAGCTGGGTTGGCGAGTACGAGAGCGTGTGCCGGAATTCGCCGCGCTCCCATCGTCCGAACCATGGACCGGCGTCGGGCATCGCGTGCCAGAAGCGCATCCCGGTCGTGCCGTCCTCCAGCGACGCCGCGCGACCGAGCGCCGCGATCCATGAGACGGACTCGTCGCGGATGTTCCAGAGCGGACCGAAAACGCTGCCCGGGCGCAGTACCCGAGCGATCTCGGGGTGGGCTCGCTGCCGGTCGAACCAGTGGTACGCCTGTGCGGCAGCGACCGCGTCCACCGACTCGTCCGGCAACGGGATGCCTTCGGCGGAACCAGCAACGGCGGTCACTCCGGGAGAAACGGCGATCAGTCGGTCCCGCATCAAAGCGTCGGGCTCGACGGCGGTCACCTCGTGCCCGGCGGCGGCGAGCATCCGCGAGAAGATCCCGGTCCCGGCACCGAGGTCCACGACGAGGCGTGGTTCCTCGCCGAACAGCCAGGCCACTGCCTCCGCTGCATAGGTGGGACGGATGCTGTCGTAATGCGTCGCCGCCGTGCCAAACGACAGCCGCTGCTCGCGGGTGCTCGCACTCATCGAGCGCCAACGATATCGGCCGGAGCCCAAACGTCGACCGTGCCGACGCCGGCCCTGGACGGGCGGCGACGATCAGGAAGTTCCCGGCTCAGCGGTAAGGGATCCTGCCCTCAGAGAGGGCGGCGATCACGTGTCGGGCGCGGTCCGCTCCCTGCCGTTCACCCGCTTGCTCGAACATTGCGACGGCCTGCTCCAGATGCCGGCGCGCCTCATCGTGTGACCGTTGCGCCCGAGCAAGGTAGAGGTGGGCGTAGGCCTCCCAGCGCGGGTCACCGAGCGTTCGGGCGAACATAAGAGCCCGCTCCAGGTGCTTGACGGCCTGTTCGAACTCTCCATGCTCGTTGTACAGGATGCCGGTCATCAGATCGCTGTACGCGGCATAACCGTCGCTGCCGACCGAGCGGAACAGGTTTCGGCACCCGGCGAGCAGCGCCAGCGCATCCGCGAAACGGCCCTGGTGGCGGCGGACCTTCGCGAAAAACAGCATCGCTTTCGCCTCACGGTCCGGGTCGCCGAGTCCGCGGCAGAGCCCGAGAACCTGGTCAAAGCAGGCGGCAGCCTCGGTCAGCCGGCCTTGGCGCCGGTAGGCGCGGGCCAGTCCGATCAGGCTGTCGATCTCACCGGACGTGTCCCCCAGATTGGAGAAGAGGGCGAGGCTGCATTTGAGGTACTCGACCGACTCGGACGATCGATTCTCAAATCGGCGCAGGTTCCCCAGGCCGCACAACAGGGATGCCTCGGCACGCTGGTCGTCCGCGAGTCGCGCGGCACGGAGAGCTACCTGGTAGGTGCGCTCCCATTCATCCCAACACGCGTGCACTTCGAAGAAGTCCGCGAGGAGCCGGGCGAGCTCCTCGCCCATCCGGCCTAGACCTTCCCGCCACGCCTGATCCAGGCTCACCACCAGACCGGTATGCTCGGCGGCCAGCCACTGGTACGACCCGGCCAACGTTCCGGAGCCGTCGATGGGAGCAAGCGCTCGCTGGCCCGGCAGCTCCGGGGGCCGAAGCCGAAGCTGGCGGACCGACTTCTGGGCGGTCGTGAAGTAGCTCTGCAACGTACGTTCCAATGCGGCACGGCGCTCGGCCGGGCTGTCTTCCACGGCCAGCCGCTCCCGGGCGAACAGGCGGAGAAGGTCGTGGAACCGGTACCGGACCTGTCCAAGGGCATCCTCACCGACAGCGTCGAGCAGCTGAGCGTCGGCTAGGCGCTCCGCGATGTCTTCCGCCTCGACGGTTGGGACATCAACGAGCGCCGAGAGCATCCAGGGCGCAAAATCCGGCACCTCGAGCAGGCCGAGAAGCCGAAACGCGCGCCGCTCCCGTGCACCGAGGCCTCGATAGCTCAGCGCGACGCTGGCTCGCACCTCCAAGTCGCCCGCACTTAGCTCGTCGAGCCGGCGGTGCTCACCGCCGAGTCGATCGGCCAACCGTTGCAACCGCCAGTGTCGCTTTCCGGCCAGTCGCGCGCCCACGACACGCAGTGCGAGCGGCAGGCCTCCGCACATCCTCGCAATCGCCGCAGCCGCCTGTGGCTCACCCGCTATCCGATCGGCACCAACAATCTTGCCCAGCAGCTCCATCGCCTGCTCCGGCGGGAACACGTCGAGGTCGGTAACGTCTGCTGGTGGCAGGCCGGTCAGCCGACCACGGCTGGTAACAATGACGATGTTGCGGGGACCCGCCGGCAGCAGCGGGCGGACCTGCCCCTCATCGGCCGCGTTATCGAGCAGAACCAACGCGCGCAGGTCGGCCAGAAGCGACCGGTAAAGCGCCGCCCGCTCGTCTACAACGTCGGGGATGGAGTGACTGTCGACCCCGAATGCCCGCAGAAACCCCCTGAGCACCTCCCCCGGGTCGAGTGCCTGCGCCTCAACTCCGCGCAGGTTGACATAAAGCTGGGCGTCCGGGAACAACGAGCGCAGTTGATGCGCGAGGTGGATCGCCAGTGTCGTCTTTCCGACCCCTGCCTTTCCGACGACAGCCATGACCATCGCTGCCGTCGAGCCACGTCTGCGGCCCCGCACCCGGGCCGTGAGTCGCTCCAGCGCCGCATCGCGTCCGGTGAAGTCCTCGATGTCCGGCGGCAGCTGTCGTGGGACCGTACGCGCCGTGGGCAAGGACGCGGCCACGGCAGAGTCTTCCGTCCGCCCGTTCCCGTCGACAACAGCCTGCTCAATTGCTGCCCGCTCGGCGTCGGTGAGCGCTAGAGCGTCGGCAAGCACTGCAATCGAAGATCGACGCGGCCGGTCGACCTTGCCGTGTTCGAGGTCCCTGATGGCCCGGACGCTCATCCCGGATCGGTCGGCCAGCCTCTCCTGGGAAAGGCCGCGACCCATCCGAAAACCGGCGAGCAGCCGGGAAATCTCGACCCCTCCGTTTGGGTCTGTGTCCGACACGGAGGTACGCCATCCCTCGCAGCGATTTACTATCGATCTGATAGTATCAGATCGATATCATATGGTCGAGGGGTATTTCGTGCCTCCGGCCATCCCACGCGGCCCCGTCGCCCCGGAAGCGGTCTCGTTCGGCCACGGCCACCTCTCTCGCCAGTTCAGGGGGACCGTTGGCACACGCATTCAGCGACGGCCGAGCTCGCCCCTGAAGGCCTTGGTGAACGTGTTGATCGCGTTCGGTTTACCGACAAGTTGCAGCTCATTCCCGACTTCGCGGGATGCGCGGGGCCTCGTCAAGAACCGGGCCCAGGCGTCGGGAGTCGCGTCCACAATCACGCTGGGATCCTCGGCACCACCCCGCGATAGCGTCCAGACGCCCCCCTCGAAGCTGAGTGTGTAGGCGTCATCAAGGGGAAATCGCCAAACCCAGGTAACCGGCTCACCGGGGGCGGCATTCCGATCCAGCCACGCTTTGGTGCCGATCATCGTCGGTATCGGATAGACCGGCTCGCCCGCCCGCGGCGGCTCCAAGGCGTGCTCGATCCCCCAAAGTGTCAATGCCCCGACCACCGGCCCCAGAGCATCGCCCGCCGCCGTCAGCCGGTACCAGACCTCTCGTCCATGTGCTGGCTGCTCGCGGGTGACAACGCCCTCGGCCTCGAGCTGGCGAAGGCGATTGGTCAGTGTCGTCGGTGTTATGTCGGCGAGGCCGCGGGCCAGATCAGTGAACCGTCGCGGTCCGAGACTTAGATCTCGCACGATCAACAGCGACCATCGCTCGCCTACCACCTCGAGCGCCCGCGCCATCATGCAGAAGTGCCGATATGTGTGAGTATCCATGCACTCCCCTGGCGGCCCCATCAACCTCTCGTGCCGTAGCGATAGCCGCGTTTCGGTCCGCGGTCACCCGCGTTCGTGGCGGGCGATTTAGGACGGCGGAGTCGACGATACTTGATCGCCTTCCCAGCCGCCGCAGCCCTTGGCTGATCGTGTGCAGCGGTGTAGGTGGCTCGGATCACGCATGGGGAAGCGCGGCCTTCAGGCTCGGTCCGGAGAGGCTGCGTGCTGTCCTGCGCCGACGCCTGATGGCCGCCGGTTTGGATGTCCCCTGCATGTTCATTCGGTGCAGCGGCCGGCGCAGGGCCAAAGCACGGTGTTATGCGGACGAGAAAACATCGTCACTCCGACACGCCCCGCGCCCTCGAATATTCGATGTCTCGCAAATGGTCATTCGATCCTGGCTGCGATCGGGCAGTGTGCCGAGACCAAGAGTCTGGGCACTGACCAGATCAACCAATATGCCAAAACCGTGACCAGGACGGCCGATTCGTCAAGGTCTCAGCACATTGCCCGATCGCGATTCCTCGAAAACTCACGGTCCTCGCGCACCGCCTGATCTCCGAGGACGGCGATGATCGACTCGGCCGTCGCGAGCTGCCCGGACAGCCCGCAGAGCGTCGCTGGCGCGCCGAGTTCACACGTAAGACCTGAGCGACCGCCGCGACTCACCTCACAACTCGGCCGCACAGGGCCAGTTTGCGCTCAGCTAGCGGTGAGCTCCTCCGTGAACGCCTTGGTGAACGCGTTGATCGCGTTCGGTTTACCGACAAGTTGGACCTCATTCCCGAGCTGCCGGGATCTGCGGGGCGCGGTGAAGAACCGGGCCCAGGCGTCGGGGGTCGCGTCCACAATCACGCTGGGATCCTCGGCAGCACCCGGCAGTAGCGTCCAGACATACCCGTCGAAGCTGAGTGTGAAGGCGTCATCAGGGGGAAATCGCCAGACCCAGGTAACCGGCTCACCGGGGGAGACGTACCGATCCAGCCACGCTTTGGTGCCGATCATCGTCGGTATCGGATAGACCGGCTCCCAGGCCCGCGGCGGCTCCAGGGCATGCTCGATTCCCCAAAGTGTCAATGCCTCGATCACCGGTCCCAGGTCATCACCCGCCGCGGTCAGCCGGTACCAGACCTCCCGCCCATGTGCTGGTTGCTCGCGGGTGACAACGCCCTCGGCCTCGAGGTGGCGAAGGCGATTGGTCAGTGTCGTCGGTGTTATGTCGGCGAGGCCGCGGGCCAGATCGGTGAACCGTCGCGGTCCGAGACTTAGATCTCGCACGATCAACAGCGACCATCGCTCGCCTACCACCTCGAGCGCTCGTGCAATCACGCAGAAGTGCCGATATGCAAGCATCCATGCACTCCCCTGACGCGCTAAGGTGCCGATCGTTGCAAGGACGGGTGCAGTTGGGGTGCGCGCCACCCGCAGCCGGCCGCTTCTCGGCTCAGACAAGGGGAGCTTCCCGGCTTTCCGGCTCGGTCTGGAGAGGTTGCGTACTGTCTTGCGCCGACGGCCTGATGGCCGCGGGTTGGGCTCCCCGCGTGTTCATGCGGTGCAGCAGCCGGCGCAGGCAAAGCGCGGCGTTATGCGGACGAGAAAGGACACCAAGAACTTGTAGCGGAGGCTGTACACGGCAACCGGCTTGCCGCGCCGCATCGCCCGATAACCGGAACGAGCCACCTCAGCCGGGCCGACGCTCGTGGTGGCCATGTAGTTGGTCGGCGCGATCTGGGCTCCGCGGACGAACGGGGTGTCCACCGGCGGTGGGCAGAGCGCCGTCACATGCACGCCGCTACCGCGCAACTCCTCGATGAGCGCCTCGGAAAACGCGAGCACGTAGTGCTTCGTGGCGAAGTACACGCTCATCAGCGGGCCAGGCACGAAGCTGGTCACCGATGCCACGTTCAGGATGTGTCCATCTCGTCGCTCCAGCATCGCCGGCAGGAACAGACGAGTGAGCCCGGTCAGGGCCGTAATGTTGAGTCCGATCATTCGCTCCTGCTTGGCCCGGTCGCTCGTCGCAAACTCGCCGTAATCGCCGAAGCCCGCATTGTTGATCA
This sequence comes from Actinomycetota bacterium, assembly GCA_046725875.1. Taxonomy (GTDB): domain Bacteria; phylum Actinomycetota; class Actinomycetes; order JAKEEW01; family JAKEEW01; genus JBKOZJ01. The sequence continues at coordinate 38,304 of JBKOZJ010000062.1, forward strand.
GGCAGTCCACCTCCGCGCCCAACGCCTGAACTTGCTGGTAGACCTCCGCGGCGGCACCAGGCCGGCTCAGATCGTTGGCGATCGTGTGCACTGTGACACTCCGCCCCAACTCTCCGGCTGCCGAGTCAAGGCCAGGGACCTGCCGAGCGACCAAGATGAGCTGGCGTCCGTCTGCCGCGGCCCGGCGAGCCAGCTCCAGTCCAATCCCGCTGGTGGCGCCGGTTATCAGGGTGAAAGTTGACCGGGTTTCGTTGGTCATCGACAGATCTCCTTGAACTTGCCGGTTCCCGTCCTTGACAGTCGACGCGGGCTACTGCGGGTGCGTGTCATCGGTTGGCGGCGGCGGGGTCCGCACGTTGTGACGATCGGCGATGTCGCGGATCGCTGCCGCGAGGAGATCCGGGTGCTCGCTGGTGGTGAGGTGGCCGCCCGGGAAGGTCAGCACATCGGCCCGCGGCACGCGCTCGCGGGCGGCCCGGATCTGCCGGTGCTCGTAGGCGTCCTCCTCGCTGCCGCCGACGTAGAGGGCGACCGCGCCGTCCATGTCGCGGGCGATCACGCCAAGGTCACGCTCGAAAACCCGAAGCGCGCCCGCGGTTGCCGCGGCCTCCGCCTCGGTCAATACGCGCGCCGAGTTCGGGTCGTACCAAATGCGCTCGCCACCCGCGAACCACTCCGCAGCCGTCACGCGCGCCAGATTCTGCCGAGGCAACCTAGTCAATCTTCCTGAGTGTCACGTCCATCGCCAGCCGCCACATCTCCCGGTCGTTGGTTTGCCACTGCGGCTCAACACTGGTTCCGGGGTTTGAGCGAAGCCTGGTCCTTGCTCGGCAGATCGCCAAGGCAGAACGACCGGCAGATACCGGCAACTTCGACGGCGATCGTTTTGGGTCTCGGTGCTGTCCCATCCCGTGGTCGCGGCGGTTGCCATCGACGCCGATCTGGAAAGCACGAAACCCTCCACATGCAGCCGAGAACGGATCTCCGGTACGAAACTGCCGGTGTTCTGCCGGATGATCTGCCTTGTCCGGCGCCGGACGCATGCCGCACGCTCGCTGAGGACCCCGGCCACGGCCTGGGCCGGTAGCACATCCGGACACTCGCGGTGGTCGCCGACTCCGGAAAGCCCGCAACGCCGGCCGCCGCCGGGCTCACCCTGCGGCGGGGCGAAGGTTCACCCGGTGCAGACGCACAGCAGCACGGAAGACGTAGGGGGACCAGTGTTTTCTCGGCTGGCAGACCTGATCAACCGCCGTCCGTGGCAGTTGCTGGCGGTCATCTTTGTGGTGACCGCCATCGCCGCCCCGCTCGGGGGAAGCGTCCGCGAACATCTCAAGCCTCGCGGCTTCGACGTGGCCGGCTCCAGCAGCGCCGAGGCACGCGAGACCATCGCCGCGGCCGCCGCGATCGATCCGGCAAACAGCGTCCTCGCTTTGGTGCGCCTCGGCGCTCCAATCAGCACGGCCACCGCACAGCGAACAATCGCGGCCGTTGAGACGAAGCTCCGCAATGATCCGGCGGTCGCCGCCGTCCTCGACTGGCGCTCGGCTCGCAATCCAGCCATGGTCGGGCGGGACGGTCGCTCGACCTACCTGATCGCAGCGTTTCGGCCGTTGGAAGACGAGCAGCAAGAGGAGGCCGGGAAGCGGCTAGTCGCCACCTTCGCCGACGACCCACAGGTTCGGCTGGGCGGCAACCCGGTGGCGAACCACGAGATCTCCAAAACCATCGAGGACGACCTGCGCCGGGCCGAGCTGCTGGCCGTGCCGCTGATCGTGCTGCTGTCGTTTTTCATCTTCCGTGGCTTTGTGGCGAGCCTGCTCGCGCCGCTCGCGGGCGGCATCACCGTCATTGTCAGCTTCTTCCTGCTGCGCGAGCTGGCCTCGCTCACCTCACTGTCGATCTACGCGCTCAATCTGGTCACCGGGTTGTCGATCGGGCTGTCGATCGACTGGAGCCTGCTGCTCGTCTCCCGCTACCGCGAGGAGCGCGCGCGGACGGCCGACCTGCAGCTCGCGCTGCGCCGCGCACTTATCCGCGCCGGCCATACGATCCTGTACAGCGCCGCCACGGTGGCCGCCGCGATGGCGACGCTGCTCGTGTTCCCACTGCGTTTCCTGCGATCGATGGGCTACGGCGGGGTGATCGCCGCGACCGTGGCGATGCTCGCCGCAATCATCGTGCTGCCGGTCGTGCTGCGGCTGCTCGGACCACGGGTAGACGCGCTGACCCTGCCGCGTTGGCGCGACCCGAAGCGGCTGGCCCGGCCGGCACCCTTCTGGCGCGGCGTCGGTCGCCTCGCAACCCGATATCCGATCCCGGTGGCGACCATCGTCGTGGTCGTGCTGCTCGCGGTCGCGACACCGGTGTTCCGCGTGCAGTGGACGACAGTCGATGCGAGCACTCTGCCGACATCTGCGCAAGCGTTCCAGGCCGACCGGGCAATTAATCACTCCAGCGAATTCGTGCCCAACGCCGGTACACCGTTCTACCTCGCCGTCAAGGCCCCGGCGGACGCCGGCGCATCGGTGGCGGCCGTCGCCAAGAGCGCGCGCGAGCTCGACGGCATACGCGCCGTCGCACCGCCGCAGCGCCTGGGCACCGACACCTGGCAGATCAACTTGGTCGCGCGCGATACCCCCTTCAGCGACTCGACCCAACGCCTGGTCGGCGATCTACGTGCGCTCAAAACCGGCCTACCGCTCTTCGTCGGCGGCGACGCCGCTGCGTTCTATGACGAACGCGCCGCGATCGGCTCCAACCTCCCGATTGCGATCGCACTCCTCAGCGTCGCGACGCTGATCATCCTCTTCCTACTCTCGGGCTCGATCGTCGCGCCGCCGCTCGCCCTGCTGATGAATGCGCTCACGCTCGCCGCGGCGTTTGGAGCACTGACTCTGATCTTCCAGGACGGGCGCTTCGAGTCGCTGCTCAGCTATACCAGCCAAGGCGCGCTCGATCTCACCATCCCGCTGGTGTTGGCCGCGCTCGTCTTCGCCATCTCCACCGACTATGGCGTCTTCCTGCTCAGCCGCATCCGCGAGGCACGACTCCACGGCCGAACCGAGCGCGAAGCGATCAGCGGCAGCGTCGCCACCGTCGGTCGCATCGTCACCTCCGCCGCGGTCCTGTTCGCCGTATCGATCGGCATCTTCGGCACCTCGAACATCGTCGTCCTGAAGATCCTTGGCATCGGCACCGCCATCGCGGTGCTCGCGGACGCGCTGCTCGTCCGCTGCCTCCTCCTCCCCGCCGCGCTCACCCTGCTGGGCCGCCGCACCTGGCTGCTGCCCCGCTCGCTCTCGCGGCTCTATTGGCGGATCGGCCTGCACGAAGAAGACGACGCCGCCCCCGTGACGCCCGAGATCCCTGACCTAGCCGAAGGCAGAATGAGCGGATGAATCGAGGGCCCGCGGAGGGCGAATCGGCGGGCAAGTACGCGCGGTTCGAGTTCGAACGCCGCTTCCTCGTCGACTACCTCCCCGACACAATCGCCAGGGGTCGGGGCTGGCGCATCACGGACCGCTACATCGACAACACGCACCTGCGGCTCCGCCGCATGGAGCCGATCGGCGACGGCGAAGCGGCCTACAAACTAGGGCAGAAGCACGTCCCGAACCCGCCTGACTTTGCCCGGATGAGGATCACGAACATCTACCTCCAGGCTGACGAATACCACGTCTTCGCGCGGCTACCCGCGCATGAACTGCGAAAGCATCGCCATCTGCTGGAAGCCGACGGACGTACGTACAGCATCGATATCTTCGACGGCCCCCTCGCCGGCCTGGTCCTCGCCGAGACCGGGTTCACGACCAGCCAGGACATGATCGTACGAGTGCACCTCCCGCCTTGGATCGCCCGGGAGGTATCTGACGACGTTCGTTTCACGGGCGGCACGCTTGCGGCGCTCACGCCCGTCGCCGCGGCAAACCTTATCCAGGAATTCACCGGCACATCCCGTCGGCGAGGCTCCGGCTAAGCAAGCTGCCACCGGATTTCGTCCCCGTCCATGCCCGTGCGAGCGAAGCCGAGCCGCTCGAGTGTACGTATTGAGGCAACGTTCCCTCGGTCGCAGGCGGCGAGGATCACCTCGACATCCTCTTGGCCGCGCGCCCAGTCGACCAATGCGGCCGCCGCCTCGCTCGCATACCCGCGGCGCCGGCGGCCCGGAACCACGCTGTATCCGATCTCGACAGCCCCATCTGCCGGCAGGCCTTTGAAACCGACGTCGCCGACGACGGTCTGCGTGGCCCGCTCGATGATGACCCAGATGCCGAAGTCCGCTGCTCGGCCCTCCTTCTGCAACTGCAGCGGCAGGACGTCGAGCAGGTCTGCCTGGGGCCAGTCGGCTGGCAGCGTCGCACCGAGTAGCGCCTCGGCCGCCGCTCTATCGCGGGGGAGCACCGCGGCCACCGCCGGTGGCAGAGGGCGAAGCTCGAGCCGCTCGGTCCGCAAGCTACTCGTCATCGCGACAGCCTATGCACGAGCCGGACTGCACATCCTGACCGAAACGATCTCGGCGTAGAAACTGCCGGTGATCTGCCGGACCATCTGCCTTGCCGGACCCAGACAGGCAACCGATCCTCGCTAAGAGAGCGTGACCAGATTCGGCGAGAGATCCACACCAGACGCTTCGTAACCCGCGCTGACTGGTGGACGCCACGACCACCATGACCCTGGTGATCCTTACCTACCGACCGGGCCTGGCACGCACGACCCAGACCGGGAGGCTGCACGTGACTGCGCCACAACTGTCCGCCTCGACCCCTGGTCGGCCGCCGGTCGGCCGTCCCTGGCAGGTGTTGCTAGTGACGGCGGTCGCGGTGTTCATGAGCTTCCTCGACGTCACGATCGTCAACATCGCCTTCCCGGACATCGCCGACTCGTTCCCGGGCAGCTCGCTCGGGCAGCTGTCGTGGATCCTGAACGCGTACGCGATTGTCTTCGCGGCGGCCCTTGTTCCGGCGGGGCGGATGGCGGACAGGTTCGGCCGTCGCCGGTTCTTCTTCCTCGGCCTCCTGGTGTTCCTTGCCGCCTCGGTCGCATGCGGCGCAGCCGGTTCGGTCGAGCTCCTGATCGGGGCACGCGTGGTGCAGGCGCTCGGCGGTGCAATGCTCGTTCCCGCGTCGCTCGGCCTGCTGCTGCCGGAGTTCCCGCTCGAGCGGAGAGCGACCGCGACGGCGCTGTGGGGAGCTACCGGCGCGGTCGCAGCGGCCGCCGGGCCCTCGCTGGGTGGGCTGCTGGTCGATTGGCAGGGTTGGCGTGCGGTCTTCTTCGTTAACCTGCTGATCGGCTTGCCAACGCTCGTTCCCGCCCGCCGCCTGCTGCGGGAGAGCCGCGAGCCCGCGGCGCGGCTGCCCGACGTGTTCGGCGCCGGGCTACTCGCCGCCGGAGTGGGCGCTCTGTCACTCGCCATCATCAAAGGCCCAGATTGGGGATGGAGCTCCGGCCGGGTGGTCGGCGCCTTCGCGGCGAGCGCCGTGCTGCTTGCCGCCTTCGTGTGGCGGTCAGGTCGACACCAAGCACCGGTGTTCGAGCTTTCCCTATTCCGGGTGCGCTCCTTCGCGGTCGCCAACGCAGGCGGGTTCGTGTTCTCGCTCGGCTTCTATGCGCTGCTGCTGTGCAACGTGCTCTTCCTCACGAGTGTTTGGGGCTACTCGATCCTGCGCGCGGGGGTGGCTCTTACCCCGGGCCCACTGATGGCAGCCGTCACCGCACCCATCGGCGGCCGGCTCTCCGACCGCTTCGGCCAGCGTGTCGTCGCGGTGCCTGGTGCGCTACTGTTCGGCGCCGGTGCGCTGCTGTTCGCCGTCAATATAGGAGACGACCCTGCGTTCGCGGCGGAGTTCCTTCCAGCCACCCTGTTGACCGGTGCGGGCGTTGGGCTCAGCTTCGCCGCCTTCGGCAGCGCGGCGGTCGCCGAGCTGCCGCGGTCGCGCTATGCGACGGGTGGCGCGATCAGCAACTGCTTCCGTCAAATCGGCGCAGTGCTCGGCATCTCCACTCTGATTGTCGTCCTCGGAAATCCCTCCCCCGCCGATCCCCTAAATCCCTACCACCGCGCCTGGGGGCTGATGGCACTCACCGGAGCGGTCGCCGCCGCTACCGGCCTGGCCTTGGGCCGGGTACGCGCGCGCCATGCCGGCGAGACCGTTAGCCAACCGCAGGAGAGTGCCGCGCCCGTCGCCCCGGACGTCGCCGTCGATCGGCCTTCGCCCGCGAAGCGGCCAGGCTGACGGCGTGGTAACACTGTCCCGGCTGACCTGATGCCCGGCAAAGCGGGTCCAGCCTCCCGCTGCTCACCCGGAGCGGCATTGCGCACTAAACCCCGTTGACCATGGTGTCCAACTTGAAAGCCGAGCGACTTCGATCACTCACACCGAGCTGTTCGCCCAATCGAACGGACGCGCCACGAACCAAGGGAGGCAGTCATGCGGAAGGTGGTCGAATCCACTCTCGTTTCGCTCGATGGTGTCATTGGCGACCCGCAGGTTTGGGCGAACGAGTACTTCGACGAGGAGGCAATGTCGCTCGCACACCGGCAGCTCCTCGTGGCTGACGCGATGTTGATGGGGAGGCGAACCTACGAGATTTTCGCCGCGACCTGGCCGGCCTATACCAGCGCATACGCGGACAGGATGAACAACATCCCTAAGTACGTCTTCTCCTCCACCCTCGACACGGCCGAGTGGAGCAACTCAGTGATTGTCGGCGGCGATCCAGAACAAACAGTCGCCGAGTTGAAACAACAGGGCGACGGGGATCTTGTCATGTACGGCCATGGTCCGCTCGGCCAGGCATTGCTGGAGCAGCACCTACTTGACGAGCTTCGGCTTTGGATCCACCCGCTCGTTGTCGGTCGGGGAACGCTATTTTTCCGCGAGGGCGCAAGCACCGCCTTGAACCTTGCCACGACGCAGATGCTCGCCTCGGGCGTCGTGATTCTCACCTACCAACCGGCGCGAACCTGACCACCGAAGCATGAGCGCCTCGACCTCCAGGTGCCGCTGCGAATAGCTGGCTTGCATGGTGTTCCTCGCGATGCTTGCTGCGGCTCATGGGCATCGGTGGCGGAGCTGGTCGGGCAGGCATGACGTGATCCGTGCCTATCCTCAGAGGAGGAAACTCCGCGATGCCGTCCGCCCCCCTGGGCCGGGATAGTCGTGGGCGACCAGCGCGCCGCTGACCAAGACACGCATAACGGCGTCCCTGGTGACCCGCTGCCACGTGGCTGAGCTGTGGGGGCGAGCATGGGATGTTCGGCTCGGCCGGGACGAACGACGAAGTGCACAGGGTCACAACCAGCTCGAGGAGGAGGGGCCATCATGGAGGCCAAGGGACCGGCAATGACGAAGATGGAGCGGGCTGAGTGGCGCGACCCAGCGCTTGGTGTGGTCCGCGAGCTCGACCTGCCACAGGGCCGGCTGCACTGCTTCGAGGCGGGTACCGGCCCCCCGATCGTCTTCCTGCACGGCCTTTTGGTGAACGCCAATCTGTGGCGCAAGGTTGTGGCGCGGCTCTCGCGCGACTTTCGCTGCGTCGCGCTCGACTTGCCGCTCGGCTCGCACACACGCCCGATGCCGGATGCTGCCGACCTGACACCCTACGGCCTCGCCGACCTAGTGGCGGACGCACTGGAGGCGCTCGCGCTCGGGGAGGTGACGCTGGTTGGCAACGACACCGGAGGTGCGCTGTGCCAGATGGTGGTGACGCGACGGCCCGAGCGGATCGAGCGGCTCGTGCTGACCTCGTGCGACTATCGCGACAACTTCCCGCCGCCGATGTTCCGGTATTTCAAGGTGGCGGCGGCCGTTCCGGGGGCGATGAAGCTGCTGATGATGCCGATGCGCCTGCGTGCGCCGCGCCGGCTCCCCTTCGCGTTCGGATGGTTGGTCAAGCGGCCGATCGATCACCTGGCTGAGGACTCGTACCTGCTCCCAGGCATGACCATTCGCGGCGTCGAGCGGGACCTCAAACGCGTGATCAAGGGGATCGATGCACGCTACACAAACGAGGCAGCCGACCGGCTGGGGGAATTCGACAAGCCGGCGCTGATCGCCTGGTCACGTGAGGACCGCTTCTTCAAACCAGCCCACGCCCGGCAGCTCGCCCGGGACCTGCCGAATGCCAAACTGGAATGGATCGACAATGCTCGGAGCTTCTCTCCCGAGGACGAACCGGGCCGGCTCGCCGAGCTGATCGCGGGGATGCAATGAGGCTCAGGCATTGTCCGGGCTTCACCCCGCGAGACGAGCTGGTCCTGCTGGCGCACCTTCGCCACAGTCACCTCTGTTGGTGAGCACCGGTCGTCAGTGGGGCACTGCGCAACGGTCGCCCACGTACCAGCAACGGCGTGGGCGCAAGATTGTTCAAGACACGCGACGACGTGCTCTGCATGCTCGGCGATATGGATAATCCGATCCTTCAGTTCCTGCCCGCCGACGGTCGCCACGCCGATCTCCTGCCGGAGGGCGATCTGTACGGCTGGTTCATAGGCTCCTGGGACATCGACAACCATCATTACGACGAGAAGCGGGGAGAGTGGGTCGACAGCCGCGGTGAGTGTCACGTCGGCTGGATTCTCGGCGGTCGCGCGATCCAGGATCTGTGGGGCTCGCCGACGAGGGGCTTCGGAACCACGATCCGGTCGTACGACGCGAGTATCGACGCATGGCGGATTCACTGGTTCGCCCCCTGGACGTCGTACTGCACCCTCATCGGCCGAGCGGACGGCGACCGGATCATGCAGCAGGGCGAACAGTCCGACGGCCGGCCGATCTGCTGGAGCTTCAACGACATCACGCCGGACAGCTTCCTGTGGCGGGGGGAAATCTCCGACGACGGCGGGGCGACCTGGCGGGTTGAGCAGGAAATGCACGTACGCCGCCGCGCCTGACACGGTTCCAGTGCCTGACGCTGTCGACCGGGCGACCATGCTTCGCCCGTATTTGCACATCCTCGGCAAGGCCGATTTCCGTCGGCTGTGGACGGGAGCCACCGTGTCCACGCTCGGCGACGGTATGACGTTCGTGGCCCTGTCCTGGCTGGTGCTCGCTCGACCTGGGGGTACTGCTCAGCTTGGCGTGCTCGGCATCTGCTACACGGCGCCGGTCCTGCTGGGCGGCCTGGCGGTCGGCCCGCTTTTGGACAAATTTGATAAGCGAGTCGTGCTGATCAGCGACTGCTTGCTGCGGGCAGTCGCGGTCGCCTCGGTGCCGGTGACCGCCACCCTCGGCACCGTTCCGGCGTGGCAACCGTTCGCCGTTGCTGCTACGTACGGCCTGCTCAAGATGGTACCGCTCGCCGGCTTCCCGGCCGCGATCCCGCAGCTCGTCGACGAGGCGGACCTCGACTCGGCAAATGCGCTGGAGTCGCTTAGCTTCAGCGTGGCGGGCGTGACGGGGCCGGCTGCCGCCGGACTACTGATTAGCCAGATCGGTGCGGCCAACGTCCTCCTGGTCGACAGCGCCTCCTTCCTCATCTTCGCGCTCCTCACCGCACGAGTGCGACAACCGCTGCGGCCGGAGGCCACCACGACACCAGGCAGCCCAAACGACGCGCCGCCACGCCGGCGACCGTCGCTGGTGAGCCTCGCCGGCGACCGGGTCATCGTGGCCACGACCGTCGCCTTCATGGCGTTCAACGTCGCGGACGGCATGCTGCTGGTGACCGCGCCGTGGCTGGCCAAGAACCAACTCCCGGGTGGCGCTGCCGCCCTGGGCATCTTGCTGTCCGCGGTGGCCCTGGGTGAAATCGTCGGCGCCGCTGTTGCCGGCCAGCGCGGCTCGGGCAGGTCACCAGTCCGCGCGATCGGCGTAGTCCAGCTCGCTGCCGCGATCGCATTCCTCGCGCTGCTCGCCTCGCCGCACCTCGTGCCGGTCGGGCTCGGATTCTTCGCCATTGGGCTGCTCAGCGCACCCATGACGGTCTGGGCGCAGTCGCTCCGCATGCGCCGCATCCCGCCCACCTTGCATGGCAGGGCATTTGCGACGCTGCGCACCGTCATGCAAGCCACCCCGCCTCTCGGCGCCGCCCTGGTGACACCGCTACTCGTGCGGGGCCAGCCAGCCGCAGCCGCCGTCACCATGGCCACCATCGCCGCTGTGCCCGCCTTCTACCTCATCTTCGGCGGCGCAGCCAACTCTCCGGCCGTACCCCTGGTTACCAAGGAGCTAAGCCGCGAACCGCAATGATCGGCCATCGGCGCGCCCGTCATCGGCACCGCCGCGTGAGCATCTTCTTGCCGGCCTTTGGGATCGAACGCGGTGAGGCCACGGTAGGTGACGACGCGCGTTCCAGCCCTACCGATTACCGTGTTTATCTACGAAGCGGTCGCGTGCCGGATGAAGGGCCATGTCGAACGAACGCAAGTCAGGACCGCGACTTCCACCGCGCCAGTTTATCCGCCTCGCCTGGTCGGTGCACCGCGGCCTGAACCTGGACGCCTACGCCGCACTACGATCGTCCGAGACTGCGGTGGTGATCCCTGGAGTCATTGCCGGAGCCCACACGATCATGACAACCGTCCCGCCTGCTCCACTCCGCTTACCACGCCCACCACACCAAACACCGTCGCGGCTCGCGCGCCCGTAGGTGCCCTTCATCCGGAAAGGCCGACGATGGGGGCCCACTCGCGGATGCTCGTACGCGTCAGGACGTCTTCGTGGGTGTAGGGGTCGGCGTCGAGTAGTCGCATGAGCTCGTCGCGGCTTTCGGTGCGAAAGATCAGCAGAGCACCGGTATCGTCGGCGAACGGGCCGGCCATGACCAGCGCGCCCTTCTCGTGCAGAGCCCGCAGCATCTCCCGATGCGCCGGGCGGAGTGCGAGCCGCCGCTCTTCGTCCTTGTCAAAGGTCAGCTCGACCACGAACATCGGCACCCGGCAAGCCTATTCAATAATCCCTCGACCGACGTAATGAAGGCCGATGGGTCATACCCAAGGGAGATGCCCGGTCTTGGGTAGGACCACGAGCTCGACATCATCGAACAGAGCAGCTAGCTCGCGTACCGCCGCACAAGTCGGCCAGATGTCGTACTGCCCGACCATCACCGGTACCCGGAGCGTGGTCGGTCGCTGCGGCAACGATGGGTTCGGCTCGAAGCCAGCGTAAACCCATCCCTTGCCGGCTGAACGAATTGTGCCGGTTCGGCGGCGGCCTGTGCCTGCGCCGCAGCATTCCACTGCCGATAAAGAAGCGGTGCGGACAGCCAGCGGTGTGTCTCGCCGTGATTACCGGGGCGCGCCCCGCTCTTGTATCAGCTCGGCGGCCCGCTCATGGCATAGCGAGCACCGAAGCGATCAGTACATTGGCGTCGGCGGAATGGGTCGGCCGGCCCGGACCGCGTCCACGACCGCGGCGGCGTCGGCGGCGCGGTACTCCTCCCCGTACACAGCCCCGGGGCGGCGTGGTGGCTCCATAACTGAGCATTGGTCGATGCCGCCAAGATCAACGGGGACATAACCAGCATCCTCGACCAACCGGGCGAGGACCGCTTTTGCGTCGGTGTCATCGCCGCAAATCCACTGTGCGACCCGCGCATCGCCGCTCCGGGTTGCGGCCTGTGCTTGGAAGCCGGCAGTGAGGGTGTTGAAGCATTTGCTGTAGCGGGCGCCGGGCATGCGGTCGGCGTTATGGCGGGCAGCAGTGTGGCCAAGGTCAAGCACGCCACCGCGACCGTACTGATTGGTGGTATCGACGACGATCCTGCCGACCATCGGCCCGGCCGCTGCCAGGGCGGTGTCGATCACGCCCCACGGGACCGACAGCACCACGACGTCGGCTGCGGCTGCGTCGGCGGGCTCGCCGACCGTGCCACCGATTTCGGCGGCCAGCGCTGTGAGTCTGCCCCGGTCGCGGGCGAAGCTGACCGTGACGTCGTAGCCGGCCAGGGCGAGCCGGCGGGCTACATTCCCACCGATGTTGCCTGCACCGACGATGCCAACGTGCGTGGTCGTATCAGTCACGCTCTCAGCCGTCCTTACAGCCCATATTCGATTCATGTCGAGGAGGCGCTGCTCGATGATATGGGTTTCGGTGTGTTCCAGACCGCGCAAGGGCCCGCCGATGAGCAGCATGGCCAGGCCATGCACGGCCGGCCAGGCCAGGAACAGTCCAGGTTCGGCTCGGGCGAAGCGCAGGTAGCCAGTTCCGACTGCGCGCAGGCGCGCCCACGCGGTGACAGCGGGGTCGTCGGCGGTGGTGACTCCGCCGGAGGTGTACGCGGGTCAGGTCCTGATCAAGGCGCTCGCGGCCGGGCTGACCCGGTGGACCGCCTGATCGCCGCCGGCGCCCCGGCCCTTATGTCACTCCTTACGGCAACGAGCCGTAACCTGTTGCGGAAGGTCGAAAGGGGGGAGGAGTCGGTCAGGGCAGGGCGGCGCCCCCGGCTACCGGTAGCTATGTTGCTTCTCGAGCGCGAGTCCACGCTTGCCTCCCTGGACACCGCCCTCACGGCCGCTGCCGCCGGCCGCGGCAGCGTGGCGCTCGTCCACGGCGAGGCGGGAATCGGCAAAACCAGTGTCGTCAGGGGGTTCCTAGAGCAGCATTCGAATGAAGGCCGGGTTCTTTGGGGCATCTGCGACGATCTGTCCACTCCGCGGACCTTTGGGCCATTGCTCGATGTCGTCGACGACGTGACCGATGAGCTGCGGGCCGCGCTCTCCGGAGAAGGCTTCTCCGACGGACTGTTCGGACTGGTGCTGGCCGAGCTCAAACGCTCGCCCACACCGGTCGTATTCGTGATCGAGGATCTCCATTGGGCGGACGAGGCAACGCTGGACCTCGTCATCTTCCTCTCCCGCCGGATCGAGTCGGTGCCCGCGCTGCTCGTGCTCACGTACCGTGCCGAGGAGATGGAGGTGAACGGCGCGCTGGTACGGGCGCTCGGGCGTATTCCACCCCTGATGGTGCGGCGGCTTGCGCTGGTGCCGCTCTCGGTCGATGCCGTCGCCGCGCTCGTGGGCAACTCGGCAAAAGAATTGCATAGCATCACCGGCGGCAACCCGTTCTATGTATCAGAGCTGCTTGCGGCCCCAGGGATTGTCCCGCGGTCGGTGACCGACACCGTGCTGGCCCGAGTCAGCGCGCTGCCGCCGATATCACGGCGGCTACTCGATCTCATCGCGCTCAGCCCGGGACGAGTCGAGACGTCGCTGCTCGACGTATGCGCTCCGGGCTGGCATATCGCCGCCGTCGAACCGGAGCGTCGGGGCATGCTGACAGTCGAGCGGCATTCGGTGTCATTCCGGCACGAGATCGCGCGACAAGCCGTCGCATCGACTATTCCGGCGGCACATGCGGCACAACTGCATCGCACGCTGCTGTCCGCGTTGATCAACGCACGCGCCGATCCGGCCCAGATCGCGCACCACGCGGCGGCTGCCGGCGACGCGGATGCACTGCTCAAGCACGGCATCGAGGCGGCAAGGTTGGCGCTGCGCGGCAGCTCCAACCGGGAGGCGGTCGCGCAGTTTCGGCGGGTTGCGCCGCTGGCCGACCGGCTCGAGCCGAGCGAACGGGCCGATCTGTACGAGGACTGGTCGACCGCAGCGGTCGCCGCGGGAGAGATCGAAGCCGCGGCCGATATCGCACAGCGCGTCGTCCCACTCCGGCGCGCAGTCGGCGACGTCGAGGGAACCGGTCGGGCCCTCAGCTACCTGTCCCGCGTGCAGTGGAGTCTTGGCCGCGGTGCAGAAGGCGACCGGCTGCTTAGCGAAGCACGTGCCGTGCTGTCGGAACGGCCGCCGGGCAGCGCCCTCGCCCAGGTGCTGTCCCTACAGGCCATTAAAGCGATGATGACCTGGCGTCTGGCCGACGCCCGGCCGATCGCGAAGGAGGCCGTGGAGCTCGCCGAACACCTCGGGGACGAGGGAGTGCTCGCGTACGCTCTCATGGTCGCCGGCACAACGAACCTCGTCCTCGGTATTGAGGACACGGCTACCGTCGAGCGGTCGATGGAGCTCTCCCGCGGGCGCGGCGACTACTCCCAGGTGTGCCTGGCGTACTGCAATCTGGCCGAAACCGCGATTGAGCACCGCCAGCTTGCCCGCGCCGAGCACTACCTGGATGTCGGCGACGCGCTAGTCGAGGAGCACGAGGAGGTCAGCGTCGCCGGCTACCTGACCTCTCTCCGCAGCAGGCTGGAGTTCCTGCGCGGCAACTGGACTGACGCCGAGAGCCTGGCCAACTCCGTGCTGGACCAACCCGGTGGCAGCGTGGTCAACACGCTCAACGCGCTGCACATGCTCGCCCGGCTGTACGCGCGGCGCGGCGACCGAGAGGCCGAGGTGATGGTTGGACGGTTCGCGGCCGCCGCGGAACCCACACACGAGCTACAGCGGATCGTCCCGGCCGCTGTCGCGCGGGCCGAATGGGCCGAGCTCCACGGCAACTTGGCCGCCGAGCGCCACCAGCTGCGGGCGCTCTACCGCGAAGTGACGGTGACCGGTGTGCCGTGGGCGATCGGCGAGGTTGCACTGTGGCTGTCCCGTGCAGGTGGCCTTGAGGCAGTGCCGCCCGGCGCGAGCGAGGCTTTCCGGTACGAGCTGGAGGGCAGGAGGGAGCGGGCCGCTCAGGCGTGGGCGGAGGCCGGTTGCGTATACGAGCAGGCGGACGCGCTAGCGCACAGCAACGACCCCGAGGGGTTGCTCGCCGCGCTTCCCCTCGTTGACGCTCTCGGCGCCAGCGCGGCGAGCAACCGGGTCCGCGGGCTCCTGCGGCGGGCGGGACTGCGGCCTCCGCGGGCACCTCGGCGCACCACTCGCGAGCATCCGGCAGGGCTGACCGAACGCCAGGCCGAGGTGCTCGCGCTTCTGGCCGAAGGTCTGACGAATGCCGAGATCGCGGACCGTCTCATCGTGTCCGTGCGCACGGTCGATCATCACGTCGCCGCGATCCTGGCCCGCTTGGGCGTGGAGAGCCGGCGCCAGGCTGTCGAAATCACCCGGAAGTTCGGGCTCGCTGCCCGGGCGTGATCGCGTCCATCGGCGAGATGCACCCGACGACGTAGACCGCGTCGTCGCCGACCCCGTCGATCAGGTTCGACATCCACCGGGAGGTCCAACACGGCCCGAGGAAGGACGGCCATGGCCTCCCCCGTGGAGCCACGGCCGTCCTTCCCCGGGTCGCCGCCCGCATCGAGCACCGGCGCGATGATCGGCGAGTAGCCCCGCGTGCAGAGGCACAGGCTGAGGGCGGAGCCGGCATATCCGGCCCCCGCGATCAGCGGGCGTGTGCAAGTAGTCACTGGTCTCACCGCGTCCGCGGTTCTGTCAGGTGTGACTTTTGGGGCGGGACCCGTCGGCCCACCGGGTGGCTCGACCTCACGTCACTCGACCGTTGTGGTGATCGACACGGGTAGGCCGTTGGTGACAACGTCGTACACCGCCGACCGCTGGCGGGAGCGCTCGACGAGCCTGCGCAGCGTCTCGTCGTCCGCGTCGCCCTTGATCCGAAAGTTGACCTGGATCTGCTGGTAGCCATTGCGGACGGTGTCGGAAAGACCGAGGATGCCCTGGAGGTCGATGTCGCCCTCGACGGTCGACTCAACCTCGGTCAGGTTGATGCCGCGGGCGGCTGCAATGTTGATCAGACCCGCGGTCAAGCACGCTGCTAGTGCGAGCAGCACGAACTCCACCGGTGTTGGCCCGTTGTCGTTGCCGACCAGGACCGCCGGGTGATCCGCGTCGAACGTGAACTCCTGGCCGTGCATGAGCTCCTGCCCGGCACCGTAGAAGCTATGGATGCGGCCCTGACTATGAGCACCGGAGACCCAGTGGTTGCTGGCGCGGAACTGAAACTGTCCAAGCTCCGGGACCGTCCGCACCGCGTCGCGCGTCGCGAACAGCGTCTCGGTGTCGACGCCATTCGGGGTGAACGTGTTCGCGATCACCTCGGTCATCGGAGGATCTCCTTCGGCTGTCGTCGGTTCCAGGTGCCTTGACCGTGCCAGCCTGCGTGCCCGGGCCTCATCGGCAACGGCTACCTATTCGGCCCACTGTGGTTGCCTACGTTTGGGCGCCGACGCGGGCCAAAGGTCCGCACGCCGATGGCTAAAGGAGCGGATGTGAGCGGTGCACGGCCGGACCGGCCCGAGACCCAAGAGCTGCACGTGACCCTGTCCGGGCCTTAGCCGGGCGCGGTTTGGAGGATCTGCAGCCAAGCCGCTCGGTCGGCCGGTCAGCTGCCGCCTCGGCACGTCCGTGTCAGCACGCAGTCAGGTGTCGTGGTAGCGCCGACGCGGGCCTGGCCGGGGGGAGGCGACGCTCGAAGGACTATCCCTCTCGCTGCGAGGAGTCGTCATGACTGCACTTACCCACGTGGACCAGCCCGACCCGTTCGTCCGTACCGCGCGGATTCGGCTGGTCGGCCTTGCCGCCGCCATGATCGTGGCTCCCTGGCTCCTGGTTGCCGCTGAGACGGCGCACTCCGTCATGACCTTGCACGGCGACGACCTCGAGGCCAGTGGGGATCTCGCCCTGGCGCGCGAGCACCTGACGCTCGACCGCTGGGCGAGCCTGGCTGCGTTGCTGGGGGCGCTGCTGCTGGTGCCCGCGGTGCTTGGGATCATGCGCCTGGTCCGCACCGGTGCTGCCTGGCTGGGGCTGGTCGGCGGTGTGCTCACGGCCGCGGCGTACATCTGCTACTTCGCGATGGTTTTCCAGGGCTTTACGACCGACGCGATGGTGGGCGTTGGCGGGTCGATGAGCCAGCACGAGAAGGTGCTTCAGGCGGTGCTCGACGAACCGCTCACGCTCTGGGTGTACCTCCTGTTCGTCCTGGGCAACGTGGTTGGGATGTTCCTCCTCGGGCTTGCGCTGGTCCGGGCTCGCACCGTCGCGCGGATCGCCGGCTACGGGCTGATGGCCTGGTCGGTTCTGCACCTGTTGGACTTCCCGTTCGCCGAGACGCTTGGGGCGACCGCGCAGGCCGTC
This sequence comes from Actinomycetota bacterium, assembly GCA_046725875.1. Lineage (GTDB taxonomy): Bacteria > Actinomycetota > Actinomycetes > JAKEEW01 > JAKEEW01 > JBKOZJ01. The sequence goes on from JBKOZJ010000062.1 coordinate 55,237, forward strand.
GGCTTCGCCCTCGCGGCGGGCGCGCTCCTTCGGGCTGGCCCCCTTCCTCAGTCGGCGGCGACCGATGCCTCGCGGCGGGCCTACGAGTTGTTGCGCAGGTAGGTCAGCACCGCCAGCACGCGTCGGTGGTCGTCCCGGGAGTCGTAGAGCCCGAGCTTGACGAAGATGTGCCTGACATGGGTCTCCACGGTGCGCTCGGTGGTGAACAGCCGCCGGGCCACCGCGGCGTTTGACCGTCCCTCGGCGACAAGGGCGAGCACCTCTCGCTCGCGTTCGGTCAGCTGGGCGAACGCGGGCTCAGGTCGCGTCGGCGCGAGCAGCGACGCGACCACCTCGGGATCCAGCGCCGACCCACCCCCAGCCACCCGGCGCAACGCGTCAAGGAAGTCGTCCAGGTCGAGGATGCGGTCCTTCAGCAGGTACCCGAAGGCGCCGGTGGTGACCAGCTCGGTCGACTGGGTCGTCTCGACGTGCTGAGACAACAGCACCACCGGAAGCCCGGGGAGCTTCTCCCTGAGCTCTCGTACCGCTCGGGCGCCGTCGTCGGTCATCGTCGGGGGCATCCGGATGTCGGTGATCAGAAGGTCTGGATCGTGATCGAGCACCGCGGCCACCACGCTGGGAGCGTCCGCGACCCGTGCCACGACCTCGTGCCCCGCCTGCGCGAGCAGCAGCGCGAGACCCTCGCGGACGACGACCGAATCCTCCCCGATCACGATCCGCACGGCAGTCGTGCCTCCACCCGGGTACCTGTGCCGAGGCCGCTGTCCACGACGAGCCTGCCCCCCGTCGCGAGGACGCGATCACGAAGACCCGCCAGTCCCGACCCCGACCTGACCGTCGCGCCACCCAGGCCGTCGTCCGCGACCACCACCCGCAGCTGCCCGTCCTCACGGGCCATCTCGATGACGATCGAGTGCGGCTCGGCGTGCTTGAGCGCGTTGGCGAGGGCCTCGGCCGCGACGTAATACGCCGTGGTGGCCACCGCGTCGGGGACCGTCTGCGCGGTCACCCTGACCTCGACCGGGACAGGGCTGGCGCGGACCAGCTCCCGAACCGCAGCGGGCAGACCCTCGTCGAGCCCCCTCGGGCGGACCCCACCGGCCAGCCGGCGCAGGTCTGCGACGGCCTCCTGCAGATCCTGCACTGCCCGGCTGATCGCCTCCTGCAGGGGGTTGGCCGGGTCGGCCCACTGCTGGGCGAGCCGCATGGACATCCCGATCGCCACCAGCCGCTGCTGGGCGCCGTCGTGAAGGTCACGCTCGAGTCGACGACGCTCCGCATCTGTCACCTCGACCAGGCGCGCCCGCGAGGCCCGGGTCTCGGCCAGGGCGGAGCGGAGTTCGATCCGCGAGTGCGCGAGCTCCAGCGGCAGATGAGCAGCCCGCAACGTCTCCCGAAGGAGCCGAGGTCGTCGGGCCGCCGCGTCGTACGCGATGCAGCCGAGCAACCGGCCGCCCACCGCGACGTCCAGCGCGGCCCCCCGGGGACGCGCCGTCGGCTCGCCGCCGCCGGTGCGCCACGGCGCCTCCGGGTCGTTCGACAACCAATACACGACCGAGAGATCCGGGTCGTGGAGCGCCAGACGCAGCGTCGACTCGATGTCCTCCGGCTCGACCCGACCCTCGCGGACGGCGTCGACAAACCGGTTGATGCGCGTGAGCGAATCGCGCCAGCCCCGGTCGAACCGCGCATCGACGGCGACTTGCACCCGTCGCCTCAGGAGACCGAACGCCACCGCGCAGGACAGGGTCGCAGCCGCGACCGCGAGGTCCGACCCGCCTCCCACCAGCACACCGACGCCCACCGTCACCCCCGCATAGAGCGCGACTAGTCCTCCGCTCAACACGGTATAGGCGACGCCTCGACTGACGAGGCTGTCGATGTCGTACAGGTCGTGGCGAAGCACCGCGATAGCAACGCTGACCGGGACGCTGACGTACACCAAAAGCAGCCCCACCACCACGACGACATCCGCGACGTCGCTGAAGAGGTAGGCGACCCAGCTGGCGACCAGCACCAGAGGCAACAGCAGGACACTCAGCGCGAACCATTTGATCTGACGACGTACGACGACACCTCCCCGTCGGTAACGCACGGTCACGCGCGCCACCGATCCGACCAGGAGCGCGAGGAGCAGGACGAGGGAGCCGCCGCCGAGCACGCCGTCGAGCCAGCGCGGCACCTCCACCGGCGGGGCACCGGGAATCCTCCCCGGCCCGCCGCCGTAGCTGCCCGGGTCAAGGGCGACGGCAACGTGGAACAGCACAAGGAAGACGCCCCAGCCGACCGGAAGGAACCACCACCCCTGCCCCAGCCGGCCATCGGGGAACCAGCCGGCCAGGAGGGCCGGCGGGAGGTAGAGCCACACCCAGCCCGCGACGGAGAGGACCGCGAAAACCAGGGCGAAACCCTGCGGAGGCGAACCTCCCGACACCTCCGGGTCGGGCAGGAGCAGCACCAGCGGCAGCAGGCCGAGGGCCACGAGCAGCGCACCGACCACTCGTTGCCTGCGCAGCAGGAGCAGCAACCCCAAGACGACCCCCGGGGCCGCGCAGACGCACGCGGCGGCGATCTGCCAGCCGGTCATCGCCACCCGTCCACGCCGATTGCTCCAGGACTCGAGCCGAGGGCCGATCCGGCCCACCCCGATGTCGTCAGGTTCCCGGTCCCATCATCCGGCGCGAGACCTCCGAAGTCATGCGTGCTGACACGCAGAACGATGCGGCCTCCCATGCTGAAACGATCGTCACGCGGCTAGTCCCAGTGGCTTGACGTCTCAAGGAGCCCGACCGGTTCGCCGAATGACCGCCCCATTCCCGGACCGGCATCGCGCGCAGTCGACCGGGCAGACTGGTCGCACGTGTCCAGCACGTCCCCCGTGATTGTTCTCCTGGGCGGTCCGCCCTTGCGGACCGGCCAATTGTGCGGCGGATCACCGTTCGGACGGTCGCACCAAGCCACGTTCCACGGCCAGGGCTACCGCCGCCGCCCGGTCGTTGACGCCGAGCTTCGCGTAGATGTGCAGCAGGTGGGTTTTGACGGTCGCCTCACTCACGAACAACGCCGCTGCGGCGTCGCGATTGCTGGTACCACGTGCGACCAGACGCAAGACCTCGATCTCGCGCGGAGTGAGCGGCTCCTGCGCGGGTGCGCGTACCCGAGACATGAGGACGTCGGCGACGGCGGGTGCGAGGACCGCTTCACCACGCGCCGCAGCCCGGACGGCACGGAGCAGCTCGTCGCGTGGGGCATCCTTGAGGAGGTAGCCCGTGGCGCCGGCCTCGATCGCGGGCAGCACGTCCGCGTCGGTGTCGTAGGTCGTGACGACGAGGACCCGGGCAGCCAAGCCTGCGGCGCGCAGCCTCTGGATCGTGCCAACCCCATCGAGCACCGGCATCCGCAGGTCGAGCAGGACGACATCGGGATTGGTCTGCTCGGCGACCGCGACCGCCGCCGCGCCGTCGGCTGCTTCGCCGACCACGGCGATGTCACCGGCTCCCGCGAACATGCCGCGCAGCCCGTCCCGCACCACGGGATGGTCGTCGGCAATCACGAGTCGGATGGGCGCAGTCATCGGGTCGCCTGAGAGGGGGTCCGCGGCACGCTGGCGCAGATCGCCGTTCCTTGGCCGGGCGAGGTTTCGATGATAAGAGTGCCACCCAGACCGCTGATCCGCTCCCGCATCGCGATGAGTCCAAAGGAACCTGCCCGGGGCGTGTCATCGCGCGCCCGAGGCCCGAGCGCCGGGCCGGCCGCGGGCGCAAAACTGAGTGCACCGTTCGAGGCGTCCGCGATCAGGCTCGGATCGAAGCCCACGCCATCGTCACGGACGTCGAGCGACACCACCTCCCCCATATACGACAGCGTCATCCCCACGCGGTGGGCGCCGGCATGCTTCGAGACGTTCGCAAGAGCCTCTTGCGCCGCCCGCACCAAGGTGACCTCCACCTCCGGATGCAGCGGCCCGGGTGAGCCGGTGGTCACCACCGATGCTTCGATACCACTGGTCGACGACCAGGCTGCGGCCACGTTGGTGAGTGCCTCCGGCAGATGGGAGGACTCCAGGACCGCCGGTCGCAGCGCTTCCACGGATCGCCGGGCCTCGGCGAGGCTCTCCCGCGCGAGGCGCCTGGCGACATCGACATGGCGGCGAGCCTCGTCTGGACGGACGTCTGGCATCGAGCTGCCAACCGCGTCATCTGCTCGCTGCTGCCCGTCCAGCGCGTTCTCGGCGGCCTCGAGCTGGGTCACGATTCCGGTCAGGCCCTGGGCAAGCGTGTCGTGGATCTCCCGGGCAAGGCGCTGGCGTTCGTCCAGCACTCCCGCCTCCCGGGCCCGGGCCAGCAGCTCGGCCTGTAGCTCGGCGTTCGCGGCTGCGCTCGCCTCGAGCTCGTTGCGTGCCTGCTCCAGCTCGCTGATCGTCTGCCGGCGCTGCTCTCCTTGGTCGTAGAGGTAACGAATGAACAGCCCGATCATGCTGGTGAGTGCGACATTGAGGACGAACGATCCGATACTGCCGGGCAGCTTGGCCGAGTCGGTCAGCTGCCCGGCGCCGGCAAGTACGGCGAGCGCCCCGACCGCCACTGCGGGCACCGTGAGCGCGGTTGGCAGGAGCATGAAGGGCTGGATGTAGAGAACGAACGAGAAGATGAAGTACGCCTGGTCGCGGGCCACGAGCACCGCGGTGGCGAGGATCAGCCCGGCGAAATAGACCAGCATCTGCGGGATGCGCTCGACCCATTCCGGGTGCGCAATGACCCACCACCAATACCATCCGGCGACCAGCCCGGCGATCGCGAGCGTCACCAGCCGGGATGTCAGCGGCTCCGGCCCGTCGGCGACGGCGATCACGGTCGCGACCGCGAGCAGGACGTAGAGCAACCCGTCCCAGAGCCGACCCCATCGGTTATCCATCTGCTCGCATCACTCCCACCGGAACAGCCGCAGCGCCACCCCGCCCGCGACCACGATTATCGCTGCGAACAGGGCAAACGTCAGTCCTGACGGTGTCTCGCCGGACCACGCGCCGCGCAGGGACCGCACCACGGGACTCAGCGGGAGGAAGTCGCCGATCCTCCCCAACGACTCTGGCATCTCTTCCCTCGGCTGCATCGTCCCGGACAAGAACAGCAACGGGAAGAAGATGGCGAAGCCGGCCGCGCTCGCAAACCGCGCCGTCGGCGCGATCGCCGCCAGCAAGAAGCCCAGCGCGAAAAGCGCTAGCCCGCCGAGCAGGAAGACGCCAAGGGCGGCCATGGGCGCCTCCGGCGGATTCAGGTCGTACGCGACTATGCCGACGACCGCCAGACCGAGCAAAGCCGCGGAACCAACCAGGAGGTTGACGAGGAACTGCGCGATCAGCACGAAGCCGGCCGGCAACGGCGTCGCGGCCAGCCGCCGGAGGATTCGCCGTTCGCGGTAACCGGCAAGGAAGGAGGGCAGGCAGGTGAAGGCGAGAATCGCCAGGACCACCACGGTGAGCATCGGCACCACCACGTCCATCAGGCCGTGGCCGCCGAGCTCATCGACCGGCTTGTTGTCTCGGCCGGTTCCATTGAGGATCAGCAACAGCAACGGGAAGGCGAGCGTGAAGAAGGCCGCCCCCGGGTCGCGCAGGAAGAGCTTCAGCTCGCTGATCGTCAGCTTGGTGAGCGCGTACATAAGGGACTCCCGGTTCTTCGTCGTGTTCGATCCGGTTGGGGTCAGGTGGCGGGATCACGGCCGGTCAGCGCCAGGAAGACATCCTCGAGACTCGTCTGGTGTGCGCTCGGCCCGATGCCGGCCCGGCCGACGAGCGCGGCCGGCCGAGCGAGCGCGACGAGGCGGCCGTGATCGACAACGGCCACTCGGTCAGAGAGCTGTTCGGCCTCATCCATGGAGTGCGTGACGAGCACCACCGTGGCCCCCTTCGCCCGGATGGTCCGGATGATCTCCCAGGTCGCGCGGCGTGCCCGGGGATCAAGACCGGTGGTCAGCTCATCGAGGAAAACGAGCTCCGGCCTCCCGACAAAGGCGAGGGCGACCAGGAGGCGCTGCTTCAACCCGCCGGATAGGTCGGCGAACGCGGTGTTCCGCTTGTCCGCCAGACCCCACTCGGCGAGCAGCTCACGCCAGTCTGCGCGGTTTCGGTAGAAGGAGGCGTAGAGATCGAGCGCCTCCCGGACTCGGATCCGGTCGGGCAGCGCGGCGTCCTGCAGCTGAATGCCTATCCGCTGCGCCAGCTCGCGCCGTTCGCGGGCCGGATCGTGGCCGAGGACGCGAACCGTCCCGGCGTCCGGCCGCCGCAGCCCGGCAAGCATTTCGACGATGCTGGTCTTACCGGCACCATTCGGCCCTACCAAACTGAAGATCTCGCCCTGGCACACGGTGAACGACACGCCATCGACCGCGACCGTGTCGTCGTACGCCTTCCGCAGGCCGTCCACCTCGATGATCGCCATCACACTGTGCCTCCTCGTCGCGCGATCGCACCTAGTGCGTCTGGTCTCCTGCTCCCACTGCGAGGATTGCGCGGTGGCCGGCCACGCCGGATCGACCGCGCAGCCACACTTTCGATCAACCGCGGTACACGGTCAGCCTCGGCGTCGGCTGAGGGGCGGATCGGCCGGTTGGCTGATCCGCGCCGCGGTGTGTCCCGGACTACCCAGGATCTGACCACCGACCCGGCGTGCTCCCGGCCGGCCAGGCCCGCTCACGATCTTGCTTCGGCGAGAAGCGCAACTCTCGACCTCGCCCGCTCGCCCACCAGGTCGAACGACCGGCCGTGGGCGCATGATGATCTCGTCATCGCGATCGAGTGAGCGCTATTGCATGCCGAGTGCGTTAGTGAGAATCTTGCTGCCAGGTCGCGATCATCGTCGGCCGGGGGCCCACAACGTTCCCGAATCACCCTGGATGGTGAGCGCCAAGCCTTCGGCTCCCGATCATGGGTCAGTCCCGGCCATGGGACAGCTCTCGAGGAGGATCTCAGATGACAGCAGATGATGCAGGGATAGGTCGGCCGTTCGCCCGGCTGATCGAGCGGGGCACAAGCCGATGGTGGATTCCGTTAATCATCGGGATCCTATGGTTGATCTACGCGTTCATCGTCCTGTCGTTCACCTTCAGGACGATCTGGGCGATCGTGATCTTCGCCGGGCTTGCCTTCATCGCTACCGGGATCGTCGAGTTCGTCCTCGCCGCGGTTCTGGACAGCTGGCAGTGGCTGCACGCCCTCGCCGGGATCGTGTGCATCGTTGCCGGCATCGTCGCGTTCGTCTGGCCCGACCAGACGTTCCTGGTCCTGGCCGCGTTCATCGGATGGTTCCTGCTGTTCCGCGGAGTGTTCAACATCGTCGAGTCGCTGCTGGTCAGGGAATACATCGACCAGTGGTGGCTAATGCTGATCACCGGCATCCTGCAGCTGGCCATCGGATTCTGGGCGGTTGGTTACGCCGGCCGGTCCATCGCGGTGCTGGTCGCATGGGTCGGCGCGTGGGCGCTGACCGAGGGAATCATGAACATCTGGGCGGCCTTCCGGCTCAAGCGCGTACACGGGCAGGCCCGGGCGTTCACGCAGCCAACGGCACCCGCCGCGCCCGCGTAGGCGTACGCTCTCGGATCGGCTGCCATCCCTCGGCCGACTCCGCTCGCCACACCTTTCTGGGCACGTGAGGGGGACCTCACTCCAGCTGCCAACAATTGAGGGGCACTTGCACTCCGACCAATCGAGTGAGAGTGCCCCTCTTGCGGAATGGTCTGGCATCCCAGGAATAGCTCCCACCGGACCTGCGTTGATACCCCCTAGGGTTTCGAACGAGTGGAGGTAATAATGGCGACGAAAGAGCTGACCGGCGAAAACTTCGCCGAGGTCGTCGGCGGTGCCGACATGGTGCTGATCGACTTCTGGGCGGAGTGGTGCGGGCCGTGCCGGTTCTTCGCGCCGGTGTACGAGCGCGTGTCGGAGCGGCACGATGACATCGTGTTCGGCAAGGTGGACACCGAGGCGCAGCTAGAGCTTGCTGCGACGTTCCAGATCAGCTCGATCCCGACCCTGATGATCATCCGCGACAGGGTCGTGCTCTTCGCCCAGCCCGGCGCGCTTCCGGAGCAGGCGCTGGAAGAGCTGATTGCCGAGGCGCGGGCGGTGGATATGGACGAGGTGCGCCGACAGGTCGCCGCCGAGACGGCGAGCGCCTGAAGACGCTCGAAGACAGGTTTCCGTCGCGCCCCACCGCGCGGTATGCCTTGGAGTAGAGGAGGGCTGCGACGTGGAACTGGACAAGGATTCACTCGCCGATGTCGTGGTGCGGTTGAAGCGCGCGCAGGGTCAGATCGGCGGAGTCATCCAGATGATCGAGGACGGCCGCGACTGCAAGGACGTGGTCACCCAGCTCGCGGCCGTCTCCCGGGCGTTGGACCGCGCCGGTTTCAAGATCATCGCTAACGGCCTGCAACAGTGCCTCATGGAGGAGAGCGCCGGATCGGCCAACGCGAAGCTCGACCGCGAGCAGCTGGAGAAGCTGTTCCTCACGCTGGCCTGAGCACTTCTTCGACCCTAGCGGCCTGGGACTAGTCAAGCTGGATTCCGACCGGGCGCGGTAGTAGATCCCAGGGTCGTAGTCAGGGCACGCGTGGGGCGCTCCCGGATGCCATACCGGAGGACCGCCCGGCAGCGTTGAGTACGCGCCGATGAAGGCGCGACCAATGCAGGCCACGGCCCCACGGCCGTCGAGAAGAGACGGCGGCAGCGATGCTGACGATCCGGATGCTGGCACGGCCAGGTGAGCTGGCCGTGAGCGGCATACGCGGGGTCGTAGCGCTGCCTGGTCTGGATCGATGAACGGCTTCATCAACAACCTATTGTCCGCGGTCGCCGGTCTGGACCCGGCCGCTGTCTACGTGCTCACCGCACTCTTCATGGTCATCGAGACTTCGGTGTTCGTCGCTCTGGTGATACCGGGCGATCTGGCCGTTCTGGCCGCCGGTACCACCGCGACCGATCCTGCCCGCTTCGTCTGCCTGGTCGCCGCGGCGACCGGTGGTTCCCTTGCCGGCGAGTCGCTGGGCTACCTGATCGGCCGTCGGTTCGGTGCCCGGATACGCGACAGCCGTCTCGGTCGACGGCTCGGTCAGGATCGGTGGCACAAAGCCGAGAGCTACCTGAACCGCCGCGGCGGGCTCCCCGTGGCAGCGTCTCGGTTCGTCGGTGTCGCCCACGCCCTTGTCCCAGTGCTCGCCGGGACCGTTCGGATGCCCTACCGCCGGTACATCGCCTGGACGTCCGCCGGCTCCCTTACCTGGTCGCTGGCCTATGTGGGTGTCGGGGCCGCCGCCGGCGCCTCATATCGGGAACACGGCCACCGGCTCAGCCTCGCGGTTTACGCTGCCGTCGCGGTGGTCCTGGTCGGCGCGCTCATCGTGCTGATCATCCGCAAACGCCGTCGCCGCCCGACGACGTTGGCGCCGAACTCCAACCGACCCCCTGCCGGGGTCCCACCGATGGGGGCATGGAACGTCCCCGCGCTGCTTCTCCTGCAGGCCGGGTGGACCGGTTCGACCCTCTGGCGCCCAGAGCTCTTCATGCCAAGTAGGAGCCGCTTTATGCCCGGTAGCGGGGTTTCCGCGTCCGAATTGTCGGATTCCGAGCCCCGTGCTCGGAGTAAAGAAGGGCCACCAGGCGTAAAGCATCGTCGTGGACGCGCCGCATTGGCTGGTCGAGAATCGCACCATGAATACAAAGCCGGTCAACCTGGCCCAAGCGCTGGCGTCGTTCGATGATGCGTACAGCCCGCGGATCGTGGCCCACATGAACGACTACGACGTCAGGATTGCCCATGCCAGAGGCGAGCACGTCTGGCATGTTCACGACACCACGGACGAGTTCTTCCTGGTCCTCGACGGCGAGTTCCACATCGCCCTGCGGGAGGCCGACGGCAACGAGACCACGGTCGTGCTTCGCAAGGACGACATGTTCGTCGTGCCAAAGGGCACCGAGCACAAGCCGTCGTCGCCATGGGGATCGGTCCTCATGTTCGAGCCAACGGGGACGTCCTCGACCGGCGACCGCCATGAGGGTGAGATCCCCGACCACGTGGACAGCACCACGGGCCACGAGCTGACCTGAGGGCGGCCCGGCCGGCACCTCCGGCGGGACATCGGCCGCGATTCAGCGTGCTTACATCAGTTCCCCGTCGAGGAGGGATTCATGGCGCCGTTGCGCCGACGGTTGCTCTTCAACTTCATTACCAGCGAGCGCCTTGAGCGACAGGTGCTTCGATCCCCAACGCTTCGGCGACATGCCTACCGAGCGGCGCTCCGCTACTTCGCCGGCGAGACCATCCAAGACATGCTCCGGGTCGTTGCCGGCCTCCGCACGGGTGGTATCGCCGCCAGCGTCGACTTCTTCGGCGAGCTTGTCGCCGACCCCGCCGCCGCCGAGCGGGCGACCGCCGACTATGTAGAGCTGGCCACGACCCTGGCGCAGGCGCAGGATGCGTGGTTGGCAATCGACCTATCCCACATCGGCCTCGACGTTTCGGCAGCCGCCTGTCGGCGGCATCTGGCCACGATCGTGGAGGCACTCCCGTTCGGACGGCGCATCCAGGTGGGCGCCGAGGACACCAGCCGGACAGACCACATCCTGGACGTCGTGACCACCTTGGCGGCCGAGGGGGCGCCGCTGACGGCGACGGTGCAGGCTAACCTGCGCCGCAGCCCGCAGGACGTAACCAGGCTGGCCGCGGCCGGCGTGCCGGTTCGCATCGTCAAGGGCGCCTACGTGGAACCTCCGGCGCTCGCCTATCCGTGGGGCGAGGCGACCGACGTCGCCTTCCTGCGCCTCGCTCATCAGCTACGGGATGCCGGCGCGGCGTTCTCGGTGGCCACGCATGACCCAGTCCTTCGGGAGGCGCTGCTGTTGGCGTTCGGTCCATCGCCGGTCGAGGTGCTCATGGGCGTCCACCAGCAGGACGCCGCTGACCTCGTCCGCCGCGGCGTGGAGGTGCGGTGCTACGTGCCCTATGGACCCGATTGGTTCAGGTACTGGCTGCGGCGGCTCGCGGAGTCACAAGGCACGCGGTAGCGCCGAAAGTTTACAACAGCCGACCCAGGGCGTAGCAGTCGTCGCGGCCCGGAGCACGAAGGCCTACCTACTCGATCTCCTCCGCTTCGCGCCTGGTGAAAAGAGGTTGAACGAACCAGCACCAGGCCCACAATGCAACGAGTCCAACGGCGGTCCAAACGGCTGCTGCCCGGGCATAGATCACGTCGACCACGAGAATGACCGCGCTCGCCATCGCGACGCCGAGACCGAGGGCGCCGGCGATCCCGTACCGGTTGGAGCGGCGCACGAGAATCTCCTTGGAGCCGGTCCGGAAGAGCACCCGGTGCTGCGCGGCCGGGGTGATGAAGCAGATGGATGCCACTGCGGCAGTGACCAGGGATAGGAAGAAGAGGTGTTGCTCGAACTCATCGACTTGTTTGAAGCCGGTCGCGAACGGGAGCGTTAGCAAGAAAGCGAACAGAACCTGGACCCCCGGGAGAGCAACCCGCAGCCCCTGAAGCAGCTCAATAAGCTCCCGGTCGACGCGCTCCTTTCCGCTCTCACTGGTCGCTGGGTCCTTGGGTGTCTCTCGATCATCCTGGTCGGACTCGGTGCGGTCTCTGGCCGTCGTCATGCCGCTGCACTACCCGCGGCGGCCGCCCGCATTCGGGCTTCCGCCTGTTGCGCGAGAGCCGCAAGCAACGCAGACCGCAGTCGACGGAGTTCGACCACGGGAAGCTTGATCGAACTCCACGTTCCATGGCAGCAGAATCTGCCGCTCAGGCACCAGTGGAGTGAGGGGCAGAGACGGACGTTGCCGGCCGGAGCGGTGGGGCATCGAGCCCGCAGTGCAGTCGGTGATGCGCGCGCACCGCCCGAGGTGGCCGGGCGGGAGGGGGATTACGGATCGTCGCGGCAGCGAGCGCACCGCCGAGGAGGCACAGGACGGCCGAGATAAGCGACGCATTGTGAAATCCGGTGGAGAACTCGGCGGGATCGAGATAGGCGGTCCCAGTAAGGCCGGCGACGGCCGGCAGCACCGCCACGGCAATGAGCGAGGCGGCCCGGGCCACGTCGTTGTTGACGGCCGAGGCTACGCCCGCCTGCCGGGCGGGCGCCGCCGCCAAAGCGGTCGCCGTCAACGGAGCGACCGCCGTGGCTAGACCCAAGCCGAGGACCGTGACGGCCGGCAGCACCTGGGTCAAATAGTTACCGGCCGCGTCCACCCGGGTGAAGAGGGCGAGTCCGGCTCCAACCAGGACCGGTCCGACGCTCATCTGAACGCGCGGCCCGATCCGGGTCGCGAGCGCTCCGGAACGAGATGACAGCGTGAGCATGATGAGCGTGACCGGAAGTAGCGAGATGCCGGCTTGAACCGGGGTGTACCCGGACACCTGCTGTAGCTGAATCGGGAGAAGGAACAGCGCACCGCCGAGCGCGCCGTACACGACGAAGGTCACCACGTTGGTGGAAGTGAATTGCGCCGAGGCGAACAGGCTCAACGGCAGAAGCGGGGATCGAGCACGGCGTTCCCAGCCAACGAACCCGGCGAGGAGGAGGGCTCCGCCGATGAGCGAGATTTCCACGACCAGATCGGTCCAACCACTCGTTGGACCTTCGATCAGCCCATAGGTGAGTCCGACAAGTCCGGTCGTGACCAGGACGGCTCCTGGCACGTCCACCGGGCCCGTCGCATCCGGGTCTCGGGATTCGGGGACATGTCGCCAGGCCAGGGCGACGACGACGGCCACGATCGGCAGATTGATGGCGAAGATGAGCCGCCAGGAGACCGCCTCGACCAGCCATCCGCCGAGGAACGGGCCGATGGCGGTGGCCACTCCGCTGAGCCCGGACCAGGCGCCGATCGCCTTGCCTCGATCGCGAGGAGCGAACGATGCCTCGAGGATGGCGAGGCTCCCCGGCGTCAGCAGGGCGGCCCCGACACCCTGGAGTGCTCTGGCCGCGATCAATGCGCCGCCGCTCGGGGAAATGCCGCAGAACCCCGATGCCACTGCGAACCAGATCACTCCTACCAGGAAGATCCGCCGCCGCCCGAACCGGTCGCCGAGGGCTCCACCGACGAGGAGGAGGCCGGCCAGCGTGAGTGTGTAGGCATTGACGACCCATTGCAGAGTCGCCAACCCGCTGTCGAAATCTCGCCCGATGGCGGGCAGTGCGATCCCGACCGCCGTGGCGTCTATGGAGACGATTGCGGATCCGAGGACGGTCGCGGCGACCACCCACCGCCCCTGGCCGCTGTCGTACGTTAGCCCGACGTCCTCGCCCGACGCTGCCGCGGGAGTGGCCGTCATGGTCGCCCTCGTTCCAGCCGTCGGGTCAGCCGCTACCGGCTCTGACGACACTCGTAGAAGATCGGTCGATCCGTCAACTCTTGGCGATCTCGCGGCCGATGACTCGGTCAGAATGGCCACCGAACGTGAAGGAGGCGGCAGTGCCACTGGTGGACAGCGAGTTGGAGACATTTCTGAAGGAGCCGCGACTCGCACATTTCGCGACAACAGGCCCTGATGGAGCGCCGCGGGTCAGGCCGCTCTGGTTCTGCTACGCCGATCGGGCCTTCTGGTTCACTACGCGCCGCGAAGCTCGCCACACCGGAACTGACCTTGCCGCCGGGTCGCTGGCAGCGGTGTCGATCGCGAGCGACGACCGTCCGTATCGTGCGCTGATCGCGTACGGGAGGCCCGAGGTGTGGGAGCGGGACCGGCGAACATGGCTGGAGAGCATCGCCATCCGCTACGGCCAGGCCGAGGCGAGACGCTGGCTCCCCGGCGCATTAAAGGAGCCGGACCGGGTGGTGCTTCGTCTGTGCCCGACAAGGTCGTGGCGTGGCACTACGGGACTGGTGATTACAGACGGTTGCAGAACAAGCAGTCCCTTCGAGTGACGCTGCCATAGCGGGTGATGACCGCTGTATTAGCTTCGCGGAAAGTAAGTTGAGCGAGGACGATAGACGGCGCCGCGCCGATGACCTGCTTCCTTGCAGGGGTCGGCGCGGCGCCGGAGGGTGAACGAGTCACCTGCTTGGCTTCCTCAGCGGTCGAAGGCGTCCTTTACCTTCTCGCCCGCCTGCTTGAAATCCGCCTTGGCCTGGTCTGCCCTGCCCTCGGCTTCCTGCTGCTCGTTGTCTGTGACCTTCCCAGCCTGTTCCTTGGCCTTGCCGCGAGCTTCCTGAGCCTTGTTGCGCAGCTTGTCCTGCGCATCGTCCATACCGGATCACCTCCCGTGACCCTGCCCGCATTCCCGGGTCGGCCACATCCAACCCTCGCCTGGTAGTAACGCGCATCACGGCAAGACAAAGCGTGGCTGTCCGCCACTCTGCGTGATCAGGACATCGGGCGGGTCTTCACCGCAGTCCCGTAGGCACAGATCTCCTGCCAGCCGCCACCGATCTCCGTGGCATCGAAGCGCATGGCCAGGACTGCGTCGGCGCCGCGTTCGGTGGCCTCCTCAACCAGTCGTTGCTGAGCCTGCAGCCGGCTATCAATCAGCATCTTTGTTTGTCCGCGCAGTTCACCACCGACCAAGGACTTAAATCCGGCGCCGACTTGAGAACCGATATTGCGGGAGCGCACGGTCAGCCCGAACACCTCACCGATCACTTCGGTGATCTGGAAGCCCGGCAGGTCGTTCATGGTCGAAACGATCATGTAGTTTCCTCCGTGTGAACTCGATGTCTCGCAGAGGAGCCGGCCATGTGTTCCGGATCAGCGACTCTGCTCCATAGATGTTCCATATCGCGAGGCATGAAGAGCCTGTAGGAGTGTGGGTCTGCGAGCAGGCTCATCGGGCGGTTCGGCTAGGCGGGCGTGACTGGCTCGCGCCGGTCGACCCCGGTGCCGAGCTCGGGGTCGCGGCCGGCGATCAGGACGTAGTGCTCCGAGACCGTGGCCCGGTAGAGGCGGAAGAGCGACGGCGGCTGCACGTCGTCCAGTCCCCACCTGCGGCCGACATCCGCCTCCGACAGCCGCCCGAAGACCTCGATGCCGCGCTCGAGCTCGGTGCCCGCGAGTTCTTCGGCCCAGCCCGACATGTATACAGCCTGGGCCCCGCCGACGGGCACGGTCGAGTCGAAGATCGCGATCGCGACCGCCGGCCGAGCCGCAAGGTTCCGTGAGTGCCTGGCGTCGGGCGACGAGACCCAGTGGAAGTGCTTGTAGTCGTCCGAGGCGAACCAGACCGGCGAAACCCATGGGTGACCGTCCGGATCGGCGGTTCCGACGGCCATGTAGCGGTTCGAGTCGATGATCGTCCGGGCGAGGTTGTTTAACCGGTCGCGCGTCATCCTCCTCCTTCGCGGCTCGCAGTGCTGACACCGACCCAGCGCTGGACGCGGTAGTGCACGTGGGTGACACCAGACTCCCCCGGCCACTGGCCCATTTCGCTGTCCGGCTCCTCGCGGGTGCGGACGAAGATCGGCACGCCGTCGTGGTGGTCGCCGGCCCAGCCAGAGCGCTCGGACGGACTCGAACCGTCGGCCCCTCCTTACCATATTGGAGCTCTATGCGAGGAGGAGGATGGTTGTGCCGCAGTTCGGATACACGCTGTTCAGCGAGACCAATGGGCCGAAGGCGCTGGTGCGACAGGCGGTCGCCGCCGAGGCGGCCGGCTTTGACTTCGCCGTCATCTCCGATCATTTCCATCCCTGGCTCGCGAGCCACACCGACAGCCCGTTCGCTTGGTCGGTCCTCGGCGCGGTGGCGGAACGGACCGATCGGATGTGGCTCGGCACGCTGGTAACCTGCCCGTTCATCCGCTATCACCCGGCTCTCATCGCCCAGGCGGCGGCGACGATACAGCTCTTGGCCGACGGGCGCTTTACGCTGGCGCTCGGCGCCGGGGAGCGGCTCAACGAACACGTCGTCGGTCGAGGATGGCCCGCTGTCGATCAGCGCCACGAGATGCTCTCCGAGTCGATCGACGCGATTCGGGAGCTTTGGCGAGGCGGCTTCACGACCTACCAGGGTGAGCACATCAGGGTCGAGGACGCCCGCATCTACTCCATGCCCGACAACCCCCCGGAGATTCTCGTCGCCGCCAGCGGGCCGTTCGCGGCGGCGCTCGCGGCCGAGAAAGGGGACGGGCTCGTCGGCACCGAACCACGCGCGGACCTCGTAAGCAGCTTCCGTGATGGAGGCGGGCAGGGGAAGCGCACGCACGGCCAGATCGCCTGCTCCTGGGATCGGTCGGAAGACCGGTCGCGCGAGTCCGCGATGCGGTTCTCCTTTGCGCTCACCGGATGGAAGGCACAGGCCGAGCTGCCGAGCCCGCGGAGCTTCGACTCGGTCACCGCGAAGATCCATCGGGAAGACGTGCTCGAGGTCGTGCCGAGCGGCGTCGACCCAGAGCCGTACGTCACCGGCATCCAGCGGTTCATCGACGCCGGCTTCGATGAGATCTGCGTCGTCCAAGCGGGCGAGGACCACGAGGGATTCATGGACTTCTTCATGAGCGAGGTTCGGCCGCAGCTGCCCTGAACGTCCGCCGAACTCCGGCCCGGCCACCAAGATGCATGCCGGGGCGGCGGTCATCCCGACGACGAGGTGGATTACCGTCGACAGTGCGCAGGTTTCGGTACCGAGGCCGTGGGAGGTCCACCCATGGGCGTACGCACCTGGCTTGGGAACTGGCCGGTCTTTCGGCAGGTCAGGGAGGGTGATCCCCTTGGGAGGGGGCGGGCCGCGCAATCTGCTCGGTCGGCGACCCTGCTGCCGCGCACCGCGTCCGCTGATCGGGTGGCGCGCTCCGTCTGCCCGTACTGCGCCGTCGGCTGCGGCCAGAAGGTGTACGTGAAGAGTGGCGAGGTCGTCCAGATCGAGGGAGACCCGGACAGCCCGATCTCGCGCGGCCGCCTCTGCCCGAAAGGGTCGGCCAGCAAGCAGCTTGTCACCGGCCCGCAGCGCGAGCAGAAAGTGCTCTATCGGGAACCATACGCGACCGAGTGGCGCGAGCTTGATCTCGAGACCGCGATGGACATGGTGACCGACCGTGTGCTGGACGCCCGCCGCAAGGGCTGGCAGGACGTCGACGAAAAAGGCCAGATGCTGCGCCGCACGCTTGGCATCGCGAGCCTAGGGGGCGCCACCCTCGACAACGAGGAGAATTACCTCATCAAGAAGTTGTTCACGGCGCTCGGCGCGATCCAGATCGAGAACCAGGCGCGCATATGACACTCCTCCACCGTTCCCGGTCTGGGAACTTCGTTTGGCCGCGGCGGCGCCACCAACTTCCAGCAGGACCTCGCGAACGCTGACTGCATCGTCATCCAAGGCTCGAACATGGCCGAAGCCCATCCGGTGGGCTTCCAGTGGGTGATCGAGGCCAAGGCGCGCGGTGCGAAGGTCATCCACGTGGATCCGCGGTTCACCCGGACGAGCGCGCACGCGGACTTGTATGTGCCAATCCGGGCAGGGACCGACATTGCGTTCCTCGGCGGAGTCGTCAACTACATCCTCAGCAACGAGAAGGACTTCAGGGAGTACGTCCTCGCGTATACCAACGCGTCGTTCATCGTCGGTGAGGACTTCAAAGACACCGAAGACCTCGACGGGCTGTTCTCCGGCTACGACTCCGACACGGCTAGCTACGATACGTCGAGCTGGCAGTACGAGGGCATGCGCGAGCGGCCAGCGGCGGGGCACCGGACCGGGCACGGGGCGAAGGAGCACTCCCCCGGAGACTTGTTCGGCTCGGGCGGGCCTGCCCTGCACGGCGAGTCGCCTCATCCGCCATCCGATCCGACGCTGCAGAACCCGCGGTGCGTCTGGCAGATTCTCAAGCGCCATTACTCCCGCTACACACCGGAGATGGTCGAAGCCGTCTGCGGCATACCGACGGAACTCTTCCTAGAGGTATGCGAGACCTGGACTGCCAACTCCGGCCGTGAGCGGACAACCGAGATGGTCTACTCGGTGGGCTGGACGCAGCACACCGTCGGCGTGCAGTACATCCGAACGGCGGCGGTCATCCAGCTGCTGCTCGGCAATGTCGGTCGCCCTGGCGGCGGCATCATGGCCATGCGCGGGCACGCAAGCATCCAAGGATCGACCGACATTCCGACCCTGTTCAACCTGCTCCCGGGCTATCTGCCGATGCCGTCCGCCTCGGCCCATCCCGATCTCAGGACGTACGTCGAGTCGCTTACCGGCGAGAACCAGAAGGGCTTCTGGCACAACGCTGCGACCTACATCGTGTCGCTGCTCAAGGAGTATTGGGGCGAGGCGGCGACGGCGGACAACGATTTCTGCTTCGACTACCTGCCGCGGCTCACCGGTGATCATGGCACCTACCGCACCGCGATGGACATGGTCGACGGGAAGGTGTACGGATACTTCCTACTTGGGCAGAACCCTGCGGTCGGCTCGGCACACGGCAGGTTGCAACGGCTCGGCATGGCCAACCTCGATTGGCTGGTGGTCCGGGACTTGGCGATGATCGAAAGCGCGACGTTCTGGAAGAATGCGCCCGAGATCGAGACTGGGGAGATCGTACCCGAGCAGTGCCGGACCGAGGTCTTCTTCTTTCCCGCGGCGTCTCATGTCGAGAAGGACGGCACGTTCACCCAGACGCAGCGAATGCTGCAATGGCGCGAAAAGGCGGTCGAGCCGACGGGCGACCAGCGCTCGGAGCTGTGGTTCTTCTACGACCTCGGCCGGCGGCTAAAGGAGCGGCTTGCCGCGTCGACGGACGAGCGGGACCGACCCGTGCAGGATCTGGCCTGGGACTACGAGGTGACGGACGGTGAGCCCGCAGCGGAGGATGTGCTACGGCGGATCAATGGCTACGACCGCACGACCGGACGGCCGCTGGACTCGTACCTCCAGCTCAAGGCGGACGGATCCACCACCTGCGGCTGCTGGACCTACTGCGGCGTGTTCGCCGACGGCGTCAACCAGGCGGCCCGCCGCAAACCCTGGTATGAGCAGGGCCCGACCGCGCTCGAATGGGGCTGGGCATGGCCGCTCAACCGGCGGATCCTCTACAACCGTGCGTCCGCTGATCCTGCCGGGCAGCCCTGGAGCGATCGCAAGGCGTACATCTGGTGGGATGCGCAGAAGGGCGAGTGGACCGGCCACGACGTACCGGACTACGAGAAGACCAAGCCGCCAGACTACGAGCCGCCGTCCGATGCGGTTGGTCCGGCGGCGCTGCGCGGCGACGATCCGTTCATCATGCAGGCCGACGGGAAGGGCTGGCTGTATGTGCCGAGTGGGCTGCTTGATGGTCCGCTCCCTACGCACTACGAGCCCCACGAATCACCGTTCCGCAATGTGCTCTACGGCCAGCAGGGCAACCCGACGAGGAAGGTATACGGCCGCGCCGACAACCCGTCCAACCCGGCACCCCCAGAGGAGCACGCCGACGTCTTTCCCTACGTCCTTACCACGGCGCGGCTCACCGAGCACCACACCGCCGGCGGGATGAGCCGCTTCCTGCCTTATCTCTCAGAGCTGCAACCCGAGCTCTTCGTCGAGGTTTCCCCCGAGCTGGCCGCCGAACGCGAGCTCGAGCATCTCGGTTGGGCGCACGTCATCACCAGCAGGACCGCTATCGAGGCCCGGGTCTTCGTCACCGACCGGATGCGGCCGCTTCGCGTCCAGGATCGGCTGGTTCACCAGATCTGGCTGCCTTACCACTGGGGGCGGCAGGGCTTGGTTACCGGTGATGCGGTGAACGACCTGCTCGGGGTCAGCCTCGATCCGAACGTATTCATCCAGGAGTCGAAGGTGGCCACCTGTGACATCCGACCGGGCCGGCGTCCGCAGGGACCCGCGTTGCTGGACTACGTCGACGGCTATCGGCGCCGGGCTGGAGCGACGATCGAAACCGGCACCAGGGTGGCAACGGTCGGCGAGGGTGCCGGCGTCCCTCACGTCGAGGAAGCGGAGGACCGCCGATGACCGGGCAGCAAAGCCTCTACGGCCCGCTCCACGACGTGACGGCGGATGCCGGCTATCCCGCGCATCCGCCGCGAATGGGTTTCTTCACCGACACCTCGGTGTGCATCGGCTGCAAGGCCTGCGAGGTGGCCTGCAAGGAGTGGAACCTGGTTCCCGATGACGGGTTCAACCTCCTTGGGATGTCGTTCGACAACACCGGCCAGCTCGGGGCGAACTCATGGCGACACGTGGCCTTCATCGAGCAGCAGCGGCCGGTGCGACGGGAACCGGTCAACATGGGGATGCCGTCGGTCGGTCCGCCCGATGGACAGCCCGTCGCAGCTGACCGGGGCGAAGACAGCGGTGGGGACGAGACAGAGCTGCGCTGGCTGATGGCGTCGGACGTGTGCAAGCACTGCACCCACGCCGGCTGTCTCGACGTCTGCCCGACCGGTGCACTGTTTCGCACCGAGTTCGGCACGGTGGTCGTGCAGCAAGACATCTGCAACGGGTGCGGCTACTGCGTATCCGCCTGCCCCTACGGTGTGATCGAGCGCCGCGAGGAGGACGGTCGGGCCTGGAAGTGCACCATGTGCTACGACCGTCTCCGGGGCGGTCTCGAACCGGCGTGCGCCAAGGCCTGTCCGACCGACTCGATCCAGTTCGGGCCGCTCGCCGAGCTCCGCGAACGGGCGGTGGAGCGGATCGAGCAGCTGCACGCCGAAGGAGTGCCCGAGGCACGCCTCTACGGCGAGGACCCGGCCGACGGGGTCGGCGGCGACGGCGCGTTCTTCTTGCTTCTCGACGAGCCTGAGGTGTACGGCCTGCCGCCGGATCCGGTGGTGCCGACCCGGGACCTGACCGGTATTTACCGCTTCGCTGCGGCCGCCGCCGGCGGACTGCTCGCGGCGGCGGTCTCGGTTTTCGCGGGAGGACGAAGCTGATGGACGAGCCCGGCACGGACTGGCGGATGCGCGAGCCGCGAAGTGATGAGGGTGCGCGCGATCATGCCGCCCGATCCGGGGGGTGGGTGCGGTCCGGGCCGCGGCAGGCTGCGCGTCGTCCGGCCGACGGCGACGGATCGCGAGAGGTCGCGATGGTGCCTCCGGCCGAGTTCACGTCCTACTACGGCAGGCCGGTCTTGAAACCACCGGCATGGGGGGACAACGTCGCCTATTACTTCTTCCTCGGCGGCCTCGCGGCCGGATCGAGCCTGCTCGGAGCCGGCGCCGACCTCACCGGTCGGCCGAGCCTACGCCGGGCGGGTCGGGTCGGCGCGCTGGGCTCGCTCGCCCTCGGCACGGTGTTCCTCATTCGCGACCTCGGCCGGCCGGACCGGTTCATCAACATGCTCCGGGTCGCGAAGCTCACCTCCCCTATGAGCGTCGGGTCCTGGATCCTGACCGCCTTCGGTCCGGGTGTGGGCGTAGCGGCGGCGAGCGAGTTGATGCCGCAGTGGCTGCACCGCACCCGGCTGGGACGTGTCGTCGCCGGGCTCGCCCGGCCAGCCGGCCTGGCCTCGGCCGCCGTCGCCCCGGCGGTGGCCTCCTACACAGCGGCGCTGGTGTCGCAAACTGCCGTACCGGCCTGGAACGCGGCCCATCCCGAGCTTCCGTTCATCTTCACCGGGAGCTCCGCCGCAAGCGCGGGCGGCCTCGGCATGCTTGCCGCCGACACTGCCGAGGCGGGACCGGCGCGTCGGTTGGCGCTCTACGGGGCGCTCGTCGAGCTCGGCGCCTCCCAGCAGATAGAAAGCCGCCTCGGGCTGGTCGGAGAAGCGTTCACGACCGGAGAGGCGCGCGTCTACCTCGACCGGGCCCGTTGGCTCACCATGGCCGGCGTCCTCGGAAGCAACCTGTTCGGCCACCGGAGCCGACTTGCCGCCGCCGCTTCGGGCACCGCGTTGCTCGCCGGGGGGTTCTACGAGCGGCTGGGCCTATTCCGTGCAGGCCAGGCGTCAGCGACGGATCCCAAATACACGGTGATCCCGCAACGTGCCCGCCTCGAGCAACGCAACGCCGACAGCACCTGACGGGCACCTTCGCCACTCGCCCGCCGAATCCTCATAGTTCCTTGATCGCCGTAAGGTGGATCATACTGTCCCAGACCGGCCACTGTGATCCACCTTTTGACGATCAAGCCGGCTGAGGGCGACGCCGGGTCAATCCCGCCGTTGGTTAGCGGACCACCAGCGTGACGCGGTCGGTACGACGCGGGATGATCTCACCGATGATTGGATGGCCCGGGAGCTCTCCGGCGACCAACAGGCCGCCCGAGGTCTGGGCATCGGCGAGAAGCAGCAGCTCGTCCTCATTCCAGCGTCCACGGTCGAGGTACGGCCTGACCCAAGCGAGGTTGCGTTTCGTCCCGCCGCTCACGTAGCCTGCGGCAACTGCCTCGCGGGCTCCGTCGAGGTACGGGACCCGAGCGGCGTCAACGACGGCCGTGACGCCGCTCGCCCGCGCCAGTTTGTGGAGGTGTCCGAGCAATCCGAATCCGGTGATGTCGGTTGCGCAGCGAGCGCCGGAATCAACTGCGGCACGAGCCGCGGCACGGTTGAGGGCAGCCATGACCTCGACCGCGTGGCCGAAGACCTCGCCGGTCGCCTTATGGCGGTTGTTCAGCACGCCGATACCCAGCGGCTTGGTCAGGGTCAGCGGCTGCCCGGGCCGTGCTGCGTCGTTGCGAAGCAGCCGATTGGGATCGGCGATGCCGGTGACCGCCATTCCGTACTTGGGTTCTGGGTCGTCGATGCTGTGCCCGCCCGCGACATGGCAGCCGCCGTCCCGGGCAACATCGAGCCCACCGCGCAGCACTTCGGCGGCAAGCTCGTAGGGCAGGACATCTCGCGGCCAGCCGAGAAGGTTCACCGCGATCAGTGGCGTCCCGCCCATCGCGTACACATCTGACAGGGCGTTGGCCGCGGCGATCCGCCCCCAGTCGTACGGGTCGTCGACGACTGGGGTGAAGAAGTCCGCGGTGGCAAGGACCGCGAAGCCGCCATCAACCCGGACGACCGCCGCATCGTCGCCGTCCTCGAGCCCGACGACGAGCTCACCAACCGCTCCTAGCGGACTGGCCCCCGTCAACCCGGCAATGATGGACTCGAGCTCACCGGGTGGGATCTTGCATGCACAGCCGCCACCATGCGCGTAATGCGTGAGCCGACGGGCGAGGCGGGCTGACTGTACGGCCACCGCACGAGCATGTCACCGCCGGTCCTGATGGTTGTACGGGGTCATGCAGTCGGGTATCCCGGCCGGGCGAGGGACGGCCTTCTCAGCGCTCCGATCGCAGCTGGGTATTTTCAACGGACGCTGCTTGACCGCGCGCCCGGTGCGGCGGCCGGCCGCGTCAGCAGTCGGTAAAGTGCTTGATCGGAGGCGTTCAGGTGGCTGGTGCCCCTCCCGGTCTTCAAAACCGGAGTGGCCCGGGAACCGGGCCAGGCGGGTTCGATTCCCGTCCGCCTCCGCCACGCGACCGGGAGGTGGCGGTGACGGCGGGCGAGGCGGCGGACCGGCGGCGACGCATCCCGCGAACCGACGCCGTGCTCGCCGACCCCCGACTGATCGCCGCATCCGCCACGCTCGGTCGGGCGGTGGTGAAGGACCTCGTCGTCGCCGTACAGGAGAGGGCGCGGCGAGGCGAGATCGTGCCGGAGGCCGTCGCCGACGTCGCGGCGGCCGCACTCCCGAGCTCGGCCACCACACTACGACCGGTGATCAATGCAACCGGAGTGCTCTTGCACACTAACCTCGGACGCGCGCCACTGTCGGCGGCGGCGGTCGACGCGCTCCGAGCGGCGGCCGGATACACCGACGTCGAGTTCGACCTGGCAACCGGAGGCCGAGCGCGGCGTGGAGGTGGTGCGCTTGACGCGCTGGCGGCCCGGGTACCGGCGGCTGAGGCGGTTCACGTTGTCAACAACGGCGCCGCAGCTCTCGTCCTCGCGGCGACGGCTTTGGCGTCCGGGCGCGAGATCTTGGTCAGCCGCGGTGAGCTGGTGGAGATCGGTGCCGGGTTCCGGCTGCCGGACCTGCTCCAGTCCACTGGAGCCCGACTCCGCGAGGTCGGTACGACCAATCGGACCGCCCTGCGGGACTACGCGAGAGCGATCAGGCCCGAGACCGGCCTCGTGCTCAAGGTGCACCCGTCCAATTTCGTCATGCGCGGCTTCACGTCGTCGGTCGACACGGCCGATCTTGCCGGCTTGGGTCCGCCGGTGGTCGTCGACATCGGCTCCGGCCTCCTCGTACCGGATCCGCTGCTCCCTGGCGAGCCCGACGCGACCACCGCGCTGAACGCCGGAGCTGCCTTGGTAACCGCGAGCGGAGACAAGCTGCTTGGCGGGCCACAGGCCGGTCTCCTGCTCGGCCGGGGTCGCGAAGTCGGGCGGCTGCGGCGCCACCCGCTGGCGCGTGCGCTGAGAGTCGACAAGCTTACGCTCGCGGCCCTGGAGGCGACCTTGCGCGGCCCGCAGACCCCAAGCTGGCAGGCGCTGCGCCGGACGGCGGCCGAGCTCCGCTCGCGCGCCGAGCAGCTCCGCGACGGGCTCCGCGGGCACCAGATCCAGGTCGATGCGGTCGAGACGACCAGCGTGGTCGGCGGCGGGGGCGCGCCAGGGGTCAGGTTGCGCTCCTGGGCGATCGCACTCGATCCCGTTTTCGCGGCTCCACTGCGGGTGGGCGAGCCATCCGTGATCGGGCGATTCGACCAGCAACGGCTGCTGCTCGACCTGCGGTGCGTACCGCCCGATCTCGATGGGACCGTTCAAGGCGCGGTCGTCGCGGCCGCCGCGGGCCGAGCCGGCTGACATGTACGTCGTCGCCACCGCCGGACACGTGGACCACGGGAAGTCGACCCTGGTCCGCGCGCTGACCGGGATGGAGCCTGACCGGTGGGCCGAGGAACGCCGCCGCGGTATGACGATCGACCTTGGCTTCGCTTGGACAGATCTGCCGTCCGGCGCGACGGTCGCCTTTGTGGACGTCCCCGGACACGAACGGTTCGTGCCGAACATGCTCGCCGGAGTCGGGGCGGTGCCCGCCGTTTTGTTCGTCGTGGCGGCGGACGAGGGCTGGATGCCGCAGTCGGCGGAGCACCTCGCCGCGCTGGACGCCCTGGGTGTACGGCACGGCGTGCTTGCGGTTACCCGCAGCGATCTCGCCGATCCGGCCGACGCGATCGAGCGGGCCCGCGCCGAGATTGCCCGTACATCGCTCGGCCCGGTGGAGGCGGTCGCGGTAAGCCCCCCGGCCGGGATGGGGTTGTCCGTATTGCGCGGCGCGCTCGATCGGCTGCTGGCCCGGCTGCCCGCGCCGGACCTGGGTGCGCCGGTACGGTTGTGGCTCGACCGATGCTTCTCGATTCGCGGCAGCGGCACAGTGGTCACCGGCACACTGGCCGCGGGGCGGCTGCATGTCGGCGACGAGTTGGAGTTCGCCCCGCGCGGCCGGATCGTTCGAGTTCGCGGCCTTCAGATGCTCGGCCGGCCGGTCGCCGAAGCGGGCGCAGTCGCCCGGGTCGCCGTAAACCTTCGCGGCGCCGGGCCGGACGAGCTGCGCCGAGGTGATGCGCTGCTCACGCCCCAGCGGTTTCTCCTGACCGACCTCGTGGACATCCGAGTCCACGGCGATCCAGTCGCCACGCTGCCGAGGACCGTGATGTTCCACCTCGGCTCCGCGGCGGTGGCCGCGCGGGTACGCCCGCTGGGTACCGACACTGCAAGGCTCGCGTTGACGCGGAAGCTCCCGCTGCGGATCGGCGACCGAGGTCTCCTTCGCGACCCGGGGCGGCACCACGTTCCCGGCGGGGTGGTCGTGCTCGATGTGGCCCCGCCCGCCCTGGGCCGTCGGGGCGCGGCCGCGGCGCGCGCCCGGCTCCTAGGCAGTATGGGCGGGAGTCCGGACGAGCGGTCTGAGCTGTCGCGCCGCGGCATCATCAGGCAAAGCGACTTGGAGCGGATGGGGGTAACCCCAGCTGCCCGCCCGATCGCCGGCGACTGGCTGGTCGACCCGGACCTCTGGCACGCGCTGCAAGAACAGCTCGAACCACTCGTCGCCGACTGGATGCGTGAGCACCCGCTGGAACCCGGTCCACCGATCGAAGTGATGCGGCGGGCGCTCCGGCTCCCCGACCGGTCGCTTGTCAATGCAATGATCACTGCGTCATTGGCTGTCCGCAACGGCAGGGTCGTCCGGATTGACGACAAACCTGGGGCGCTTCCACCGTCGATCGCGGAGGCCATCGAGAAGCTCCGGGCCGACCTGGCGGCAGATCCGTTCGTGGCCCCGGACGCGGCCCGCCTTACCGAGCTGGGACTGGGACCTCGAGAACTTGCGGCCGCGGCGCGAGCAGGGGCCCTGGAACGGATCGGTGAGGGAATCGTCCTGCTCCCCGGCAGCATCGAGCGAGCGGTGTCTGTGCTCGCCACTCTCCCTCAGCCGTTCACGTTGAGCGCGGCGCGGCAGGCGCTTGGAACGACCCGGCGGGTCGCCATACCACTCTTGGAGTTGCTGGATGGGCGCGGGCTGACCGAGCGCCTACCTGACGACCGCCGGCGGACCCGAGCGCCGGAGCAAGAGATCTGATGGGAATCAAGCAGTCTGATCGACAAGTATCCGCCGGGCGGCTTGAGAGACTGGCCCGCGATCTCCTCGACGCATCGACGTTGTGTGCGATCGCGACCGTGTCGTCCGACGGCGGCGCTCACGTCAATACGGCATACTTCACGTGGTCCAACCGGCTTGATCTCGTCTGGTTGTCTGACCCGGGTGCGAAACACTCGAGAAATCTGCATGAACGTTCCACGGCGGCGATCGCGGTATACGACTCCCGTCAGACGTGGGGCAGTCCCGACCGCGGCGTCCAGCTCTTCGGTACGGCAGGCCGGACAGTCAACGGCGAGGCCACGCGCGAGGCGGAGGTGATCTATGCCGCACGGTTTCCTGGCTATCGCGTGGCCGATTTCGAGGCGTACTGCTTCTATCGCTTTCGACCACACCTGCTCAAGGTCTTCGACGAAACCTCGCTGGGCAGCGGCGTCTTCGTCACGGCACGAGTCACCGACGGCGCGCTCACCTGGGTCTCGACCGAGGTGTACGACGCCAACTCCTGACGCTTGGATGCGACGCCCGCTGGCTGTCGTCCGGCCGCCCGCCCGATTTCGTGGCAACATTGGACCAGGTCACTCACGCCAACCGCTTCTTTGACGGACTGTCGTACAGCAAGAAGCAATGGCACGTTCTCTCGATCGAGGGCGCTCGGACGGCCGAAACCCGTCAGCGACGTATCCAGAAGTCGCTCGACATGTTGCGCCACGACAAAGCCACGTGATTCGCCGTGGCACGACGACAGGTCACAAAGTCCCCAAGCTCACAAAACGAGAGCGTCGGTCCCGAGCCCCCAAGACACCGGGCCGCTGGCGGCCCCGAGCAGAATATGCGAACAGGCACCATCGAGTACCGGGGATGCGTGAGCGTGGGTATCGAGATCCTTCCGGTCGAGGCCGGTGACACCGATGCGATCGAGGAGCGGCTGGCTCTGACCTCGCTCGTCCGGCAGACTCTGCTGCCCGATACGCCCCCACCGTGCCCGGTCCATTCTCGGGCCCAATTCCAGTGGCCCTGGCCTGGCGTGCACGACCACGTCTGGCTGGCCCGCGTCGACGGCCAAGGCGCCGGCCTGGCTGAAGCCAGGCTGCCCTACCTGGACAATCTCGACAACGCCGAAGTCGACATCCAGGTCCATCCCGACCTGCGCAGAGGCGGGCTCGGCCAGCGCCTACTAGAGCATGCGGTGGCCCACTGTCGCGCCGAGCGCCGGTCCCGGGTCATCGGATCTTCGGCGGAATCGCTGCCTGGCGGCGCGCCGCGCGATGCATCGGGGAGTGCATTCGCGGCCGCGCTGGGGGCGCGGCCGGCGCACCGGGAGATCCGGCGCCGCCTGGACCTGACCAGCTTCGACAAGGACCGGATGTCTGATCTTCTCGGCGACGCCTGGCGGCGCGCCGGCGGGTACTCACTGGTGCAGTGGCGCGAGCAAGCTCCCGAGCGGTATGTCGCCGACATCGGCCGGCTCGACAGCCGGCTCATGGCCGACGCACCGATGGGCGATCTCAAGATCGAGCCGCAGAAGATCGACGTGGCCAGAACTCGCGCGACCGAGCTGGCGCGGGTCGGCCGCGGCGAGCGCTCGTACCACACCGGGCTCCGCCACGACGCGTCCGACTCATTGGTCGCCTGGACCTTGCTCGTCGTTGACCCGACGATCGACCATCACGGCTGGCAACAGATCACCATCGTCGATCCGGCTCACCGCGGCCATCGGCTTGGAATTATCGCCAAACTGGAAAACCTTGCCTACGCGCGGGAGGGGACGCCGGCGCTCCAACAGGTGGACACATCGAATGCTGCGGCAAACACGCACATGATCGCGATCAATGAACAGATCGGGTTCCGGCCACTCGACCAATGGGTGGGATGGCGGCTGGACCTATAACCGTCACCCCGCTTCACCCAAGCGCGCTGGCTCCTGTCCATCGTCGACTGGATGTGCGACGGATTCGCCCTGGCTAGGCTCACTCCTGACCAGCCCTGCTGACTGCCAAGTCAGGATGGCGCGGTCGGGTCGGCATAGGGGATACACGTGCGCGATTACGTACTCACGATCTCGTGCCCGGATCGCATCGGCATCGTCCACGCGGTGACCGGTGTGTTAGTCGCACACGAGTGCACGATCCTTGATAGCCAACAATTCAGCGACCCCAGCTCAGGATGGTTCTTCCAACGGATTCACGCGGCGGGGCCGCCGACGCCGCAAGAGCTACGAACTGGGTTCGCCGATGTTGTTCATCGGTTCGGTATGTACTTCGCACTCCACGACCTCGCGGTGCGCCCACGGATGCTCGTCATGGTGTCGCGCTACGGCCACTGTTTGAATGATCTGCTTTACCGATGGAGCAGCGATCATCTTCACGTGGACCTGCCCGGGGTTGTCTCGAATCATGAAGATCTACGAGGTCTGGTCGAGCCGTACGGCATCCCATACCACCACATCCCGGTCACCGCCGAGACAAAGCGCGCGGCGGAGTCGGCGCTGCTGACCCTCGTTGAGCGGCTCCACATCGACTTCGTCGTGCTCGCTCGCTACATGCAAGTCCTCTCGGATGACCTCTGCAAGCGGCTCGAGGGGCGGCTGATCAATATTCATCATTCATTTCTGCCAAGCTTCGCCGGCGCTCGTCCCTACCGTCAGGCGCACCTTCGCGGCGTGAAGCTCATCGGGGCGACGGCACATTATGTTACGTCCGACCTTGACGACGGACCGATCATCGAGCAGGAAGTGGCGAGGGTCGACCACAGTTATGAGCCCGAGCAGCTTGCTGCTGTCGGTCGGGACGTCGAGTCGATCGCTCTTGCGAGAGCCGTACAGTGGCACGCTGAACACCGGATCCTGCTCAACGGCCGCCGCACGGTGGTCTTTCGCTGAAGCGGCTCACGAGATTAGATCCGTTCAGGCGGGTAACCCGTCAGCCGTGAGAATCACCGATACCAGCGATCTGTGGTGGAAGACAGCGGTCATCTACTGCCTCGACATCGAGACGTACCTCGACTGGAACCGCGACGGCGTGGGCGACATGGCCGGGCTCGCCCGCCGAATCGACTATCTCGCCGAGCTGGGGATCACCTGCCTCTGGCTGATGCCGTTTTTCCCCACGCCCGATCGCGATGACGGTTACGACATCACCGACTTTTATGGGGTGGACTACCGGCTTGGTAATCACGGCGACTTCGTGCAGCTCGTACGAACCGCACGGGACCGCGGCATCCGGGTCATCGCCGACCTCGTCGTCAACCACACATCGGACCAGCATCCGTGGTTCCAGTCCGCCCGGGAGAGCAAGGACTCGCCGTATCGCGACTTCTACGTCTGGCGCAGCGACCCGCCGCCGGATACATCGAAGGAGACGGTCTTCCCCGGTGAGGAGAAGAGCATTTGGGAGTACGACGAGAAGAGCGGCGAGTACTACCTGCATCGGTTCTACAAGCATCAGCCCGACTTGAACGTCGCCAATCAGGCCGTTCGGGACGAGATCGCGAAGGTGATCGGCTTCTGGCTGGAGCTCGGCCTGTCCGGGTTCAGAATCGACGCGGTGCCCTTCCTCATCGAGACGACGGGAGCGCCCGAGCGCGATGTCAAGGAATACGGCGACCCACACGAATACCTGCGGTCGCTGCGCTCGTTCGCCGGTCGGCGGGTAGGAGACTCGTTCCTCCTCGGCGAGGTCAACGTGCCCTACAAGGACCAGGTCGCGTTCTTCGGCGGTGCCGAGGGCGGCGAGCTGACCATGCAGTTCGACTTCATCGGCATGCAGAACCTTTACTTGTCGCTCGCCAGGCAAGATGCCCGCCCGCTCGCCAAGACGCTGGCGGAGCGGCCGGTGACGGCTCCGGACAGCCAGTGGGCGACCTTCGTCCGCAACCACGACGAGCTGACGCTCGACAAGCTCAGCGAGGAGGAGCGTCAGGAGGTCTTCGCCGCATTCGGGCCGGAGAAGCGGATGCAGGTGTACGGGCGGGGGCTGATCCGGCGGTTGCCGCCGATGCTCGACGGTGATCCGCAACGCATCCGGATGGTCTATAGCCTGCTGTTCTCACTTCCCGGTACGCCGGTGCTGTTCTACGGCGAAGAGATCGGACTGGGCGAGAACCTGGATGCCGGCGAGCGCATGGCGGTGCGGCCGCCCATGCAATGGGAGGCGGGTCACCAGGGCGGATTCTCGACCGCCGAGCCGGCGTCCCACCTCGCCCGCGTCGTGCAGGGCCGGTTCGGCCCCGAGCACGTCAACGTCGACGACCAGCGACGCGACCCGAACTCGTTGCTCAACTTCATGTCGATGCTGATCCACCGTTATCGCGAGAGCCCGGAGCTGGGCTGGGCAGACTTCTCCGTCCTCGAGCAACCGCACAAGGAGGTGCTCGCCCACCGGTGTACCTGGGGCGACGGCAGCATGGTCGCCGTACACAACCTGGGGCCCGAGCAGCGAAAGGTCCCCATCACGCTTGACGACTGTGACGACGGTTGCCATCTCGCCGACCTGCTCCGGCCCGGCACAACCCGGCTGGACCGGTCCGGAAAGGCCGAGCTCGACCTCGACGGGTACGG